>JANQGC010000222.1 GCA_028277515.1 Anaerolineae bacterium
ACTGCCTATGATCAATGTACAGGCGGGCATCACCGAAGCGGCGAGCAATCTTTCTAAAGACAATGGAAGCCAGGCGGCCGAAGCGATCATGACCACCGATACCTATGCCAAGCACGCGGCGTTGGAGATCGAACTGCCCGGCGGGGTCGTCACCATTGGCGGCATGGCCAAAGGGTCAGGGATGATCCATCCTGACATGGCCACGCTCCTGGGCGTACTAACAACTGATGCGCAGATAGGGCCGGGACTGCTGGATAAGATGTTGCATATCGCTGTAAATCAAAGTTTCAACCGCATCACCATAGACGGCGACACAAGCACCAACGACACGGTATTGCTTTTAGCCAATGGGCTGAGCCATGGTTCCGTTGCTGGCGAGCAGAGTATCACCAGTTTTCAATCCGGCTTAAATGATATTTGCCGGCAGTTGGCCAGGATGATCGTCGAAGATGGTGAAGGGGCGAGTAAATTTGTGGAAATCCAGGTCAGCGGCGCACCTGATGATGCTGCGGCACACCAGGTAGCGAACACCATCGCCACCTCACCGCTGGTGAAAACCGCTTTTGCCGGCAGCGATGCCAACTGGGGTCGGATTTTGGCCGCGGCCGGCCGTGCAGGCGTGACTTTCGACCAGCATAAAACAGCATTATCTATCGGTCTTGAACGAGCAAATGAATTGCGGTTGGTTGCCCAGGGTACACCGGTGGAATACCAGGAAGAAGATGCGGCGGCTATCTTTGCCGAACCGGCGTTCAAAATTTCGCTCGATTTGGGGGCCGGCCAGGGATCGGCCGTGATGTGGACCAGCGATCTCACCCATGATTATGTCTCAATCAACGCCGACTACCGCACATAAGTGGGAAAAACCGGCCTAACCCAAATGGACACCGGCATACAATCCTCGACAACCGCATGTCAGCGCATTGAAGAGGCAGCCCTAAACGCCTGGCCTGCTCTGAATACCTTGCTGTATGATGGTTGGCTCTTACGCTTGGCCAACGGCTATACCAAACGCGCTAATTCTGTGACGCCCTTATTTCCGGGAACAATCGGAATGTTGGAGAAGATCACTTATTGCGAAATGTTCTATAGACAACGGAATATGCAGCCTGTTTTTCGCCTGCCCTCATTCCTGGATACGAAAATCCTGGACGAAACGTTAGCAGCAAAGCATTACGAGCATATTGACAGCACGCAAGTTCAGTTTCTTGATCTACGTGATGCATCATTCAATTTTTCGCCCCATGCCGCTGTTCTGGTTGGGCAAGAAGGGATTCGAGCCTGGCTGAACGCCTTCCACCAGTTGAACAAACAGCGCAAGGATGACCAAACCCACGAAAAGATGCTGAACAAAATTACCGGCCAGGTTGGGGCAGTGATTTTAACGGTCGAAAATGAAATTGTAGCCTGCGGGCTGGGGGTGATTGAAGATCAATACCTGGGCTTGTTCGATATCGTCACGGCCGATGACCAACGGCGAAAAGGGTATGGAACAATTCTGACCCAGAGCCTTATATCCTGGGGACAGCATAACGGCGCGCGCTGCGCATATTTGCAGGTCATGGAAAATAATGACGCAGCCAATAGGCTTTACTCTCGAATGGGTTTTCAGGAATGCTACCGCTATTGGTACCGTGTAGCACCAGTCTGATAGAATCGGTTCGTCACGCCTGTCGGCGATTAAAAATTATTGCGGTCATCCTGTAAGTAGGCATCCTGGATGCCGGTTTAGAAAAGCCGCGCATCTAAGGATGCGCACTTATTCGTGTAATCGGATTAATTAGTAAAGGCTGGTAGTAGCCACTTTAGTGGTTATTCAACCCTGGCTTTACAGAAAAAGCTGGAGAAAGTTATTATGAGCAAATTATGGGGCGGCCGTTTTAGCGGAAAGACGGATGAACTGGTGCACCAATTCAACGCCAGCATTCATTTTGACAAACGTCTTTACGATGAGGACATCAGCGGCAGCATCGCCTGGGCAAAGGGTCTGCAAAAATCAGGCATCCTGACAGATGCAGAATTTCAAGCTATCATCGAAGGACTGGGACAAATACGCCTGGAATTTGAAAAAGAAACCTTCCAATTTGATCCGGCCGACGAAGATATTCACACGGCCGTTGAGCGTCGCTTAACCGAACTGATTGGACCACTGGGCGGCAAGCTGCACACGGGGCGCAGCCGCAACGATCAAGTCGCCACCGATTTCCGGCTGTGGGTCATGCGTGCCTGTGATTCGCTGCTTTCCCATATCGTCGATTTACAAAATGCGCTGGTCGACCATGCAGCACAGCACCTGAATCTGCCCATACCCGGCTATACCCATCTGCAGCACGCCCAGCCGGTGACCTGGGGTCATTGGCTTCTTTCTTTTTTTTGGCCTTTAGTCCGCGACCGGCAGCGCTGGCTGGGGGTGCGTCGAAGCGCATCCACCTTACCATTAGGCTCGGCCGCCCTGGCGGGGACCGCATTTAATATTGACCGTCAATTTCTTGCCGACCAATTGGGATTCGAGCAAATAAGCGAAAACAGCATCGACGCGGTTTCCGACCGTGATTTTGCGGCCGATTTCCTCTATACTGCCGCCATGACCAGCGTTCACCTTGCTCGCTTATCCGAACAACTTATCATCTTTAACAGCGCGGAGTTCGCTTTCATCCGGCTGGATGACGGCTTCAGCACCGGTTCAAGCATCATGCCGCAGAAAAAGAATCCCGACACCCTGGAACTGACCAGGGGGAAAAGCGGGCGATTGATCGGCAATCTCACCGGTTTTCTGGCCACACTGAAAGGGCTGCCCTCAACCTATGACAAAGATTTACAAGAAGATAAAGAACCTGTTTTCGACGCTTTTGACACCTTAAGCATCACCCTACCGGTGATGTCCGGCTTAATTCAGACCCTGGAACTTCAACCACAACACATTGCCCGGCAGCTTGAGCCAGGCCTTTTAGCCACGGAAATGGCTGATTACCTGGTAAAACAGGGTCTTCCTTTTCGTGAAGCTCATGGATTGGTAGGCAGGGCGGTCAACCTGGCGGAGGAAAGAGGTCTTGAATTAACCGATTTAACGATTGCAGATTTACAGTCGATCAGTGACTCGTTTGAAGCCGGAATTGTTGAAGTCATGCAGTTTGAGCAAGCATTAGGCCAGCGCAGCTCAACCGGCGGCACGGCGCCGCAAGCATTGCAAGAGCAGTTGTCTAAGGCAAGGCGTTATTTACAGGAATCAATCAGAGAATGAGTTGCCTTGATCGGAGCCGCTGCGGGCCATGCTGGTTAGCCGGCGAATGACCGCCTGCATTTCCCCGGTGACCTGGGCGTCGGTGAAAACGGCCGTATGCTGCCAGTTATCATCGACGACGGTCAATTCATAACTAAATTCATCAGGGCCACAACGACCTTCTAGGACAGATGGCAGATCCAGGAATTGGTCCGTTGTCAAGACGCGTTCCCATTCTGCGGCTTCCTGGTAAGGTAGATTTTGTGTATCGACGGCCGTCTTTAATTTTAAGCCCATAAACCCACCGCTGCGCGAGAAATATATTTGCAACCATCACCTCACTTCACTAATTAATGCCAAATATTGGCGGACTCGACCCTCAAGATTTTCCTAACAACCAGCGGACCGGTTTCGTTTTCAGTAAAGATTGAAAACAGCCGGAATCGCTTGAATCATCCTCATCATCATCGCCATTTCCCAGTCCGATATCAACCGTAATTCCCACTTCAGCCCAACCGGTAAGCACAGCCTGTTGTTCGAGACTGTTTTTGCCATAAAGCTCGCCCGCCGTCTCGTAAGTCAAGTTCGCGGCATCCTGAAAATCGGAGTCGCCGGATAATTTATCGGTCAGCGCAACATACCAGATTCTGCCCGCTTTTTCCCAGGCATAGCCACCAATTTCGATAGAAACCACATAAAAAGCATGGTTGGGAATGCCGGAATTGATGTGCACGCCCCCGCTGTCTTCAATTGTTTTGACAAAATCGCGCATATGGCCGGGTTGGATATCCTTACCAATCACCGGATCATTATAGGCTGTTCCCGGCTCTTTCATGGAACGGATGGCCTGCCCATTCACATTCTCCGTAAAAAGACCTTTGCCTATTAACCAATCCGATTCCTCGGCCGTTTCTTGAAGTTTGTATTGGTTGCATAGAGCGCCAAACACATCGGAGATGGATTCATTCAAAGCGCCCGGTTGGTCGCGATACAAGAGGCCGGCTTCAAATTGGGTGATACCGTGTGTTAATTCATGGGCGATTACATCGGGAGAAATGGTGAAGCGATTGAACAAACGCTGATCTTCAGGCAAATCCTCGTCCCCATCACCATAGATCATTTGCCGGCCGTTCCAAAAGGCATTGTCATATCCCAGGCGGTAATGCACGGTGGATTCTATCACCATCCCGCGATCGTCGATGGAATTTCGGCCGTAAACCTCTTGAAACAAGTCGTAAGTAGCCCCCGCCCCATCATACGCCTCATCAACAGCAATGTCATTCGTCGGCGGGTCTCCTTCACCACGTACTAATATGCCTGGAAGCAGGGAGCCTTGTTTAGCATCATAAACAAGACGCTCTTTAATCGTGGTAAAGGCATCATCATCCTCAATAAATCCAGTGGCGCCGCTGATTGCCGCTCGTTGCGTGCGGATCTGGCGAGAACTGGCCAGCGTTTGGCGGGCATGTGCCTGTTGGGCAGGAGTACCGTTTTTATTGATTTCCTGCAGTAAGAAAGGGGGCACGATGCAGTGGATGGGGTTATTCCTTAAACACATTCAGCCTACTCCTCAATCTTGTAAGTATCACTTCCACCGGCACAACAAGCCTTCTCATTGGAGAATACGAAGGGTTCCGGTGCTTTCCAACCCTATTGTACTATACATAACGTATAACCCAAACAGTGAAAATCTGAACACCCGGTTTAAGGTTTTTCCCGGATTAGCATAAAATAGGAACGTTCAATGGGTAGAATCGAGTGTAAGTCGATCACCATACAGTTCACATGATAAAAATTCAACACACTGTTTATTTGACCATGTTAGCCCACGTACAAGCTATTTTTCCTCTTGAAGCCTGTGGCTTACTGGCCGGTGAAAACGGCCGGGTATCTCATATTTACCTGATTGAGAATATGTTGAGCAGCCGCACGGCCTATGAAATGGACGGCCGCCAGCAGCTAAACGCCATGCTGCATGTTGAAAAAGAAGGTCTGGATTTAATGGCGGTTTACCATTCCCACCCTGGAGGACCCAATGTCCCATCAGAGACAGACATCGCCCAGGCCTATTATCCGGACTTGTTGCAACTGATCATTTCCCTGGAGAAACGCTCCCAACCAACCGTAGGTGCTTTTACGATTGTTGATGGCCAGGTCAAGCGATACGCGATCTCACTCTTTGAATCTAGTAACCCGGCACTTTTTCAAAGAGAAGATTAATTGGACGCAGATTCACGCTGATGACGCTGAATTTATTATTTTTATCGACGTAAATCCGCTCTTGTCCGCGTCCTTTTTCTAAACTGTTGGGCAGCTAGTCTTTGGATAACAGATCATAATGCAAAAAACCCATAGCATCTATGGCGACATTACCGACCTTAGCCAGGGAGAGCGCCCGTCGGGGTTCTTGCGTTAAATCTAAAGTGGGTAGTTCGTCAGCCCACAAAGCTTGCATCTGGTTATAAATTTCCAGGCGTAGTTGGGGATCCGTTTCCTCACGCGACTGCTGCAGCAGACCGTCCATTGCCACGCTTTCGTAATTCGAGCAAAAAATGCTGTCCGTCTCCTGGATAAAGAAATCCGTCCAGCTACTAGGATCGAGATATTCGACCGGTCTGCCCGGTGAAGGCCAGCCGAGCAAATACGTTTCATAGCCGCATTCCGCAATTTGCCCCCGGAACTGTTCCCAGGGAACACCCTCAATTCCCACCCGGAAAACGCCGGTTGCATTTAGCTGGTCGCGTATAGCTGTCACATATTGTTCTTCACGGTCGCTGTAGCGTCCATCATCCACGAACCAAATAGTGGTCTCCAAGGGGTTTTCGGCCGTATAGCCTGCCTCAAGCATTAAGCTGGCCACCTGTTCGAGATCTGGTTGGGGCAGGGTAGCCGCATGACCCGGAACCTGGTCAGGAACAGGACTCAATAAGGGAATCCGATTGGCTTCAAAGACGCCTTGCACCAGGGCATCACGATCTAAGGCATAAGAAGCGGCCTGCCTGGTTCTGATGTTGTTCCAGGTGGGTGACCCATGATCAAAAATAAGATAGCTTTTGAAAGCAGCAGGGCCTATCCAGGCTTTTAATTCCTGGCCACCCTCCTCCGCAGCGGCGTTCTGTAAAGCCACAAATTCCGCATAAGGCAGCCCGGTCCAGGCCAGGTCTATCGACTCGAATTCCAGCAGAGATTTACTGATGCCTTCCGGATCGTCATAAAAACGGATGATGATATTTTCTTCAATTGGAGAGGATTCGCCGGGCCAATCCGGATTGGCTTCTAGGTGAAGGCGATCTCCCTGGTTCCAGCCGGCAATCGTATATGGACCTATGCCACCACAGATACTGGCCGGATCGGCCGTTTCCGAATAACACTCACTACTGATTGGAAAATATGGAGGCGTAGCCAGCATACTGGGGAAATAGGCGGCCGGAGCCTGGAGAATGAATTTGACGGTATAGGTGTCCAAGACCTGCACACTATCGACGTCAGCAAAATTGTCTTCATTGCTATCTCTTAAGATACCGTTGACGAGATAGTTGCCTAATCGTGACGCGCGAATGACAGACCAACGAACATCTTCGGCCGTCAATTCACTGCCATCCGGAAAAACCAAACCTTGCTTCAATTGAATCGTATATTCCAGCTTATCTTCAGAAATGGCGGGCATGGCTTGAGCCAAAACCGGATTCAGCTCATTGTTAGCATCAAACATATACAGGCCGCTCATACTGTTGATCATAATCTCCCAATTGATGAGATCAAAGTTGAAAGTAGCCGGGTCCAAATCCGCTAACTGACCCAAAATGCCAATAAAAAACTCGTCCTCCGGCGTGCCTATACGTGACTCTCCCGGATCAATCGCCTCAAAAGTTAGATCATCGGTAACAAACCAGTTTACGGCAAACTCATTGACTACTCCATCTACTCTTAATGTCGCGATCGCCTGGTTCAATCTCCCAAGAAGCTCTTGATTATTCTGGGCGACCGCGATGCCATATGATTTGCTATCTATCCAGGCTTCTCTGCCTTCGCCGCCACTGATTTTAATTTGTTGGGGAAACGTATCCGCGAAAAATTGTGCGCTATGACTGTCTAGAATCACTGCCCGAACCGTCTCATCCAACAGAGCCTGAATGACTTGTTCAGGCATTTCAAAATCACTCACAAGATCGGCGTCGGCGATATTTAAAATCTCTCTTGCGGTTACTTCAGCCTGACCGTCCCCTTGAATACCGATGAGCATCCCCGGCCGAATGTCTCCAGGACCTGAAAGCTCATTTTCGTCGGCTAAAACGACTAATACCTGGCCAATTTCCAAATATGGTTCGCTAAAACGGATCCCCTCCATTGGTTCTTCCGGCAGCAATAAGGAGGACATGACAGCGTCAAAATCGGTACTGCTCCCGTCGGCCAGGAGATCGAGCACACCCTGATGGGGCGTAACAACAAATTCATAATCAAATTCGGCGATGGCGGCAATGGCTTCCATAGCCGAATTATTTAAGCCGACTACATTACCAAAATGGTCAAAATCGGTGAAAGGGGGTAGTGGGGCATCTGTGGCAATGACCACAAAATCACGATCGCGAGTCGGAGCAGGGGCAGGC
>JANQGC010000347.1 GCA_028277515.1 Anaerolineae bacterium
TTTCCTGGCCTGGTCAAGGCCTTGCCCTAGAGGGTGGCCTCCAGCCAGCCTGGACCAGACCAGGAAAATATGGAAATCCACATGTAATGACGAAGAACCAACATGAAAAGCTGATTCCATATAAATCTCAGATAAATATCTATAAAACTACTTCGATGGATTATGCAACGCTCTCGCTATGCACAATAAATCATCAACCTGCCACCCAGACCGCAGTGAGGAAATAGATGGCTCCAAATCAATCTAAAACCACACTCAAAGATAAAGTATGTAGCCTAATTAAAGAGGCCATATTTCAAAAAAACTCAAATCCGATGTCATTTATTCCATAGCAGAGATTGAGAAGCAGTTCGGTGTTTCAAGGACTCCCATCCGTGAAGCCCTGCAGCAGCTGGCAGATGGTAATTTCATCGAGTTCCTGCCCAAAAAGGGTTTTATCATAAAAAAATTCACTATTGATGAAATTGACCAGTTGTTTGAATTTCGAATCTATCTAGAAAAACTGGTCATCGAAAAAGCCATGAAAGTGATGGATGATTTAACTATCAAAAAGCTTCGGGACACCTTGGTTGAGGGAGAGAGATACATTGAGCAGCATAATTTTGACGCCGCCTTGAATGAGGATGCCAAATTCCACAACATACTTTCC
This sequence comes from Anaerolineae bacterium, assembly GCA_028277515.1. The sequence goes on from JANQGC010000347.1 coordinate 650, forward strand.
GGATTGGCCAATAATAAATTCCTGACCGATTCGCTGCTGATGAATAGGGGTCTGATCGCTGTGGCCAACTCTGTATTGGGTAAAGACGTTGGCAATCTGTTCCGCTCCCGAAATGACCATGAAGTAATCTTTGAACGAATAGCTGCGCGAGATACTGCAGGCGCGGTGGAGGGTTTAGTCTTTCACCTGGAAACCGTAAAGTAGCGTATCAAGAAAAGGATGATTGAATACGAAAAGGACAAAAAGGAAAAATCCATTCTAGGGCTCAGTCTGAGCCAGTAAGGTCATCCAACATCTAAGAGAGCATAACCATATGTTGGCTCCACAATATCCTGCTACTATAAATTACTTTAAAAGCCTCGCCTACATAACCTTGAAATTATCAAGCAATTAGAAGCTACCCATGGAATAATCATGTTTGAGTTTTAGGTTTAAATTCCTATGCTAACATACACTATTTATTTATAAGTTTTGACATCATACAATGGCATCACTGACGAAGTTTTTTTGACAAAATGAGTAAGCATTTAATAGGCTTTTGTATAGCTTTATGCTGATATTGGCTTGTGTTATTTTTAGCAACCCATCAGATCCATTTTTCCATAAATGGGTTTATTTTCTTTACTGCATTTCGGCTTTTATTGGGTTAATCGATCTCCACTATGCGCTTTGTTACATGAGCAAATCACATCCAATTACTTCTGAGTTTACTTATTACATAAGTTCATATTAAATCTCGTGTAGAAACAGCCATCGCTAGCAATTTTTAACATAATGCTCTGTACCCTTTTCCAGGTCAATTGTTTGTCGTCGGCCCAGATGTAACAACCAAAGACCGGTAGGTACGCGCCAGGGTACATTTTTAAACCAAGGGCACACACCAGTTGTATGCACCTTGAAAAACCTCCTAAACAACCATGATGACCGCCTGAGTCAGTAATTCCATGGACCATTTGTATGGTCTTCATGAGGATTAAAATACCTGATTTTGAAACACAAATTGTATGCCTGCATTGCTTTCCATGAAGTAATGAGGAGTTGGTCAGTATGAAGCCTGCCATGGTGAACAGCTCCTCTGTGTACCATCACACCTGGCGTAACTCGTGGATGGTAAGTATTGACAGGCAAGTTGAAGAAGGATTATAGTCTAAATCAGTTTCATGGTTCTTTGTACTAGATGATCCTGGTCGGTTTGCCGCCAGCCTTTATAGCCTGATAGTGCCTTTAATCGGAATTCATCACCCATTGACGTGAAAAATGGCTGAATTGTAATATGTAACTATTTTGAAATCAGAATCTAGTCTGTTGCCTTTTTTGGATTAATACTTAAGTGAGCTATGAATAGTATTAACCATGAAATCATTGTACATGCGATAATAGTTTTGTGATTTGACTGTTTTGAAGCGCAATACGTACGTTATTGATCATTACAACTCGAAAGCAGAGTTATGATTAAGAATTTAAAGATAGATCTGAGTTATGATAAGACAACTCTTATTGATAAGATTGAAGAAATAATTGAAAAAGCTCTCCTAAACGGGGATATTTTGCCTGGAGAACGCATCAGTGAAGCAAGGCTTGCCAAAGAGATAGGGGTAAGCCGGGTGCCAGTGCGTGAAGCATTAATTAGGTTAGAACAATCAAATATTGTAAAAAAGACTTACCGTGGAAGAGAAGTTGTAAGATTTGAGAGTGAAGAATTAAGAGAATTAAATGATGTTAAGGTATTACTGGAAGTTCATTCAGCGAAAATTGGCTGTAAATTAGATAATAAAAGAATAAAGAAAAACCTAAAAGAAATTGTTGATCGTATGGATCAATTATTGGCTGCGAAAGATTATACAAACTTACAGGGAACTAATTATAAGTTTCACAATTTACTCGTAAAATCGGCAAATAACAAGAAGCTTTATGATATTTATATTAACGTTGCCAAGCAGATTCGTTGGACAACTCACTTTGCGATGTTAAATACTGATACTTCAGAACCAGCGACCAAAGAACATCGAGAAATATATGAAGCCTTTGTAGCCTCGGATGTAAATGAACTTACGAATTTAATAGAAAAACATGGAAAAAGACTTTTGAACAGCATAATTAAAGCCACACAAGGTAAATAGCCGAATCCATGTGATCCAAAGGAAAGCTTTTTGATCGGATTGATCAACCCTCCATCTGACACACTCCCATAATAACAACCTAGGTTTAGCTCCAGTAGGCAGATTTATTTTTAGGCTCCCCCGCACCAACCTACGCAAAAAGCACCTCAACCTGCTTATAATATTGGGAATATAATACACGGCTTCGATTTTATTTTATTGCAAGGCTAATTGACTTGATGGTCCAAGAACTGGATTTATTGGGCAGGCAATAGCTGATGCTAATTAAGGACAAGACTTAACTGGACGGTACGGATCAGAATATAGATCGGGAACCAATCGAGGATTTATTGGTGAATTTAATGCTTGACAGAGTAATGATGATATTCGTACGGTAATGCATAACGGTATACCGGTAGACCGATATATTGGTGTACTCTTGTGCTTACTGCAAATTGAGGGAGTCTAATGTTTGAGTTGTGATTGTCTGTGGATCCACTGTTGGTCGTTGTGGTTGACTTGAATCATACTGTCTGGACGTACTGTTCATTGCCGGTACCGGTGCAAATACCAGGCCCTCAAAGTGACCCAGAATATTATCAACCGCTCCAACTCGATTAGGCACAAATGACCTACAAGCGTTTCATGACCTTTGGAGGGATGACCATGCCGACCTGCCAGATCTCACATCGCAACCGGAAAGAAACTGAATAATGCTCACACAAACCAGACAGAAGATCCTTGCTGAAGTCAAAAAACAAGAGCAAACAATTTGGGATATTGCCGTATATATCCATGAAAACCCGGAACTCGGTCTGGCCGAACACAAAGCCTCGGCATACCTAACTGACCTGCTGGAATCTCACGGATTTACCGTAGAGCGGGGTGCCGCCGGCCTTGACACCGCTTTTCACGCCACTTGCACCTTGAATTCAAAACCATCCCCCTGTGTGGCGTTTATGGCGGAATACGATGCCCTGCCTGAATTGGGCCATGCCTGCGGTCACAACCTAATCGCGGCTGCCGGAGTGGGGACGGCAATGGTTTTGACCAAAATAGATTCGCTTAAAGGTCGCATTGTGGTTCTGGGAACCCCTGCCGAAGAGAGCTTTGGCGGCAAAATTCCGTTTGTAAAAAAAGGATACCTGGCTGATGTCGACGCGGCAATGATGGTACATCCAAGTGAACTGCACGAGGTCCGCGGTCAAAGCCGCTCCTGCGTTGGCAGCATTGTTGAGTTCCAGGGCCGTCCGGCCCATGTCGCGGGCCGGCCCCACGATGGGATCAACGCTCTGGACGCCATGATACAACTGTTCAACAATATAGGCCTTTTGCGCCAGCAGTTGCATGATGACGTGCGCATTCACGGTTATATTACGCATGGCGGTGTGGCCGCCAACATTATCCCGGAATATACCCGCGCCAAGTTCTTGGTGCGCGCCTCAACCAATAAGCGAACCTTCGACACTTTAGAGAAATTTAAAAACTGCGTTCGGGCTGCTGCCCTGGCGACCGGTGCGACCGAAACCATCACGCTGGGTCAGGAACATATGTACGAACCGTTGAAATCAAACTCCGTCATCATGGGGCGCTATATTCAAAATATGGAGCAGATGGGGGTCACGGTACGACCGCAAGATCCCTTACAATTCGGCGGTTCCACCGATATGGGCAATATCAGCCAGGCGGTGCCGGCAATTCACCCGAGGCTCGGCATCGCCGAACCGGGGCAGGCGCTGCCCGGACACTCTCACGAGTTCGCCGCTGCCGCTATATCGGAGCGGGCACGCGTTGCCTTGGCCCAGGGGGTCACCGCCCTGGCTATGTGCGGTGCCGAACTACTGGTCAATCCAGAGCTTATGGCAGCGGCCAAGGCGGAGTTTGAAGAAAGCACCCAGCCATAGAGACCCGCTGCGGTGGTTAAATAAACCTGATTAGGCGGAACGGGGCCGCTGGCTGACTGGCATGTCCCGATCGTTCCATGACCACCGACACTCGAGGACAAACACTGCCTGAGGCGATGGCTTGGTTGCCAATGAATCCAGGAATGAAAGCGAGGTGATGCCAGCCCTATCCGGAAATTCGTTTAAAAGGGATTAAACGTCTACCCGTATTGCCATTCTTTAAAGGAGCGGTCAATGTTTAAAAAAGCCAAGATTGCGATATTACTTTTAATCGTATGCTTATGGCTGCCGGCGGCCGGTATGGCCGAAGACACGGTAACTTTGGGGATTTATCAGGAACCGCCCAGCTTAAATCCGCATATTGGATTGGGCTACGTGGTCACCTATTGTACCAAACCTTTTGCGGAATATCTGATCGACGTTAACGATAAAGGCGAGTTTGTACCGGTCTTGGTGCAAGAGGTTCCCACAGTGGAAAACGGCGGTGTATCGCCCGACGGTCTCACCATCACCTACAAGCTGAAAGCGGGACTCAAATGGAGTGACGGCCACCCTGTCACCTCCAAAGATATCAAGTTTACCTGGGAGGCCATTGTCAATCCCAAGAACCAGGTTAAAACCCGGGCGGGATATTCTCTTATCGAATCGGTGGAGACACCGGATGAGTTAACTGCGATCGTGAAATACAAGAAGTTCTACGCGCCCTATTTGACTCGCTTCTCACCCATTATGCCGGAGCACGTACTGGGTCAGTTGGACAACATCAATGACGCTCCTTTCAACCGGCAGCCGATCGGAACCGGCCCCTTCATGGTAAAGGAATGGGTATCCGGCGACCATATCACTCTAGTCCGGAATCCCCACTATCGTGATGCAGCCAAGGTTAAATTGGATAAGGTGTTTTTTAAGATCATCCCCAGCCGCGAAGTGGGCCTTGCCCAAATCAAGGCTGGTGACATCGACTATGTCTGGGACCTGACTGAAGCACAGATTCCGATGATGGAAAAGCATCCGGAAATCAGCCTGGCCATCTCCCCGGACATGTCCTCAGAGCGGCTGCTGTTGAACACCAGCACCACCAAAGCCCCCCACAACGGCAACCCCGACTATCCCCACCGCAT
>JANQGC010000149.1 GCA_028277515.1 Anaerolineae bacterium
CGCCGGGCTGCGTATTTCAGCCGGCCTATCTGTCGTTGGCGCCATTGTCGGTGACTTTTTCTTCGGCCGTGGCGACCCCGGCATTGGCCAACTGCTCCAACGGTATGCCAACCGGCTCATGGGGGAGCAGCTTCTCGCCGCCATCATCATGTCCTCCTTACTGGGCGTGGCCGTTTTCCAGTTTTTTGGCTGGATACAGAATCAAGCTATCGGAAAATGGCACGACGACGGCCGGGTAGATTACTGAGATAGTGTGTCCGAGTTAGCAGATAAAGTCGCCATTGTAACCGGCGCCGCTCAAGGTATCGGAAAAGCGACTGCAACCGCGCTTTCCTGGAAAGGAGCGCAGGTGGCCATTGTCGATTTAAATATCGAATTAGCCGGACAAACAGCCACGCAATTGTCAGAAGATACAGGAAACAGGGTTATCGCCCTGCAAGGAGATATTTCTGACCCGGCACAGTGCAACCTCTTCATTCAAACAATCGAGGAAAAATTAGGGGGGCTGGATATATTGGTAAATAATGCCAGCTATTTTGTGACCAGCAAGGTAGTAGATACCACTCCATATCAATTAAAACGTTCTTTTGAGGTGAATTTGTTCGGCTACTTCTACTGCGCACAATCTTTTGCCCGCCGGCTGATAGCCCAGGATAAAGCAGGCGTGATTGTTAATATGAGCAGCATCGCCTCCAGGTGCGCCGAACCTGACCTGGTTGCTTATGGGGCGACGAAAGCGGCCGTTAATGGACTCACGCGTGGGTTGGCAGTGACCTTAGCTGAGCATAACATCAGGGTCAATGCTGTGGCACCCGGCTATACCGCAACTGAGGGAGTTCTGACTGCTGGAGACCGGGAACTTGTCGATCTGGAAGCGATTAGAAGGCAAATTCCTATGAGTCGCCTGGCGGAGATGACCGATATTGCCGATGTCGTGGTTATGCTTTGCACCGACCAGACCCGATTCGTTACGGGACAGGTAATCTTTGCTGACGGTGGATTTTCGGTTAATGCGTATTAAGGATTGTTTATGCACCGTTTAGATCAAAAATCAGTATTAATTACCGGTGGTGGTTCTGGAATTGGTCGGACAACAGCTCTTCTTTTTGCTCGCGAAGGGGCACAGGTGATGATCGCAGGTAGGCGTAAAGGACCTTTGCAAGAAACGATCCAATTGATCCGCCAAAATGGATGCCAGGCCGGCTATTTACAGGGAGATGTTTCCCAAGAAGCGGATGTCATGAACATGGTCAAACGCGTTGTGGACTCTTGTGGCCGGCTTGACATTTTGGTACATAGCGCCGGGATAACACGCCGCAATGAACGGCTGGTCGAAATGGCGGAAGAGACCTGGGATCAGCAGATAGATATCAACCTCAAGGGATTTATGTGGGTGGCCAAACACAGCATACAACAGATGCTCAAACAGGATCGGGGGTCGATAGTGGTCATTTCCTCCCTGCTGGCTTCTATTGGGATTAAGGGTTTGCCAACTTACTCGGCCGCCAAAGGGGGTGTCAATAGTTTAGCGCGCAACCTGGCCGCCACTTATGCCGGCAATCATATACGGGTCAACATTATTTCACCCGGTGATGTCTTAACACCAATGGCTTATGTCGGCCGCGAAGATCTGGATGAATACCTGGATAGTTACGCAGAAAAATATCCGCTGGGCCGCATCGGCCGCCCGGAAGATGTCGCTTATGCTGCCCTTTTCCTGGCAGCGGATGAAGAATCCGGGTGGATGACCGGGCAAAACTTAATCCTTGATGGCGGCTTTACCCTTTCATAGGAGGCCGGTGGTGCATTGTTCGTAGTAACCGCTTCAGCGGTTTGACGGCTAAAGCCGATACTACATACTAGTGAGAGACTAAATAATGATAAAGGCTGGAGTCAATTTTTTAACGGACGCGCCCGTTCCCCGGTTAGTCGAGCTAGCCCAAGAGGCCGAACGGTTGGGTTTTTCCAAATGTTGGATTTTTGATGAAGGTTTGGAAGGCCGTGATGTATTTGTAACGTTAGGAGCCATCGCCCAAAACACAAAGACGCTGCAAATAGGAACCGGCATCACCAATCCTTACACCAGGCATCCGGCTCAAACCGCCAATGCCATTGCTACTGTCGATGAAATTTCCGGCGGACGAGCCTTCTTAGGTCTGGGCGCCGGCGGAACCCTTGTTTTAGAACCGATGGGATTGACACGCAGCAAGCCTTTGACGGCGCTGCGCGAAATCCTGGAAACCATTCGGCCGTTATTTCGCGGCGAGAAAGTCAACTATCAGGGGAACTTCATCCGGCTCAATGAGGCCCATATTCATTTTGCTCGCCCTGACCTGCCCATTTGGATTGCTTCGCGCGGGGAGAAAATATTAACCCTGGCCGGAAAGGCGGCCGACGGCGTCACGCTGGACTTTTTACATCGCGATCTGATGCAGAATTACGTGGACTGGATCATGGCCGGAGCGGCCATGTCAGGTAACAAGCCCCAACTCTGCTACACGGCAATGATCATCACCAATGAGCACATCCTGCAGAAAATGCGCCCTTATATGACATTTCCCATCGTGGACTCCCCGCCGGCGGCCAAAGACTTGATCGGCATCAGCCCGGCCGAAGTTAATGAAATCCGCCAAACCATGTTCCGTGAGGGTCTGGCGCAAGCGGGAAAACTCCTTAAGGAGGAATGGATTCGCCCCTTTGTGATCATGGGGTCTCCCGAAGAATGTGCCCGCGATTTGAAAGATATGTCTGCGCGCTTTGGAACAGATGAGATTTCCGTGGTGAACATGGACCTGGATGTCGCTCCGGAATTGATGCGGCAGGTGGCCGATGTGTTGGCGCTGTTGTAGCAGGAACCAGTAAAAAGGTGGGGATATTCCCGTTTTAATGGAGAAAAATAATGGACCCAAAAGGTAAAGTCGCTTTTGTTACCGCCAGCGCCCAACGGATAGGCAAAGCCATCGTCCTTGCCCTGGCGGAGGCCGGGGCAAATGTCGTCATCAATTATCGCAACTCGGAAAAAGAAGCTCAGGCGACGGCCGCTGAAGCGCGCGCATTTGGAGTGGAGGTCTTAACGGTTCGCTTTGATATGTCGGACTACCGGGGCGTCCCCATGGTGATCGACCGCATCGGCCAGGAACTTGGTCCCATTGACATTCTGGTCAATAACGCTTCGATTTTTAAACAAGCCCCTTTTCCCACCCAGGATTTTAGCGCCTGGCACAATGCTATTGATATCATTCTTCATACCCCTTTCTACCTGGCCAATGCGGTGGCCCCAGGCATGTTGGGAAAAGAGGCAGGGGTTATCATTAATATTGTGGATCTGTCAGCCTGGGAAGCATGGCCGCATTACGCAGGTCACAGTGTGGCCAAAACCGGTCTGCTGGGCCTCACCCGGCAGTTAGCCCTGGAATTGGCTCCCGCAGTGCGGGTGAACGCTGTTGCCCCCGGTCCGGTACTACGTCCCTTGGATTATACTGATGAAATGGTTGCCGCCGTTACCGATAAAACATTGCTCAACCGCTGGGGCAATCCAGGAAATATCGCGGAGACCATCCTCTTTCTGGTCAAAAATGATTACATCACCGGTGAATTTATTACCGTTGACGGAGGCGAAAGATATGGCCACCGTAAAAAAGAAGCAGGTTAGTAAAGGAGAAATAATGTCTACCATTCGTCGAATGAACCGTATTTTTAAAAAGGATGGACGCGCCCTGATCGTTGCCCTGGATCATGGCTTGCTGGATGGTCCTTGTTATGGATTGGAAGATCCGGCCGAAACCATCGCCAAAATAGCCGCCGGAGGGGCTGACGCCGTTCTCACTTCCTATGGAATCGCCCGGCGTTTTGCCAGGGAGTTGGCGCCACTTGGGCTTATCCTTCGCGGGGATGGGGCAGCTACGAACCTGGGTAAATCAAGCGACGGTCCAAGTTCGTCCCTGTTCTTCCATGTGGAGGATGGGCTGCGCTTAGGAGTCGATGCTTTCGTGGTAACGGCTCTGCCCGGCTCGGCAAAGGAGGAAGCCACGCTGGAAAATTTAGCTTCAATGGTCGGGATGGCGCATCGTTGGGGCGTGCCCGTGTTAGGGGAAATGGTTCCCGGCGGATTCGACAGTGGCCCAGAACACCGCACCCAGGAAAATATCGCTATGGCGGCCCGAATTGGGATTGAGTTAGGCGCAGATTTTATCAAGACCCCTTATGTCGCCGGTTTCAAAGCTGTTACCGATGCCTGCTTCAGGCCGGTCGTTATTCTAGGCGGTTCAAAGAAAGGAAATGAGCGAGAGATGCTGCAAGATATTAAAGCAGCCGTGGATGCGGGCGGAGCCGGCGTCGCTATCGGCCGCAACATCTTTCAGGCTGATGACCCGGTGGCCATGACTGCTGCGGTCGCCGCTATTTTGCACCAGAATGCATCGGTCGAGGAAGCGATGGCTCTCCTTGAATGATGGGTTATGCGCGAAGCAGTTCTTGGTTTAGACATCGGCACGACTTCAACCAAAGCGGTGCTCTTTGACCTTTTGGGGACCGAATTAGCGGCCGCCGAACGAGCCTACCCCCTACAAACGCCTCAACCCGGTTGGGTAGAGCAAAATCCGGGAGATTTATGGGGGGCCGTGATCGCCGCTATTCGCGATGTAGTAAAGCTGCACGGCTCCAACAAACAGATTCTGGCGTTGGCGCTGGCGGCGCAGAGCGGTTCCTTGATTCCGGCCGCGGCGGACGGCACGCCTGTTTATCCGGCTATTATCTGGATGGACGGCCGTACAGAAGATATAGTCAATAAATGGCGAGCCGCAGGCCTGGAAGAAAGAATCAAGCGAATAAGCGGCTGGTCGTTGACCGCCGGGCTGGGATTGCCCACCATCACCTGGCTGCGCCAATTTAAACCGGATGTCTTCGCCGCCGCCCAACATTTCTTTTCGGTTAACGATTTTCTGGTCCATCGTCTGACCGGAAAATTTTGCATGAACCCTTCAAATGGTAATGGGTTGCAGTTGATCGATATTAGAACCGGGCAATGGCACGAAGAATTATGCGTCCTGGCCGGGATCAAAATGGAGCAGCTCTCCCCCATTCGGCCGAGCGGGGAAATAATCGGGAAACTCACCCCGGAAGCAGCCCGCCTGACAGGTCTATCCACGCAGACAATGGTCATCAACGGCGGGCACGATCAAAGCGGAACCGCGCTAGGCATCGGCGTCACCAAACCCGGTGAAGCGTTGCTGGCCTGTGGCACGGCCTGGGTCGTGACCACAGTGGTAGATGAGCCGGACGTGGAAAAGACGCCACCTGGAATCAATATCAGTTTCCACGATCTGCCCCGACGCTGGACGGCAAGCCAATCCCTCGGCGGTCTAGGTGCTTCGCTGGAGTGGCTGGTCAATCGCTTTTGGGGAGCGGATGGAAAAGCAGTCTCGCGGAGCGAAAAGTATGCTGCTCTAAATAAAGAACTGGAGACGAACAATCCTCCATCTGGCGGTTCCGACTTATTCTTTTTACCTCTCACCGGAGGGCACCACGCCCCGGCAGGGAGGCAGCAGGGTGGTTTTGTGGGCTTATCATTGGGCCATGACCGGGCCGATATGGCCTACGCCGTGATGGAAGGGGGCGCCTTTGAGCTGCGCTGGGCTTTGGAAGATATGAAACGGTCCGGGATGAAAATTGAGCATTTGTGGATGGTTGGGGGAGCAGCCCAAAGCGCAACCTGGCCGCAAGTTATCGCCAATGCCACCGGTTTGCCGTTAGGCTTGCCCCAGTATAAGAGCTGGCCTGCCTTGGGTGCGGCGCTGCTAGCCGGGGTTGGGCTTGGCCTATTGGAGTCTATTGAAACTGGACAGGCACGTTTTCAAAAGCCAGTCCAACATATTGAAAAAGATGATGACCTGGCTGCCACCGCTGATCAACGATTCAAATCCTACCGGCAAATCTTCGATCATTGGCGCGCCTATTGTTTGTAACCGCGAAATCCTTTTCGCGCCTAAAGTAACAACATTGATAAAGGAGCACATAGCATGAAAGCCGTCATATTGGGTGCCGTGGGGGCCATGGGCGCTCACACCTCCCCCGAATTAATCTCCTCTAAGCGCTTCGACCAGGTCGTAATTGCCGATGTGGACATTGAAAAAGCCCGGGAAATGTCGGCCGCCTGGGGATTGCCCCCGGACGCAGCGGTGGCGTTAGATGCCACGGATGAAGCCGCCTTGCAGGGCTTGATGGCCGATAATCCGGCCGTTGTCGTCAACGCTCTGCCAAAAGCATTCACGCTTGCTGTGGCCAGGGCTGCCATTGCGACCACCAACATCAAGGTCATTGACTTGAGCAGTCTAAGCGATGAGTTGCGGGCGCTCGATCAAGAAGCCCAAAAAGCCGGCGTCACTTATGTGGCCGGCTGCGGTTCCAGTTCCGGGCTGACCAATATCATGGCCAGGCATGGCGCGCGCCAGATGGAGGCGATTAAGTCCATTGAGATTAGCTTCGCCTCCTTTCGTTCCATTGCGCTCTCGCCCGCCTCTATTCACGGGGTGTTCTGGGAGTTTGGCCCTGATTCGGTACGCGGATATATGAGCGATGGAGAATATAAACAAGTCCCCTTGTGGGCCGAGTCCAAGGAGGTTGCGTTTCCCCAACCCTATGGCCGGCTTCCGGTTCATGTCGTACCGCACAGTGAACCGCGCACGCTCTCTCGCAATCTGCAGGCAAAGCGGGTGGTGGTCCGCGGAACTTTTACCCCAAAAACCATGCGCCTGATGCATAGTTTAGTTGAGTTCGGCTTCTTTGAACCTGAGCCGGTTGTGATCAATGATCAGCCCATATCCCGCCGTGACCTTATCTGGCATTATTTGGCCCAGGTGCCCGAAGCCAATCAAGAGCCGCTCTGGGGCTATGCCCTCCATGTTGAGGTTACCGGCGAAATCGACGGCCGAAAATTACAAAGGACCCTGTGGACCACCCACCCCGCGCCGGAGCAAAGCGGCTGGTCCGGTCCGGCCGCCTGGGCCAAATGCGTCGCCCTGCCCCTGGTTGCCGGCACCCTCCTGCTGGCCCAGGATAATTATGAGGGGCAAGGTATCGACGCGCCCGAAGCCTTTTTGCCAGGTGACCCATTTTTAGCTGAACTGGAAAGGCGCGGCCTGAAAGTCCATGAATCTGTGATGTAGCGTAATCAGCGTGCCCTTTGGGTATTGCCTAAATTGCATACGTAACGTAATTTGCCTAAATTGCGTATGTAGCGTAATCAGCATACACTCCGAATATTGCCTAAATTGCAGGCACAAATTAGGCAATTTGTGCTACAAAGGAGAATCAATGACCAATCAGCTAGAACAAAACAAACAAAACGCCATGGCTTTCTACGCGCTAATGTTTAACGACTGCAAACCGGAAGAGGCCATTGAGCAATATGTGGGCGATGTTTACATCCAGCATAACCCCCACGTCCCCGACGGTAAACAAGCCTTCATCGACTACTTCAAGCGCATGGCCGCAGAATACCCCGGCAAAAAGGTTGCGTTCAAACGCGCCATCGCCGAAGAGGACCTGGTCGTCCTACACTGCCACCAGACCTGGTCTGGCGACAGCGACTACGCCGGCATCGACATCTTCCGCTTTGATGAAAACGGCAAAATCGTCGAGCATTGGGATGTCTTGCAGGTCATTCCCGATGAAATGGCCCATAACAATACCATGTTTTAAAAAAGATCTATGCCGAAACGAGGACAGCTTCCTCAAAACAATTCGCTAACTCATCCACTGTCAATGCCGGCAGCGCGTCCGGCCAAAGAGCCAGAGAGAGTTCAATGATCGGTGGCGGCACTACATCACTCTGGATCAACATCTCTGGCCGGGCCATCACCTGCCGTGTCGAATCATCCGCCAAAATCTGACCCTTGGACATGACAATCATGCGATCCGCGTTTTCAGCGGCAACATCAACGTCATGAGTAATCAAGAGTACCGTCGTCCCTTCAGCTTTCAATTTTTGCAGATGCGCCATCAAGTGCCGTGTTTCTGCATCATCTAAATTATTGGTCGGCTCATCAAGGATAATCAACCGGGGATTCATCGACAACGTCCCGGCGATAGCCAACTTGCGCGCATCTGCCGGAGCCAGGTGAAGCGGCACATCATCGCCATGCAGGTCAAAACGCTCCAGTTCCCGGTTGACCACGTCTGCTACCGCGGTCTTATTCCACTGCAACTGCTGTGGCCCAAAAGCCAATTCGTCACTGACCTTCATCGTCACGATCTGATTAACCGGTTCCTGGAAGACATAACCAATCATCCCTTTATGGCGGTGTTGCTTAAATTCTTCCCCTTCAATCAGGATCTGGCCCTCCGTGGGCGTCAATGCTCCGGCCAAAGTTAAGGCCAGGGTCGTTTTACCGGAACCATTAGAACCCAGAAGCGCAATAAACTCCCCCTTGCGGAAGGTTACATCAAGGGCGTCGATTGCTTTAGGCCCCTTGGGATATTGGTAGGAAATCCCCTGCGCCTGCACAATAATTGGCTGATCAGCAGCGGATGGAGCATCATCAAAGACCAGCTTGCGCGTCGCCTGCGGACGCAAAGCGGCGGAGGCGGATGCCACATCTGCCGGCAGTTCAATACCGAGGTTTTGGCTCAACTGTAGCAACTGCGGCATCCGCAAACTGGCTTGCTTGATGGTGGAAGCATCAAGAGTTGAGTGCGCCCCGGTGATCTGTCCATTCTGCAAGGAAATAAAGCGGTCGCCGACATCCGTCAACAGCTCAACGTGCGGATCACACATGACGGTGGTGATGCGCCCTTTTAACAAAGCGCGCACGGCGGCAATGACCTCCCGTTTGCCTACAGGATCTAATTGGACCGTCACATCATCCAGGGCTAGCAAATGAGGATGGGCCACTATGGCAGAAGCCAGGGCTACCCGCTGCATTTCTCCGCCGGAGAGGCCCAGGGTGAGCCGGGGCAAGAAAGAATCATCCAGACCCACGATCTGTAAGGCCTCGCTGATGACCTCGTCGTATTTCTCTTCATCAAGGGTGCTCATTCGGAGACTAAAAACCAGCTCATCCTTGACAGTCAGCCCCACCAATCCCTGGACCGCGCTGGGAAAAACGATGCGCGCCATATACCCCAATTCACTTTGCGTCGCTTCCTTGCTGTTTCGGCCGAAGATCTCCACATCTCCGCGCATACGACCCACGCTGTATGGAACAAGTCCCGTGCATAATAACAACGTGCTCGTTTTCCCCGCGCCGATCGGCCCCACCAAAACGGTGGCCTCCCCTTGCGCGATTTCCAGGTTCATATCCTTGATTGCATGCGCCCCCTCATCTTCATCATCGTTACCGAAGCGCACATAGACGTCCTTCATGGACACGGCCGGCAGCAGGGGGTCCACCTTAAAATCAGTGCGCCGGGCGCTGATTCCGCCGCGGTTATCAATCGCCAGCGACTGCCCGTCGATATGATCCAGGATGCGAAAGATGAGCGGCAGCATCAGCCGACTGAAAGCCGGAATCTTTTCCCGAAAACTGCCTTCCCAATCCACACCGCGCACGGCCATCGCCTTCATACTGACCTGAATGTCATACCAGAGCACATCCACATAGCGCAAAACGATGGTCAAATACATTTCCGCCGTAGCCGGAATTTTCAAACCGCGAAACGCTTGCAGTAATTCATGATTAGGGGTGACGGCAATGAAGGCGATGGCCACCAGAATCATGGCCATCAGGCGCAAACCGAGGCGCAGTCCGTCCTGCAGGCTGGCATCCGAAATATTAAACACCCACCATGAATAACGGATGTTTTCCGAGGCAAACAGAGCGTTGCCCAGAAAAGTGAGCACGAAGGCGCTGGCACAAGCGATCAACGCCGCTCGCGGGTATTTGCCGCCAAAAATCAGCAGCAGTAAGGCCACGCCCAGAGCCAGCAGAACCGGTATCCATTGGCTACTCAGGGTGAATAACAGGCTAAGAACGATGAATAGAAGCAATCTTGGTGTGGGGGCAAGCCAACCAAACCCCCTATTTTTTTCATCCATAAGGTTTTACCCGGACCAATTCAATCCCCGGCGGGTCATCTCGCGGTAAATACTCCACATTAAAGGCACAGCCAATGTGCCGGCAACGATATCGCCCAAGGCCCAACCGGGAAAGACAATCACCCAGGCTGAAGCCCCCATGCCGCCAATCGTTGCCCAGGCAAAGGCGCCCATAGCTGCGCTGACAATACTGGAAATGATGATCGCCACAATAGCGCCCATCACATGGCGGTTAAACGGCATCCCCAGCATAAACCAGGCGGGGATCGTCAATAGAAAGACAGCCAGATAGCCCCAGCGAGAGGAGATACCTAATGATTCCGTCCATTGGCCAATAAAATAACCGGCCACAACTGCGACAACAACAGTCAGGAGGATCACGATGGCAATGGAGCCAATGCTGCGTTGTTTTCGTTCCGATAACCCAACACCCACCTCTACCTTAAAGGCTTTAAGCAAGAGCCAGAAGAGCATGGCATTGGCTAAAAAGGCAGGGATCGGATTTTGGGCAATGTTAATTAATAACGGGCTGCCGGCCAACATGCCGCCGAAAAACGTGCCGACGGCCGAGGCGACCCACCCCCAGGGTCCGAGGAAATAAGCTGCGGTGGGCATCGCCATTTCCGGGAGCCAAAAATACCCGGCTCCAAAAGCGCCGGGAATGGAAAGAAATGTACTGCTTAACCAGGCCAGGGGTATGATTACCGCTGCCCAAATCGCTGATGCTACAAAGAAGCGCGTTGATGACTTTGGTACAGTATATTCTGCAGTTGTCATTTTGAGACCTCCTTATCAAATAATCGTCCAAAACGAATGTAACTAACAAATATTAATTTGCTGCGCTGCCTCACCTCCTCTCTTAATCAGCCGCTGCCAACTGCAACTGCCCTATTTCCTCCATTTGTTTCAACTCTTGCAAAGGAGGAATATTGGCCAACATATCCGGCTCCAATTTTTCCCATAAAACACCATGAACCGGTTTTTGCGGGTTTTGCACCGGAATTACCTGTGTCGGGGTCACAATATAGTCACAAAGGGTATCGAATGGGCTAGGTTCCAGTTCGACATCGACGACCTGGCAATCATGGACAAAAGCGACGATGGGCGTGGTGGTATCAACGACACCGATTTTCCATAAGAAGGCCCATTCCAGGTCAAAAAAGCCATGTCCTTTGCCGAAACGAACGCCTGATGTACTCACGGCCGATGCTCCAGTGACAATAAGGTCGAGCCGGTATTGGTCTCTTAACTGCTGTAAAGAAATTGGCCGCCCTACTTTTTCAATGCTGTCCAACAAAACAGCATAAGGTTCCAACCCCGGAGGCACATCCTCCGGGCGTAACAGTACCAGCCCTCGTCTGATGCCATAAGTGGATACAATCTGCACTTTGCTATCACGCACAGTTTGCTCTCGCAACCTTTCCAGGCAATTATCCGGTGTGATAAAAACCACATCCGCATCCTGGTAAATATCCAGCGCGCATAAACGATCTGTCGCCTGCTCACTCCCGTTAAAGTCGGGTATATATTCATTAAAATCAAAATGATAGCGACTATCGGGCAGGGCTACCTGCGCCAGCTCAGTCCAAACAGATGCTCTTGCTTCATCTTTGTTCATCATATTCTCCCGAAGATTGTGATATATAATTGCCGGTTCGCTCCGCGGAGCAATATTCCCAGTCATTACGGATACGCTTTGTCCACCGATACAAAAGTTATTTGCACAGAAATTTGACAACTTTTCACTTGATACATGAGCGAAAACTATTTAGTAAAAGTTGTCAAATTTTAAGTAGCACAATACTTAGTTGACCATTTCGTTGAGCAAAGAGCGCAGAGGAGGGATCTGCGCCGGCAAATCCGGCGCGAGATAATCCCACAAGACACCTTCTGGTCTGGCGTGGGTCCGCTCAATTGTGATATGTCTGGAGGGAGTAATGATGAAATCAGCAACCGTATCAAAAACAGTGGGTGTCAGTTTGGTTGCTGCTACCTGGCAATCATGGCCCACAGCAATAACCACCGTGTTTTCTTCAACCAGATCACTTTCCCTGAACATTGCCCATTCCAGATCAAAAAAACCATATCCCTTGCCCCAACGCACACCATCCTCAGTAATCTGCCAGACGCCGGTCACTAATAAGTCGATTTCTCCAAAGGAACGCAGCTCCTGGAGTGTAATCGGCCGTGCCAAACGCTCCATACCATCTAATGAGGCCGCATAGGCCACATCCCCTGAAGCCACCTGCCCCGGTTCATAGATCATGAAACCGCGTGCAATACCATAGGTCGCCATGACGAGAGTTTTCTGATCCTCAATGGCATATTGGCGGAGCAGTGTCAAACTATTATCAGGGGTAATAAATATCGTCCTGCTTTGGCGGTAAACTTCCATCTCCCGGATCTTGTCGGCACAGAACACACTGCCCTGGAAATCGGGAACAAATTCTTCAAAGTTGAAGTGAAAACGAGAATCGGGAATGGCCACCTGTCGCAGCTGTTCGTGGATTTCATGATGCAACGTGTAGCGGTCAATCGCCGACTCGATTTCAGGCCGCATTTCCCACTTACGGTTCATGGAAATATCGAGAAATGCACGGCTGACATAAGTACCATCTCCACGACGCCGGGAAAGAATACCATCATTAACCAGGTCACGCATCGCCTGCCGAACCGTCATGCGGCTCACATCATACTCTTTAGCCAGATCAGGCTCAGAAGGCAAGCGGTGGCCACTACGCCATTCCCCTGAGGAGATACGCTGGCGGATATCGAGACCAATTTGATAATAAACAGGTAGTGGTGATGGGCGCGACTTTGCTTGTGGAATCATCTCAAAAAATTAATCCTTATACCTAAATGTCTATATGGCTAGACATATATTAAAACATTAACCTATCCATGTCAAGGAGATTTGGCAAATGAGTTGCGCGCCAGGTTCAAATGTCCTTGGACAAAACCTGTACAATTGTGATATAATTTCACATCATTTTATATGTAGGGCTTGGATATGACAGAAGGTAACAAAATCCCCGTTTATAATCTTAAAGCTGTTGTACAGGAGACCGGCATCAAGCCCGACACGCTGCGGGCCTGGGAACGGCGCTATGGGCTTCCTGAACCGCAACGAACCAGCGGCCGTCACCGGCTTTATTCTGATTACGACGTCCAGATTTTGAAATGGCTTCTGGCCCGGCAGGAAGAAGGGCTGAGCATCAGCCGGGCGGTTGATCTGTGGCGGCAGCTTGAGGCTGATGGAGAATCGCCGCTGGATTTATATGTGACAGAGGATAAGCCGGAACCGGAACCGGTTGCAGTCACTGGCGATTCTTTGAAAAAGATGCGCGAGGCTTTCATTGCCGCCTGCCTGGAATTCGACGAACAGACAGCTCGGCAAATTTTAGCCCAGGCATTCGCCCAATTCCCGATGGAAGCGGTATGCTTCCAGGTGCTGCAAAAATCTCTCCAAGAAATCGGGATCGGTTGGTATGAAGGCCAGGTAACCGTCCAGCAGGAACATTTTGCCTCGGCCCTGGCCATCCGCCAACTGGAAGCA
>JANQGC010000155.1 GCA_028277515.1 Anaerolineae bacterium
GCGTATTGAAGATACGGACCAAAAACGATACGTGCCCGGTGCGGAGCAGGCTATCCTTGATTCCTTACGCTGGCTGGGCCTGGACTGGGATGAAGGACCGGATATTGGTGGACCTTTTGGTCCCTATGTGCAAAGCGAACGGACAGCGCTTTACCAGGAATGGGCTGAATGGTTGATCGCCCATGACCACGCTTATCGCTGCTACTGCACGGCCGAGGAATTGGCACAAATGCGCCGGGAACAGATGGCGGCCAAGCAACCCCTGGGCTATGACCGGCGCTGTCGCCACCTGACGCCGGAACAGCGAACCGAAAGAGAAAAGGCCGGTCTCAGTTCCGTGGTGCGCTTCAAGATGCCATTGCAAGGTGAAACGGTCATCCCTGATCAGATTCGCGGCGATATCACAGTGATGAACAGCCAGATCCAGGACCCGGTGCTGCTCAAGTCGGATGGGCTGCCCACTTATCACCTGGCCAATGTGGTTGACGACCATTTCATGCAAATCAGCCATATTTTGCGCGCCGACGAGTGGATCAGCACCGCTCCCTTACACATTAATCTTTACAATGCTTTCGGTTGGGAAATTCCCGTATATGCTCATCTACCCCTGGTGCTCAATCCCAGCGGCAAGGGCAAGCTGAGCAAGCGCACCCAGGCTTTTGACGATAACGGCCGCGAAGTGCTGATCAAAGTAGAAGAATTCCAGGAAGCGGGTTTGCTGCCTGATGCTATGCTCAATTTTCTGGCGAATGTGGGCTGGTCCTTCGGCGATGATCGTGAGAAATTCACCCTTGAAGAAGCGGTGCCCCGGCTGGAGTTAGCCTCTATCAATCCTGCTCCCTCCCGCCTTCCCTATGACAAACTGGACTGGCTCAACGGGCAATATATCCAGGAGATGACGCCGCTGGAACTGGCCAGGGCGGTCAAGCCCTTCCTGGATGATGCCGGGTATGAAGTCAATCCTGAAGCTTTGTTATTGGTCATGCCGGCGATGAGTGTGCGCTTGAAACGGCTGCCTGACGCGGTTCCCTTCTTGAAATTCCTGTTTGAAGATGTGCCCTTACAGATGACGGCCGATGACCTGACCCACAAAAAAATGCCCTATGAGCAGGCCAGGGAGGCGTTCATCCGCGCCCGCGATTTCGTGCGTGATGTCCAGCCCTACGATCTGGACACTATCAGCCAGGGCATGATCGCCATCGGCGAGAGTGTGACGACCAACGGCAAGGCCGGTCCATTCCTGGGCACAATGCGCCTGGCGATTACCGGCCAAAAGGTGTCGCCACCGTTATTTGAATCAATGCTGGCTCTCGGCCGTGAACGCGCCCTGGAACGGCTCAATGAAATCGTAGAATTGTTTCAAGAAAATAGTCAATAGGCTATCCACACAGGCAAGAAACTTCAGGATACCAGCCATTAACTACGAGATTTTACACCCTACTGCGCAGTTGCCCTGCAATCGGCTGTTTGGTAAAATTCGGGGCTATATTGCGGGCTAGCTCAACTGGCAGAGCGCTTGACTCTGAATCAAGAGGTTGTTGGTTCGATCCCAACGCCCGCAGCCTAATATACGGGGTTAAACCCTTCTTCACCCCCACATCTTCCGGTGTGGGGATTTTGATCTTGATAGCCCGTAGCTTAAGCCGTAGCTTGACAAATGATATTTAAACGAAATAAACAGAAAAAATGTGGTAAGTGCGGGGAATTTAAATCCCTAAGGCATATGAGAACACTCATAAGAAACGCCGGTATGAAAAAACAGGGATCATCACAAGAACAAGGTAAACAAACGCCGCAAGAGAAACAAAGAAGAGAGCAAATCCTACATCCTCCATTATTTCAGAACCCACCTCTGTCAGAAATGCGCTAACGTCGATCCCATGTCCGATTTACTTTGTAATCTGCGGTTTAACTTTAATTAAGTTTTAGCTTTTCTTTCGCTTCAACTAAGTTATCATCCCATACCCACAATCTTGCCCAGGGGGGAATTTTGTAATAGTCTTGTTTGCCAACAATCTTCCGTGAAGTAATATCAACGCAATGACGGCTAAAAGCTTCACTTACCATCTGCAAGTAATCATTTTCGGAAACTTCCCAACCATCTGCTACTAAACCGTTTTTAAGTTCCACTATCTCTTGTCCTTGATTAATATCTTCCTCAAAATATTTTCGGGTTGTGCTACCTCTTTTAGCAACAACACGAGGTAGACTAAGATCCAATACTGCCCGAAATTCATATGCTAATAAAACATTCTCTCCTCCACTCTTTTCGTCCCATTGCCCTTTTTTATTTTCCCATGCATATTTGCTTGCATTTATGGCTTTTAACCAATCGTCGTTTTTTGGTATGCTTGGATATATTGGAAATGATGCAGCATGACCATCTTCTAGCAATTCCAAATTATATGTTCGACGGCGAGGATCATCTCTGTGTGGCAATTCTTTCTTTAGGAACCATGGAGCTACTAAGGCAAGAACCCTTAAATATTTATCAAAAAATGGGTCATAGGCTTGGACAAAAAGCCTTGGCTGCAAATCGTCAGAAAAAGAACCTATCCGTGTTCTCATAGCTTTTGATAAAGCATTTGTTGCATTTTTCCCAGCCCTAAAATGCCGTTCTGCAGCATCATTCGTAATTTTGTTTACTAGGAATTCCTTTAACCCATCATTGATTAATCCATCGAAATGTCCATCCTTTATTCTCTTCTTAGCCAAATTAAGTTTTTTCTGTACTGTGTCCGCCTTACCAAATGAACCTCCTTCTTTTTCGGGTGTATCAATATTTAGCATCCTAATAGGTTGGTTAATTTGAATAGTATCTCCATCGGTTATCTTCAAGCCAATATGAGATCCGTTTCGTGTCGCAACTGAAAAACTGTTTGGGATTTCCATAAGTAATGCTCCTTTTCAATTCACATTGTACTGGAAAAAAAATTCCTTCAAAGCTTACTTCCATATTGATTCTCGATGGCTCAGTGCATGCGATTATTCTGTTGAGACCACACTCGCGACAGATCACACAAGTGCACTATAACAATATTTGATGAGCCAATACTGTCCTTAAGAATTGACTATTAATAGAGTGGAATAAATAGCGCCAGACAACACATACCCCCCTTCATTAATCCGCTCAGCTAAATGGCTCTTTATTTCAATTTAATAAGACCTAAGGTTTTTGCTCCCTTTGAATGGCCAATAGGCTGGAGCGACTGAATCGCGAATTTCGCCGCCGGTCGCGAGTGGCTATGCTATTTCCTAATGAGGCTACTTGTCTCTGATTAGTAACGACCTTTGTCATGGAAATTAGTGATGATTGGGAAACAGGCCGCGTCTACTTGCGTGTTGATAAGATTTAGTTTTTAACGTACGAATAATCCGAGGATTATGTTTTTACAGAAAATAGCTTCTTTATCTCTTCGGCCTGTCCATCAAGCCATAGGTGAGTAATTAACTTTGAGTCTTTTTGTGACATGATAGATCCTTTTTGAGCCTTAGGTGACAGTCACTTCGGAAGTGACTGTCACGTGAAGGTATCCTGTTATCCAATTTCTGGAGATTTTATTATCAGTAGTGCTTCCAGGTTATCGAGGGTGGAATTCCAACCAGAAATGACGCCCATCTCTTCGTGTTTGATGCGGTCTTCCACTGTCGGATGGGAAATAAGGATGGTCAATTTTGTCTTGCCTCCCTGATCTTCAAACAGGGTGGTTGTGACCATGCCCTGGGGTAAATCAGATGATTCCGGTGGCTCATAATCCTCGCCAAACTCATCAGTACTGACGATCTTCTTATGCGGAATAATCTCTTTGTAGATTCCTACGGAAGGGTATTCCGCGCCATCAGGACCAATCAGCACATAACGCCAATGGCCACCCTCCGTAAAATCATGCGCTTCCACCCGTGTGCTGAAGCCTTCCGGTCCCAACCATTTTTCTATCTGCTGCGGCTCGGACCAGGCCTGCCATACGCGCTCTATGGATGCATCAAAAACGCGAGTGATGATTAATTGCTTTTCAGCGAGACTGGCCAGGCGCTGCCAGGTCTCGCGTGCCCCGGATTCCATGCCTGAGGCAATGGTTCCATCGAAATCTTCCACCGTATTGTAAACGGAGGTCATCGTAAGCCTTGTTTTTCCTTTTCCAACTTCCTCCAAGACGGCCGTCTCTATACTTTCATGCCCTGGTCCAATCGGCTCATAATTGAATGTTTGCATCAGCCGGCGAGGCGGATCAACTTCCTTATATATACCATTGAAGGCATGCTCATTACCTTCCTTATCATGGCTGACAAAGCGCCAGCTTCCACCCACCCGAACATCCATTTCGTCAACCCGGGTCAGATGCCTCTCCGGACCCCACCACTCCGGGATAAGGTCGGGATCGGTCATCATTTTCCATAACCGTTCAGGAGATGCATGAAAAACACGCTCCATGACAACTTTTCTTTCTTCACGATCGAATGTAAATTTTGTGTCTGACATAATGCTTCCTTTTTTAAATGCAAAAGTTGATAAAAAAATCTTCCTAATTCCCTTAACCCAATATCCGGCGCGCATTATCCGACTATGATTGGCCGGAATCCTCGTTTAAAAGTTTTTCCAGGCGATCAAATCGCTGCTGCCACAAGCTCATCGTTTTCATAGCCCAATTCTCAAATTCCCGTATCTTCTCCGGATTCAATGTGTACAAACGTTTTTGCGCCTCTTTCTCAACCGTCACTAACTGGGCCTCACGTAACACTTTTAAATGCTGCGACACGGCCTGGGGGGTCGAGTGAAAGTGCTGGTAAATGTCGGAAGCGGGCATCTGTCCTTTTTCGGCCAGAATTTCTAAAATCTTCCTTCTATTAGGCTCAGCCAGCGCGGCGAAAACATCCACGCCAGTGTTATAAAGCATATACTTAATTAAGTCAATACTTAAATAAGGTCAATTTTGCGCTTTTTGGCCAGTTTGGCAATGAATAAAACAGCGAGGAACCCGGCCGAGGCGGCGAGAACGGCCAGGATAGCCGTGCCCAGTAAAAAACTCCCTATCCATATGAAATGCGTGGGAATCATCTCCTGAACTATTTCAGGATTCAGCAACGATCCAACCAACCATTGCCCGACCTTAAAACCGGGGGCGTAGAGGGGGACGACGAGCAGATCATTCCAAACGGCACGCGCCAGGAAAATCGCCCCTTTGTTCAAACGAGCAAATTTGAATGCCAGCCCAACAGCCAGTAAGGAATCAAAAATGGGCAGCGGCAAAAAGCTGGTCAGCGTTCCCAAGGCAAACGCAGCGGCAAGCGCAAGAGGCGCATCCAACCCTCGCCGCATCTCAAGACTTTGCTGGCGCAATTGGCTCAAAGCTAACTGGTAGAGCACATTTGTTTTTGCCTGAAAAAAAGAAATTGCTTTCATGTCATTGCTCCTTTCTTGTTCTGTATGGAGCAAGACGGCGGTCACCTGGCGAATGTTCCCGCGCAAATGGAAGCGTGGTTGAAACGTATGGGAGGCATTGCCGAACCAAAAACGGCCGGCTTCATGAAAGCAGCTTTTAGGCCGGCACTATATTCATATTGGATTTTCTATTGACTGCCAGGAGGATATTCTACTCCCAAGAGCGTTCGTCGATGACTGTTGGACTGTCCTCAGACAGGCTGTCTTCTGGAACAAAGTGAACGTCATCGACGCGCACGCGGCATAGTCCATTGACGGCTTGCTTTAGCTGTTGGGAAACAGTATCTGTCTGCGCACTTTGGTCCACAACAACACGAAGATCAAATTGATCGCGCAGTTCCGGACGGCTAATCACAGCCTGTAAGGCGACAACGCCCGGCACCTGCCCGGCTGCAAAGCGTAGCTGGTTAGGGTGCAAAAACATGCCGCGCACTTTCACGGCCTCGCCGCGCCGGCCGACCAGGATAATCGAACGTTCATCCTGTTTACTCTGTCCCGGATTAGGATCTATATTCATCGCCATGTCGCCCGTTCCCACCCGGATTAGAGGATACAGCTTGCTGAAATTGGTGGCCACCACTTCTCCCGTCTCTCCGGGACCGACAAGTTGTCCCGTATCCGGATTGACGACCTGCACCACCGGCTCAGGCAGCAGGCGCATGGCCATGCCCGGACCATCATTGGTGGCCATGATATGAAATTCGGCCGTTCCATAAGCATTGATCACATGCAGGCCATAGGTTTCCACCAACGTCTCGCGCAAGCTGGGTGGCAGTGGTTCGGCCGTTGTAATAACCTTACGCAACTTGAAATCGCGCCGGAAATCCATACCCTTCTCTTCCGCTTTTTGGATCAAGCTCATCAGGAAGCTTGGCGTGCCGACGTATCCTGTGGCTCCCAGATCACGCATCATCTGTAGCTGCAAGTCACTGTTGCCTGTTCCACCAGGTATAACCGTCGCCCCCAGACGGGTGAAAGCGACATCAAAGAGATAACCGGCAGGTACCAGGTGGTAAGAAAGGGCATTTAGAATGACATCCCCTTCCTCAAATTGACCTCGCTCCAGGGCCACAACAGCCATCTCCCAGGCTACATCATCTTCGGCAGGCCCCGGTTCGTAGATAGGACCAGGTGAGAAAAAGATATGGCTAACCTCATGCAGCGGCACGGCCAGCATGCCGCCAAATGGGGGATCGGACTGCTGGAGTTGGGCAATTTCGTCTTTGGTTTGGATGGGGATTTTTACCAGGTCGGCCGCGCTTTGAATATCAGCGGGAGAAATCCCGGCTTGATCGAAGCGTACTTTTAAGGCCGGCGCATTTTTATAAGCATGCTGAACTGCCTCTTGAACTTTTTGATCAACTGATTTTTTACTCATCGAACTCCCTCTCAAAAATCGCCAACAATTACTATGTTATCGGAATCGTCCGTTAGCCAAGCCAGCGTTTTCTGCGTTTGTAATGTTTGACATTGCGATAGCTGCGCCGTTCTCCAACTTGAGTCAACCCCAGGTAAAATTCTTTGATGTCCGCGTTCTCGATCAACTGATCGGCCGGACCATCAAGAACGATACGGCCGTTTTCCATGACGTAGGCGTAATCAGCTACCCTTAAAGCAACGTTGGCGTTTTGTTCGACTATCAACAAGGAGACGGCCGATTCCCGGTTGATCCGCTGAACAATCTCGAAGATGTTCTGTACGAGCAGAGGAGCCAATCCAAGGGATGGTTCGTCCAACAGCATCAGGCGCGGCTTGGCCATCAGAGCACGGCCAATGCTTACCATCTGCTGCTCGCCACCGGATAGATAACCGGCGGTACGATTGCGCAGTCCTTTCAGCAACGGAAAGTATTCATAAACCTGTTCCAGCAACTGCTTCACCTCGCCCCGGTTGCTGTTAATCAAGGCGCCCGTCCGCAGATTTTCTTCCGTCGTCAGGTGTTGGAAAAGCCGCCGCCCTTCCAACACCTGCACAATGCCCATTCGGGTGACATCTTCCGCCTTCATCTTATCCAGCCGCTGTCCATCAAATTCAATACTGCCGCGTGTAACCTCTCCATCTTCGCGAAGAAGGAGGCCGGAAATACTCTTCAGCGTTGTAGTTTTACCGGCGCCATTGGCTCCGAGCAAAGAAACAATCTGGCCTTGCTCCACGCTCAAAGAGATGCCACGCAGCACCAGAATCACATCGCTGTAAACAACCTCGACATTATTGATCTTTAGCATGATTCTAACGTTGGTTAAGAATAAAATGGCGAATGGTTTTCGACTTTTAAGATGGTTTACTCTTCATTAACCATTCACCAATTAACAATTATTCTCCTACCGGGCGCAGATCCGGCGTTTCGGTAAAATCTTGAATCACATTGAACGCGTCCGGACCGCCCTGAATCTGGCGGATTTGCGCTCTATGAGGAGAACGGCTGCCATCCGCATAATCGAGGGTGATCACACCGTCTAATCCTTCATAGGGTCCCTGCTCGGTCAGCATTTGATGAATCACTTCTCCGGTCAAGTTTTCAAAGCCAACTTCATCAATGGCTTTTTCAATAGCCTGTACGGCGACATCAACGCCGGCGAGGATAAACAGATAGCCAACATTGTGTTCAGAGGCGTCCCGTTCATTAGCTGCAAAGATTTCCTCCGCATATTGGATGCCCGGATGGTCGGCGTCGTTCCACCACAGATAGGGGAATGGCGCGTACATCCCCACAGCCAGGGCCGGATCGGAGACAAAGGCGTAAGTAGCCAGATCCATTGCCCAGTTATTTCCAGCCAGGAGGAACTCATTTTGCAGGCCAAGCGCACCCAATCCATTCATAATGGCAGCCGGGCCAAAAGCCAGGGTATTGGTCCAGATAACGTTGGCCCCGGCGGCCTGGGCATTGAGGATAGCGGTGGTCGTATCGGCCGTTGGTGAAAGATCATACTGCTCTTCAGACACAATTTCCACACCTAGACTTTCAGCATAGGCGCGCGTCTCCGCGGTTAATGCGCCCTGGCCATAAGCCCCAGGCCAGCTAATATAAGCCAGCTTGATCTCATCTCCGGCGCTTTCCGGTTTAACATCTTGCCAATTAGCCGTCACCCAATCCAGGAACAAACCGAATTGATCGGGGTAGATGGGACCCAGGCCAAATACGTAACCGGAATCAGGACCATAAAAAGCAGGCGCGCTCAATCCGGCCGACAGCGTGGGAATTTTATCTTCAGTAAAACGGCTGGCAAGCGCCTCAACCTCAGGTGAGCCATAGGTAATCATCAGCAAGACATTGTCATCTTCGCTGGTAAAGCGATCATAGGCCGCTACCGCTTCATCAACACTGCCGCCTGTATCCTGAAACTGCACTTCAATCATCGCCCCTCGGATGCCGCCCTGTTCGTTAACAGCATCGACGCCATCTTGCATCCCATTGACTAATGGGCTGGTAATCGCGGCATAGGGACCGGAAAGATCGCCAAAATGATAGAATGTGATCGTTTCACCGGAGAGGTCCATAGCCTCTTCCTCAGGTTCCGGCGTCGGCTCTTCCATCGGCTCCTCGGTTGGCTCTTCCATTTCCTCTTCGGCCGGTTCTTCCGTCGGCTCTTCCATTGGTTCCTCAGTCGGTTCCTCGGTCGGCTCCTCCATCGGTTCTTCGGTTGGTTCCTCGGCCGGTTCTTCCATTTCCTCTTCCGCAGGTTCTTCCGCTTCTGCGGTCGGTTCAGCTACCGGCTCCGCGGGAGAGCTACAAGAAGCCAGGATAAACACACCAAGTAAAAGTACAATTAACACAAGGGTCACTTTTCTCATTTTAACTTCTCCTTTGATCATGATAAGTAAATGCTGCTAAAGCATTGTCACGATGAATGTCCTTTCCTTAAATAAAATATATACTTGTTGATCACGATTAAGTCCTATGGCGCAAAAATAATGAAACTGATTGCTGCTGTCACATCACCTCCTTGACCTTAGAATTTTCCTGCCAAACGGCCATCAATAACCATGCGTCACCGAGCGAAGGGCCGTAGACGCCAGGCCGCTTTAATTAAGGACCAGCGGTAAGCTAACCCACGCGGCTCGAAAATGAGGAATAACGCCAATGCAAAACCAAAAATCAACGGCCGTAACGCCGCCGCCACGCCTGATGCATTGGCAGGAAGCAGCGTAATGACCGTGGGTGAAATGACCGTTGCAAATTCTTCTAGCAAAATGATTAATATCGTACCCAGTATCGGCCCCAAATTGGTCCCTAAACCGCCTACCACCAGCATTCCTAAAAGTAAAATAGAATCGTTCAAGTTGAGCGTTTCGGAATTGATGTGGCGTAAATTGTGCGCGAGCAGTGAACCGGCAATTCCAGCATAAACCGATGCCAGGAAAAATGCGCGAAGTTTATATTGAAACAGGTTAATCCCTAACAGTTCAGCAGCTAAATCGTTATCGCGAATAGAGATAAAGGCGCGGCCTAAGCGGCTGCGTGAGATATTGAGAGAGACAATTGTGGTGATCAGCAGGATCGTCAGTGTAATATAAATCATCTGTGATGGGGTCGCGAAGCGAAAAGTACAGGCCGCCAGTTCTTGATCGAAGGTTGTACCCAGGAAACATTGCCTGGCAATAACCGGCAGCTTTATCATGGGGACAGGAACATTGACCCCCTGCGCGCCATTGAGCACATCCGTCCACAAGTTGCGCGCGATCCAGGGGATGATAAACTGCGCGCTCAAGGTAGCCATAGCCAGGTAAAAACCTTTGACGCGTAAAGAAGGCAAACCAAACATCAAACCGACAATTCCGGCGCCTAAAGCAGCCAGGGGCAGCGCCAGGAAGAAATTTAAGCCCAGGATACCAACCAAAAGGGCTGAGATATATCCACCAACGGTCATGAAAGCAGCCTGCCCTAAAGATATTTGGCCTGTATAACCGGTGAGGATATTCAACCCTTGAACGGCTACGATGAAGATGCCAATGCGGTTAACAAGAGAAACGGTGGACTCGGAAGCATAAATTGGCAAGCCAAACAAGGCCAGCAGAAATATGATCAACAATATTGACTGCCAGCGTTGGCGCAGAACGCTCACATCCTGTTTGTAAGAGCGATCAAAATCGCCGGCCGGTCGCATAATTGCCATGATCCCTTCCTCGCTAAATACGTTCGATGCGTTTACGGCCGAACAAACCGTCCGGGCGGATCAACAAAACAACCAACAAGATCACATAGGGCACAATCGCCGCCGAGCTACGTACCGCTTGCGCCGCTTCCGGACCAAAAACAAAATCGTTACTGGGCAAGGCTACAAGCCCTTGAGCAAGACCAATGACCAGGCTGCCGATCACTGCACCTGGGATGGAATCCAGGCCGCCTAGCAAGACGGCCGGTAAGGCAGCCAGCACAATGACAGGAAAGCTCAAATCCAGCCCACTGGCAGTGGCAATCAAGATGCCGCCAATTGTGGCGATCACGCCGGCCATCGCCCAGGATATGGCAAAAACACGGTTGATGCGAATGCCCACACTTTGCGCGGTTTCATGATCTTCGGCCGCTGCCCGCATCGACAATCCCGTATTCGTATATTGGAAAAAGAGCCAAAGGAGCGTTACGCAAACCATGGCAATCACGAAGGACCAGACCAGGTTCTGCCTCAAAATCACGATAATATTGTCACCATTAAACATAAAGGGCAAAGTGATTCGATAGGGATTCGTCACATCAAAGATCACAGGAAAATTGCGTTGGGTTGTGCCAAATACGAGGATAGCGACTCCTTGCAGAAATTGACTCAGGGCCAAAGTCATCAAAATAATGGAGAGTAAAGGCTGGCCGGTAAGGGGACGCAACGCCACACGTTCAATTAACAAACCAAGGATAGCAGCCACGGCCAAACCTAATATGATGGCCAACCAGAGCGGTGCGCCTAAACCTTCATCAGACGCAAACCACCAGGTGGCCAGCGTGCCTAAGAGCAGCATCTGACCTTCGGCAAAATTGAAAACCTCTGATGATTTATATACGAGGACGATGCCCAGGGCAATCAAGGCAATGGGACCACCGTTTAACAAACCGGTGAGGGCAAATTGGGGAAGAAGCTGCCAGTTCATTTTTTATATTCTCCATCCTCAATGGACGCGATACGAATGGATGATTCAACAACGCTTTCTGATCCGTCCTGGTAAACGACGGCCGCTTTCACATCCACTCGATCGTCTCCAGCATACATCGCCTCAACAATTTCGCCATATTTATCATATAGAACACCACGACGCAGCTTACGCGAACGGGTCATTTCTGCTTCATCCGCATCAAATTCTTTGTGCATGAGCACAAAGCGGCGCACCCGGCCGGCTGGGGGTAGGCTTTCGTTAACCTGAGACACGGCCGAATGCACCAGATCATAAACTTCCGGCTTCTGCGACAGATCGACAAATGTCGTATAACCCAGACCGCGTCTTTCTGCCCAGTTACCGACATTGCCAAAATCCATCACAATCAACGCGGTCACCATATCCCTTGAAGGATCGCCAATAGCCATCACGTCTCGAATGTAAGGGCTAAATTTCAAGCGTCCTTCGATAAATTGTGGAGAGAATCGTTCCCCATTGGAGAGAACAATCATATCTTTGACTCGATCCAGGTAAATGAGGTGGCCATCATCGTCCACATAACCGGCATCACCCGTGCAGAAATACACATCGCCGTTTTCCGCTCGCCAAAGCGCCTCTTCTGTCGCCTCCGGGTCTTTATAGTAACCTTGGAAAATCGTTGGGCCGGTCAGACGGATTTCACCATTTTCGGCAATAACAACATGAGATCCGGCCGCTGGTTTGCCCACGCTGGCAAATTTTATGTCTCCATTACGGTGTAAAGTCAAGCCTCCCGTCACTTCAGTAGAGCCATATACTTGTTTAAGATTAATGCCCAGGGCGTGAAAATAACGCATGACATCCGGACTGAGTGCCGCTCCTGCCGTATAAGCGGCCCGAATCCGTGTCAACCCTAACTGGTTGCGAATAGGACCGAACACAACCAGATCGCCTAAACGATAAAGAAAGCGCAGCCAGGACTCAGCCTCTTTATCCTTGCTCATCGTCGTATCAGCCATTCGATAACCAATTGGCAGAAAAACATCGTGCAACTTACGGTTCAGCCAGGTTGACTCATTGATGCGCACCTGGATAATCCCAACCAGGTTTTCCCAAAGGCGAGAATTGTATAAAATGCCTTCCGGCGCGATTTCGCGCACATTTTCGCGCACTGTTTCCGGGGCTTCGGGAAAATTCATAATGATGCCGCTGTTTACATGAGGCGCAATGCCCAGCGCGTGTTCCCCGATCCAACCCAACGGTAGAATGCTCACATGATTGTCCGTATCCAGGCGGGGATCAATTTCATCGAACATGATCGCACTGGTCATCAGGTTGTTATGACTCAAGATCGCCCCTTTTGGTGCCCCGGTCGTACCTGATGTGTAGCAAATCACAGCCGGGTCTTCTCCCCTACCCAACAGCACCTCCGTTTCAAAGCGATCCGGTTCTTTCTCGTTAAGCCGGCGCCCCACCTCCTGGACTTCTTCAAAGGCGATCAACCAGGGATCATCATAATTCCAAAGTCCTTTATCATCCCAATAGATCACCTTTCTAATTTGCGGCACCTGGTCGCGAATCTCCAACATCTTGTCACACTGCTCTTGATCTTTAGCCAGGGCAAACATGGAGTCGCTGTGCGCTGCAATATAAGCCACTTCCGGAGGGATGGCATCCGTATAGACACCAACTTGAACAGCACCAATAGCCAACAAGCCTAAATACCCCCACAAATATTGGCGGTCGTTGTCTCCAATGGTACAAACCTTACCCCCTCGCAGCGCACCCATTTTTAAAAGGCCAAGGGCAAACATTTTGATATTTTCATACGAGTCTATCCATGAATATTCTTTCCAGATGCCAAACTCCTTTTGGCGGAGCGCAACTTTATTATTTCCGTATTCCTGGACTTTTTGTAAAAAAAATTGTGGTATGGTTTGTGGTGGGCTCATCAATTAGTCAAATGCCAAATTAAATCAGTAAACTGTGTTATGCCTCGCCAAGGTAAGCCTGGATAACATTTTGGTCCTGTTTTATCTCTCCCGGTAAACCATCGGCTATTTTTTCTCCAAAATCAAGGACCACAACCCGATCAGAAATATCCATTACCAATCCCATATCATGCTCAATCATGACAATTGTGACTCCCCGACGTTCATAAATGTCCAGGATGAAACGGGCCATATCCTCTTTTTCTTCGATATTCATGCCGGCCATAGGCTCATCAAGCAACAGCATCTCCGGTTCCATGGCCAGGGCGCGGCCTAATTCCACTCTTTTCCGCAATCCATAAGGCAGCGCGCCCACGATGGCTTTGCGAATTTGAGCAATTTCCAAAAAATCGATGATTTCCTCAACAATTTCGCGGTTTTCAATCTCTTCTCTTCTTGCTTTTCCCCAATACAATATACTCTGCAGGCTATTTTGTTGCATATGAATATGGCGTGCAGCCATTAAATTATCGAGTGTACTTAACCCGGTATAAAGGGCAATGTTTTGGAACGTTCTGGCCAAACCCATCGTGGCAATTTGCGGGGGTGCGGTTTGGGTTAAATCCATATCATTTTTGAAAAAGATGTGTCCTTTCTGCGGCCGGTAAAAGCCGCTAATACAATTAAGAATGGAAGTCTTTCCCGCACCGTTGGGACCAATAATTGCCCTGATCTCCCCTTCCTGGACATCGAAACTTACATCACTTAGAGCAACATTGCCACCAAAACTCAGGGAGATATTTTCAACAGCGAGTAAAGTATGATTAGAATCCATAAATCCGCTAACAAACTGGGGACTGTCGGTAACCGATCATAAAATAAAGATTCCGGTAATGGCTAACTTCACCGGTGATCGGCACTTTCATAGCACAAACGTAGCATATGCAGCTTAATCATGCAAGAAAGCAGGATTCAATGTTGTTTGTTACTCTCTTTGTTGCTTGTTACAATTTGGCCTTATATTGATATGTATTTTCTTGTGGAGAGACGATGTCTTTACCCAATTTAAGCGAACTCAACCCTAATAACCAAACGGCTGCTCCTATTAACCCGGCCAATACAAAAATCGAAACCAACAAACGCAGTATATGGCAGTTGTTGGTTGTCCTGTTTAAGCTGCGAATCGTCTTTTTGCTAGTCGTTGCAGCAACCGGTGGTGCTTTTATCGCCGCAGGAGATTGGCCGGGCTGGAATACCTTGTTTTTAATCTGGCTGACCGGTGGCATGGCTGCGGCCGGATCCTCAGCGCTCAATCAATACTGGGAACGACGATCGGATGCAACTATGGTGCGAACAAGTCACCGGCCATTGGTTACCGGTGAAATTTCAGATCCCGGCTGGGTTCCGGTCGTTGGACTGCTTTTGATACTGATTCCCTCCCTTGCCGTTTTGTCCTTCAACCCGGCATTAACTTTTTTCTTGTTAGCCGGGGCATTTATTTATGTGGTCATTTACACCATCTGGCTGAAACCCCGGACATTATTAAATGTCGTTATTGGAGGGGCAGCCGGCAGTGCGGCCGTGCTAAGCGGCAGTGCGGCAGCGGGCATGTGGAACGCACCGGGCGCATTAATTCTAGCCTTCATCCTTTTCTTCTGGTCCCCCTTTCATTTCTGGAGTCTAGCCCTGATCTACCGTGATGAATATAAAAATGCCGACTTTCCCATGCTGCCGGCTAAGACCACACCCCGTGGAGCAGCCTGGTGGATCGCCCTTCATGCCGCCGTAACAGGCATCGCTGGTCTGGCTCTATTCGCTTTGCCTTTTTTAGGGTGGATCTATTTTATTCCAGTGGTCGTTGTAAGCACTTACCTCTTTTGGCATACGGGGAAACTTTTGATGGATCCTTCTCCTAATAATGCGCGTGGGTTATTCCTATCTTCAAATTTATATCTTTTGGTTCTTTTGATAGCCATTTGTGTAGGCACGGTAATCCCCTTCTAAAAAACGCGGGTGTTATCTAACCGAGTTTGTATAAGTATGCAGTTGGAGGCATGCTTAAACCATCATCAAATTTTCTCTTTTCGATATTGGAGCATAAATGACAAATCGTCTCATCCTGGTTGCCGGCAACATCGGAACTGGAAAGACATCCTTAACAGAGCGTGTCGGGGCCAGGCTCGGCTGGGAAACAAGTTTCGAGTCCGTGGAGGATAACCCTTATTTACCTGATTTCTACAGAAATATGCGACAATTTTCATTTCACTTGCAAATTTTCTTTCTAGGGCACCGTGCCGAACAACATCTTGCTTTAGCAAGAAGCCCTCGTTCGGCCATCGCCGATCGCAGCATTTATGAAGATGCTTATATTTTTGCGCGCACGCTGCACCATTTGAATAACTTGAGTGAACGTGATTACCAGGCCTATAACCGGCTGTTCAATCTCGTTGTTGATAATTTACCCAGGCCTGACCTCTTGCTTTATCTGCAAGCGCCTGTGCCTGTTTTATTGGAGCGTATCCGCCGGCGCGGCCGTCAAATTGAAGGGGGCATCACGGCCGACTATCTTTCTCTACTCGATGCATTTTATAAGGAATGGCTGGCAGCATTCGATCTGTGCCCAGTTCTGACCATTCCATCCGCAGACCTGGATTTTGTCCATCATCCCCAACATCTCGACATCGTCGTTCAAAAAATACAGGATAAACTTGCCGGCAAAGAGGCAGTCGTATTCTAATATGTCAATATGGATTCTACAATCCCGCGCTGTCCATTGAAAATCCGGCCGAAACAATTTAAAGGTGCCCTGTGAATTTGCCAAACACGCCTACAGTTAGTGTAATAATCGCAACTTACAATAAGAGGAAAACCCTACGATATGCGATTGACAGTGTGTTATGGCAAACATTCCAAGATTTTGAATGCTGGGTGGTAGGAGATGCCTGTACAGATGGCAGCGGAGATTTGGTTGAAGGATACGGTGATCCCCGGCTCAAATGGCATAATTTGGAACACAATTCCGGCTACCAATCCGCTCCCAATAATGAAGGGCTTCGCCGAGCGCGAGGTAAATACATTGCCTATTTAAACCATGATGATATATGGCTGCCCAATCACCTGCAGATTCTTCTCGACTGCATTACGAGGAATAATGCTGATTTCGCCTACTCTATCATGGAGTGGATAACAGATGAATACAAAATCGCCGATATTCCCAACTTTCCGGAGGCTTTAAGACCGCCTGAATCGCCTGCTACGATGCATACGAAAGACGTCATTCGGCAAATTGGGTATTGGAAGTCTCCTGAGGAGATCCGGGCCGATCCTCGCGTGGCCTTCTTCAGAGATGCCCAGTTTTCAGGGTTAAAATTTGCCTTTGCTCCTCATCTAACTACTTTGAAGTTCGGCAAAAGTCCCGACGGATACAGCGAAGCTTCCCACCAAGAGGAATATATGCAAAAAATCTCCCAGGACCCTGATTTCCTTCAGAAAGAGTTGAGCACTTTATTAGCTGAGGCCTACTTCCAGCTTGAAGGACCGCTCTCCTTCAAGCGTTTGCGCACTCACCTGGGCCATTCAATTCGCCGCTTGTTTATCAAAGGAAGAATCGATCCCGGCTCTATTTATTTTTGGCGCCAACGAGGCCAGAGAATAAAAAATTGGCGCAAAGGGCATGGGCTGGACCCCTCTTAACGGCCGATAGGACCCGCATAACCGGTCATCTCAATATAACCCCTCCCATTGATTGGGCGGCCCATCCGACTTCCTGCAAAAGATACCGCACCTTCCCAATAGGTTGACGATACATTTAGCTCCTGGTTGGCCATTAACGGCCGTCCCTCAATTTGTAAATCAACCTCCGGCACTTGTAAACGCCATTCGGCAGGGTAACGGCCGTCACTAGTGGGACTGACCCAGTAACCCAGCACTTCCAACTGCCAATCATCAAGATCGAGATGCTGCACTGTTCCATCCGGATAGATGAAGCTACCACTAGAAGCCGGCTGCAAAGTGCCATCATCCCGGCGAATTTGGAACAACATTAAGGCCGACCCATCATCAAATTGCAGCGAGAACCAGTCCCAACCGCTGGAACCGGGACTGAGCGCACTGGTTGAATACTCATGATCTTTCCAGCTCAGCCCTGTTACTTCCTGGACCTGCCCCTGGACAGTCACTGTCCCTTCCGTTTCCTGTTGAATAATAGAATAGTAATATGAGGCGTTTCCCGGTTCTGGTCCCTTGACACTTAAGCCACCATCCCCATGTAAAATTGGAGGCAATGTTTGCTGCAGAATAAGGTCCAGGGCAACCTCATCGGTTTGCGCCTGCATGCGCACCTGATTGGGCGCAACTTCCTCTACTGACCAATCTTCCAGCCACACCCGGTAAGGCTCAGCCTGAGCGCCCGCCAAACCATCAGCTTCGCGGCTGAACCTTTCGGCAACATAAAATTCATTGGCTTCAATATCACTGACTGTAAAGTGCGCTAAATACACCTGGTTTCCGCGCCAGGGTGAAGCCTGGTCAGGGGAGATTAATTCATCAGGAGGCGCTAGCGCGCGGCGAAAGATTGTGAACTGGTAACCGAATTGATCGCCATTCTGCGCTTCAAGATTTCCCGTGTAATACCACCATTCGGTCTGGTAATCATTATGAGGCCCTAAATCACGCGGAAACGCTACATCACCAGGGACCAACGCCCGAGCAAAAGAGTCCGGTGTTTGGCCATCATCCACCAGGATAGATTCCAGGGAAGCGGAGGTCGAATCAGCCGCCTCTGATGGTCTTAGGATAAAGAAAGCAGCAGCAATTAAAAGGAGGATAAACAATAGTGCGAAAACGGGTTTCATCCAATTTGCCTCAAATTCTCATGTTACTCTTCCCGAATGGCGGTAGCAATAACCAGTTTACCTAACCGGAATGAAGGGTAGATACCGGCTAACAATGCCGCGGACACAGCCACTAGAAACGCTTGTAAAAAGTAGGCGGGTTCTAACTGCATTTGCAGCGTCCAGCCAAAGGAACGAACATTGATTACATAAATTAATATCCAGGCCAGGACAAATCCAACAGGCATCGCGATCAAACCGGCTGTTCCGCCCATTAATCCCGTTTCAATAAAGGTCAGGGACCACATCTGGCGCACCGTCATGCCGGTGGCTCTGAGTACACCCAATTCCCGGGACCGTTCAAGCTGTAAACTCAACAGCGCGCTCAATACTCCAATGAAGGCCACAATGACTGCTAATAAGCGCAGAGCGGCGGTTATGGCAAAGGTGCGATCAAAAATTTCTAATGACCCCTGGCGGAGAATTTGATTCGATTGAATGAGTAGTTCTTGCCGCCCCTGGAAATGATCGCGCAGTTCTTGTTCAACTTGAGAGGCTGCCACCCCTGGCTCCATAAAGAGGCCGATTGTGGCTACGCTGCGATCATCAAACAAGTCGGCATAAAGATCGTTGTCCATAAATATCGTTCCCTGGTCGGAAGAATAATCGTAAAAAACAGCCAGCACGGGCAGGGTGACTGTCCCCTCCAGGGTTGTTAAGGTGATGGGAGGAATGGGTGTAGGTAAGTTTTCCTTGAGCACTAAGGCTTCGGAAATAACGATCCCTTCGCCGTCAGTAAGCTGCTGCCAGGGGTCAGCTCCTTCATCGCGAATCCACGCATAAGGCCGGTTTCCTCGGGAGACATCACCATCTACGGCGACCATTTGCACATACCGATCCAGCATGGGCACAAAAACATCACTGCTGGTGGAAGTGACGATGTGATCAATACCCGGCCACGCTTTGATTTCGGCCACAATGTCCGGGGGCAGCGTGCCGTTCACTTGATTGGCTGTGACTGTGGGCGGAGAGACATAAATGTCTGCCTGCAATGTTTGGTCCAGCCACTGGACGATGGTATTGCGAAAGGAGCCAATCATAATGGAAACGCCAACAATGACGGATACGGCCGTCATCAAAGCGGCAATGGCAATTGAGGTGCGGCTCAAAGAGCGCACGATGTCACGTGGCGCCATGCGCCCTAATACGCCCAGAATCCGCCGGCTGACAGGCGTGATCAAGCGCATCAATAATGCGGTCAGCGGGGGCGCGAGCAAAGCGGCCGCAACCAGTACGGCAAATAATCCGGCGAAAGTAATAATCAGGCCGGCACGAACGGATAAGAGACCAATCCCAACGGCCGTCAGCAAAGCCCAGGCCAACCAAAGCCAGGGTATGACCTTTTTTACCCGACTTTCTAATGATGAGCGTTTTAAGGTAGTCTGTGGTGAAGTCCGTGATGCCTCTAATGCAGGAATCAGGGATGAAAGAACCGCAGCAGCAACACCAATGACAATTCCTTTAACCAGGGTCAAGGGTAATAATTCAACACTCTGGACATTGACCACAAAATAAAAATCGTTAATCGTCTGCGTGATCAACCGCACAGTGCCTCGTCCCAGCAGGATACCAATCCCTACACCTAAAAGCGATCCAAGCAGGCTCAAAAGGGCGGATTCGGTCACAATAAGCCTGAATAATTGGCCACCGGTGACACCAAGGCAGCGCAAAACCCCAAAGATGGGCCGGCGCTGGACTACACTAAAGGTAACGGTGTTATAGATCAGGAACATGCCGACGACCAGGGCTAACAGGCTCAAAGCGGAAAGGTTCAACTCAAAGGCCGCCGTCATTTGTTGGATCGCGTTTTGCTGGGCGGCGGCCGTTTCGACGGTGGCACCAGGAGGCAGTATTGCCTCAATTGCCTTTCGATCATTCTCATTCTCAATAATTAAATCAATGTGGCTGAGTTGACTGCCCATATCAAACATTTCCTGGGCAGAAGCGATATCCGTAAATATGATGCCGTTCAAGGCCTGTATGGTCACATTATCCGTAGGCTGAAGCAAACCAACCAATCTGGCCGGAACTTCCCTGCCCGAAAGATCCAAAGTCAGTTCATCTCCCGCAGATAGACCATAAGTCTGGGCCAATTGCCGGCTTATAATGATCGCTCCTGGCTCAGTTAAGAAAGGGAAAATACCCTCAAATCCCTCATTATTTGATAAGGCAAAATAACTGCGAAATGGGGGTTCGGCAAAGGGATCCACCCCCACCAATCGCAGTGGCTGCTCGCCAAGCCGGTCGGAAAGAACATACCCCTCGACGACCGGCGCGGAAAGTGTGTAGCCCAGTTCACGGCGCAGCCGATAATATATTTCTTCGGGCAAGGTGGAAGGCCCGGCCGGAACGATGCGATGAGTCGTCCGCCCTGTAACAGCATTGGTCGAAATTTCAAAGGCACGCTGGGCTGACCCATTGGCTAGATCAATAGACACCATCATGGCAACGCCAATGGCAACCCCTAAGATTAACAGCATTGTCTGCAATGGCCGGCGGCGCAATCTGCGCCAGCTTAAACGCCAAAGGGGTAAATTGTTGATGTTAGGAGATTCGTCGAGCCGATGGTTGTTATTCACGCTTGTGATCTTCTTGCACGCCCCGGTCATGAACAATCATGACGCGGTCGGCTAAATCAGCGATTTGAGGATTGTGGGTAGCCATAATCAAGCTTTTTCCTTGGTCACGGGTCAGGCGCAGGAGCAAATCCAATATATGATGACCCATTGTCTCATCAAGGTTCCCGGTCGGTTCATCGGCCAATACCAACATGGGATCATGAACCAGGGCGCGGGCGATGGCGACACGTTGCTGTTCGCCCCCGGAAAGCTTATCTGGAAAGGTGTCAAAACGATCGCCCAATCCGACTTCTTGCAGCAAAGATTTTGCGGCTGATTCAGCATCACGACCGGCTAGTTCTTGAGGTAACGTTACATTTTCAAGAACGGTGAGGGTAGGAATAAGATTGAAAAACTGAAATATAAAACCAATATGGTCGCGCCGGTATAAGGTGCGGTCTCGTTCCCGAAGATTACTGATCGCGACATCTTGAATGGAGACACAGCCGGAGGTCGGCCGTTCAATGCCGCTGATTAAATTGAGCAGGGTGCTTTTGCCGCTGCCGCTGTGTCCTAAGAGAACGACGAACTCGCCCACATTAATCGACAATGACACATTTTCCAAAACGATCCTGGCGCGATCGGCCTCATAAAAAGTTTTGTTAATATCTCGCAAAGAAACGACCGATGGCTCTATAGAGCCGGCCGCCGGTTGGCATGGCTGCTCGACGCGACTTGGATTAAATATTGATAAAATTTGCATAATTACGTTATATCAGCAAATGGCCAAAAACCAGTATTTATTAAACCAGATTAATGAATCTTCCTGGGCAGAATGAAACTGGCTGATCGATCTTGCCAACCCTATTTGACTGTGCTAGTATCTCATTACCCTGCTGTGTGCGTGATGGGTGTCTAGCGTTGAGCCAACGCCACATCAATGGGATTCGGAGTTTGTGATGGGAATGTAGTAGCCATTAAGGCAAGGCAAAACCCTCCCACTAGGAATCCCACCTGCGAATGCAGGTTCAATTGTCTGATCTCACACGGCATGGCGGGGCTTCGACCCTCTCCGTTTCGTTATCAACTGGGGGAAATCAGGCGCACCTTTTCCGGCAGCATATTGAAG
Source organism: Anaerolineae bacterium (assembly GCA_028277515.1). The sequence goes on from JANQGC010000155.1 coordinate 22,014, forward strand.
CGAGCACCCACCGCTGACTCCACAAACACTTCACCATCAGAATGAATCGGTGTGCCGGGTTCACTGGTCATGGAAAGATTGGTTGTGCGCACAAATGTGACTTGATCATGATCAACATGCTTGCCTTGAACCAATCGCACCAGCAGCAGCAACAATGTCCTTTTTGGCACTTCAGGGACAAGGACAACGTCAAAAAATCCATCATCAATCGCTGCGCCCGGAGCAATTGTAAATCCTCCGGTCCGTGCGCTGTTGCAAACCGATAGCAGATAAACCGGGCCTTCGTAATCTCCCGAATCCCACTCAATAGTCATCTGCCAGGCCTGTATTTTAATGATGGCCTTCAGCAGGGCTACAAAATAACGCACCTCACCCGACAAATGAGTCATCCGAATATTCTCAAGGGTGACCATTGGCTCCATCGCCGCGGCGCTGTTATTAAGAAAAAAACGATTGATCACTTGCCCGGCGTCAATCAATCGGGTTGAGCCTTGCCCAATTATTTGGGCTGATTGGCCAACTGATCGGGGTAATCCTGCCATTAAATTGAAATCATTAGCCGTGCCGAGCGGCAGTACGCCAAAGGGAACGGTCGGACCCTCAGGCGTAGCACGTAGGATGCCGTTGATGACTTCATTTATCGTTCCGTCTCCTCCAGCAGCAATGATTGCCTCAAATCCATTTTTTACGGCCGATTCAGCAAGCGTTATTCCTTCTTCAGCATGCGAGGTAACTTCCAATTCATAATCCACTTGAGCATTCTTCAAAGCCTGCTCAACTTCTGGTATTCTCTTTTTTGCCCGCCAACGATTGGAATAAGGATTCAGAATGACCTTCGTTCTCACAGCGCGATCTCCTTTTTTAAGCGACAGTGCGGGCAGGGTTTTTAATCATGATCCAAATGAGGATGATCAGCCTCAATATCTATAATATAATGTATTCTCAACCATATCGGCCTTCGCCCCGCGGTGGGCGATTACCAGCGGCCGTTCGCTTAAAAGCCAATTACTGGCCATCTTCAATAAGGCTTACCTGGCCTGCGCTATTAATGCTGTGTACCTGAATCAAATTTGTTGTGGCAGTTCGGCCAAATGGAACTCCTGCGGTGATGACAATCTTATCTCCTTCATCTAATTGATAAGATTGCAATGCCTTGACTGTCACCTCTAGCATTTCATCTGTCTGGAAAAATTCGGGGACAAGCAAACATTCCACACCCCACACCAGGGCTAGCTGTCGTTGGGTCTTTACTGAAGGTGATACAGCCATGATGGGGATACGCGGGCGATGGCTGGCAATTTGCCGCGCCGAATAGCCGGTCGTGGTCGTGGCCACAATGACGCGGGCATCAATATTCTCGGCAACCTCACAACTAGCGGCACTAATCGCATAGGAAACTGTCGCTTTCTTATGTGACCGTTCGTGCCGATTGTTGCTCCAAACATCATATGGAAATGCTTGTTCAATGTTTTCAGCGATCTGCTTCATCGTCTGGACGGACTGCACGGGATATTTCCCAGTCGCGGTTTCATTTGAAAGCATCAAGGCATCGGTCCCATCCAGGATGGCGTTGGCCACGTCACTCGCTTCTGCTCTGGTCGGCCGTGGGTGATTAACCATAGATTGCAGCATCTGGGTAGCCGTAATGACCGGCTTTCCAGACCGGTTGCAAACGTTGATAATTTGTTTTTGTAACAAAGGCACTTTTTCTGCAGGCATGTCAATGCCCAAATCACCCCTGGCCACCATCATTCCGTCGGCAACTTGAATGATATCTTCTAGCTGATCTATCGCCTCAGACTTTTCAATTTTGGCAATAATAGGAATCTCACACCGTTTACTGGCCATCAATTCCCTTAACTCAATGACATCTTCTGCAGAACGAACAAAAGATAAGGCAACATAATCGACATCCAATTCACGGATTAAATCAAAATCAACGCGATCCTTATGCGTGATGCTGGAAATCGGTAAAGTAGTGCCGGGAGCGCTCACGCCACGGTTAGATTCCAGTAAACCAGGCACAGTAACCTCACAACGGATGGTGTCTCCCTTTTTCTCTGCAATTTTGAACTCTACTTCACCGTCGCCGATAACAATGCGGCCGCCTTCATCAACAGCATCAATTAGATCAGAGTGCGGCAGGTGGATCATCGCCGGCTGTCCCGGATGTGGGGTAAGGGCAATCTCGTCTCCTAATGATAATTTCATCCCGCCTGATCGCACATTACCTAAACGCAGCTTGGGACCTTGTAGATCGGCCAACACAGCCAGCACCTTGCCTTCTGATTTTGCGACATCTCGCAGCAAACGCACAGTAGCGATATGGTCTTCATGTCCGCCATGAGAGAAGTTTAAACGAGCAACTGTCATGCCTGCTTTAAGCATTTCACGGATGGTATCGGCATTGTTCGACGCAGGGCCGATGGTTGCTACTATTTTTGTTCGAGCCATAGAAAATTACCGGGAGTCAAAAATTTGTCAACGGTATAACAATACTAAGAAAAAATAACCCCGATCTTAGCTAACCGTTGCTGTAGAATAAAAAAATGGAATGCCGGCACTCACATTCCTACAATTTATTCATCTTTACTCGGTAATATCCAGGACGATTTGAATATCCTGATTCTCAATTCTGGTGACCGAGAGCATGATATTGTCACCTGGAGCAAAATTTTGCTCCAACCAACGCTGGGCACGGGGACTTAAAACCAATCGAGCGAGATTATGGGGCTGTAGGCGCCAAACAGAGCTATCTTTATCGCGCATACTCTCTGTGATGACTTCCACCGGTCGGGATTCGGTGCGGGCATTGATAGAAAAGAAAGGCCAATGCTCAGGGGTCATATTGACAAATCCGCGTTTGATATGCAGAGGCTTTAACTCTGTAACATAGGTAAACTGGTCGGTAGACGGCGCCTTGGGGGCTGGTGGAGAATTTTTTATCTTCTTGATTTTAGGTTTATTGCCGGTTTTTGCTTTAACGGCCGCTCGGACTGCTCGCCGCGCAGACTGCCCGCGCAGCATTTTCACAACCGGGGCCATTAAAGTTAGTCGTTCCACGAATACCGGGACAATATCCTGTTGCATAGCTGCGGCTTGTTCGGAGGTAACCCGCTGGCTCAAAAATATTGGCGTGATCCATTTATCATCACTGTTAAGGTAAGCCGCTTTTTCAAATACTTCTACTGCTTTACCCTCATCAAAAGGAACAAGGCTGTCATTATAAATATCCTGGTAATGTCCTTGATCTCCGGTTTCTTCATTTACATGAATTTGTTGCACACGCAAATTCCAGTCCGGTTCCAGTAAGGCCAGTAGTCGCTGAAGATTGACGGGAGCTTTCATGATCTGCTTCAACCCTTTATTTATTGCCTCTTTATCGGTAAGGGCTAACTGCACCTCAAAACTTGCGGGCCGGGCATTAAATTGAATAAATACATCACTTTCAATGTCTTCACTGGCAGCGAGGTAGGAGCTTTGAGCATCTTCGCTTAATCCATGATATGGAAGATCATCCTTTAATGATTGGGGTAAATTATCGTGCAGTTTTTCGGCAAATAAAGCGAGTTGCGTTAACGCATATTGTTGAGCTGCTTCTTCACCAGCCCAACCAAATGCCATAAATACTGGCATACCGAGACCAGCAAATTTTTCTGATGTCTCCATTACTTTCAAACCTTTTTAAAAATATGGGCTTTTTAAATTAATATTATTCCACTACGCACAGCGAGATTAGAGGGTCCATATTGAGGATAATGTCGAATAGTCACCGCTCTTTTATAACTGAGTTTCCACAGACGTCAAATTCATTCTCTTTTGTTAAATCAAACCTCCCGAAAGCTGAACCAATCGACCTTCGGGAGGTTGTTAAAATACGTATCCAAAATAATTATTGAGCTTGAACCATTATACTACATCAAGGATCTTATTCCTGATCTTCCTCAGGCGTTTCTTCCTGTAAAGCAACTGCCTGTTTCCTTTGACGCCGCCGCCGAATATATCGAATCAATAACCATAAGGGAATACCAATGAGCAGGACAATTGGCAGCAGGAATATCATCAGCCAGATGGCAATGTCAATCAAGGTTTGAATCGCCCCAATTAATGATTCGAGCGCATCTCGCGCGACGCCTTGCGGCTGCCAACCACCCACTTCAATGGGCTGCGATAATACATCAGGGGTGAAGTCAATGGTGACGGTTGAAAAGGCGGCCGAATTTTCCAGATATTCAAGCCTCCCTTTAATCACTTCAATTTCCCCTTCAAGACGGCTCAATTCCTGGTTGACGGCCAACGCTTCTTCAACATTTTCCGCTTCATCCAGGAATTCTCGCACGCGGGCGGCCGTCGCCTCAAGATTTTCCAGCCGCGCCGACAAATCAACAAATTCCTCGGTAACATCCTGCCCGGAGGTAGAGATTCGAGTCACCTCGACAGACATCATTTGAATCGCATCAATGAAACTCTGAAAGCCTTCCGCCGGGATACGCACCATCATATTGCCCGTTTTCGCCGTCTCGTCATATTGAAAAACGGAGCTGTTAACGACCCATCCTCCATTTTCATCAGCCATTTGAGCTACGGTGGCCATCGCTTCTTCCGTATCCGGGACGACAATGCTCATATCGGCCGTGCGAATGATTAATCTTTGTTGACCTTGTTGTGCGTTTGATAAATCCTGGGTCGTCGTTGCATCCCGATTGAAAGCCATTCCCGCCCCCTCTTCTTCCGCCGCTTCCTCAACGGCGAAATCCATGTCAGAGACCATAGCCGGTTCGCTGGCAGCCATTTCTTGTCCACTACTAGCAGCACAAGCCACAAGGAAAAGCATCAGCAATAAAAATGTAATCAAATGCGCCTTTCTAATCATCTCATACCTCACTCAGCAAAAACTGTTTGGTCATCAAAAACTTCTACCTAATAAACGACATGAGAGCTTAGAAAGTTCCATTAAACCAGTTTTGCAAAGCAGCCATCCAATCCGCTGCTGATTTACCAGCCATAAGCAAGTCGCACTGCCAGAGGTTCAGGCAGTCCGGCATCCCGAATTTGTTCTTGTGTCTTTTCCACAGGATAGGCGACACGATAAAACTGCCAGGTCAACGCCTCCGAATCAAGAATGGCATATGCGGCGCGAGGATCGGAATCCCGGGGTTGGCCAACACTTCCCGGATTTATAATGACGCGAGATTCCTCCAGAAAGATCGTTTCCCTGTATGAAGGGTTGAAGACGGCAACCTCATCCTCTTCCTCTTCCACCAATAGAATAGGCATATGGGTGTGCCCGACCAGGCAAATAGGGGTGTCAAAGTGGGAAAAATTTTGTAACGCTGTTTCATAATCCATAATATATTCCCACACCGGTTTTCGCGGGCTGGCATGAGCGAGGGTAAAGTCCCCAACGACACGCTTAGCGGGAAGCGCGTCCAGGTACTCTCTTGTTTCTGCGCTCATAACCTTTCGCGTCCATAAAGCCGCTTCGCGCGCCTCTTCATTAAAATCATAGATATCTAACTTTCCTAGCGCAGCCCAATCATGATTGCCGGACAAGCTGATGTGATCGTATTGGCGCAAGAGACTCACACACTCGTTGGGGTGGGGGCCATATCCGACCAGGTCGCCCAGGCACCAAATTTTCTCCCATTTCCCCTCGGCATCTTTCATCACGGTCTCGAAGGCATTTAAATTGGCATGAATATCAGAAATAACAAGAATACGCATTGAAAAATCCTATCTGCTGAACAGCTAATCATACCATGTTTGCGGTAGGCAGGTATAATAAGGTGGGCAGAAAACGATTTGTGCTAGAATACAAAGATATGGCAATCCTCACCGATAAATCACTCGATTTTATCAGCAGCAGCGAACAGCAAACGATGCGACTGGGCGTCCGCTTAGGAGAACTGCTGCAAGCACGAGATCTCATCTGTCTTTCCGGCGAATTAGGTGCAGGCAAAACAGTCCTTGCTCGCGGTGTCGGCCGAGGTTGGGGGACGGCCATTCGGGTCACAAGCCCCACCTTTACTTTGGTTAATCAATATCCGCGCATGCGTGACGACCGCACGCTCTATCACATTGATTGCTATCGCTTGGATTCGGAGGGAGACATTGTCACCGCCGGATTGGAAGATATTTTGTTGGCCGATGGCGCGTTCATGATTGAATGGCCTGAAAAAATGGATTGGCTGCTGTCTGAAGATCGGTTGTTAATCGAATTAAGCGAGTTGAGCGAAACACGGCGAAAAATGCGTTTTACAGCAGGAGACGGCCGTTCCCTGGATTTATTGAAAGCCTTCCGGCGCAGCGCCTTCGGCGTTTAAACATCGTTCTGGAAGACATCACTGATTTATTCCTATGTCCGATATGATTTTAGCCCTTGACACAGCCACAAGGTGGACAGCCTTAGCCCTTCATGATGGAAAACAGATTATTGCTGAGCAGGGCTGGAAGAGTAAAAACACACAAACCGTTGAGTTAACCCCGGCTGTCAACCGTTTACTGTCGACAGCAGACATTCAAGCCGCTGAGCTGCGGGCCATTGCTGTTGCGTCCGGCCCCGGATCTTACACCAGTCTGCGTGTAGGTATGGCCGTGGCCAAGGGTATATCTATGGCCCACCAGATCCCTTTGGTTGGCGTCCCAACCTTAGACATTATCTCCTCGGCCATTGGCTTGCGAACCGGCTCATTGGTAGTGGTCATTGAAGCCGGGCGCAAACGGGTCATCGCCGGGACCTATCGCTGGCAGGAAAAAAAGGGCTGGCAGGCCAGCGAAAAACCGATTATCGAGACCTGGGAAACCCTTTTATTTCACCTGGAGACTTCCACCACCTTCGCCGGAGAAATTTCCCCGGAGGCAACCAAGCTCATTCGCAGCAGCAGAAAACCATTCTACATGGTTCCGGCAGCGACGTCCGTTCGGCGCGCAGGATACTTAGCTGAAATCGGATGGCAGCGCTTGCGTCAAGGCTTAGTCGATGACCCATCCTCGCTCGCGCCAGCCTATTTACGCGATCCCGCAGGCAATTAGGAGATAACGCGCTTGTTCCGGGCAATTACCATCTTCAAATCGTGAGCATATTAACTCCTCCGCCTCCCTATGACCTGCGTCCTTTGACACTTGCAGATCTCCCGGCTGTTATCGAAATTGAAAAACAATCCTTTCCCACACCGACAAAAGAAAACGTTTTTCGCTATGAGTTAACCGAAAACCAGCTCGCCCATTACCAGGCACTTGATCAAGAAACGGCCGGTGAAGGAGCACAGTTATTAGGGTACGCCGGATATTGGCTAATAGCTGACGAAATCCACATCAGCACTATTGCTGTCGCACGCCAAAAGCGAAGATGTGGATTGGGGGAACTGCTGCTGCTCAATATGTTATTTATGGCTTACACGCATGATGCCACATTAGCTACGCTGGAAGTTCGCGAAAATAACGTTGGGGCGCAGAAGTTGTATGCTAAATACGGTTTTGAAGTGGTGGGTAACAGAAAGGGTTATTATCGGGATACCAGGGAGGACGCTGTGCTTATGACCATTTTATTACAATCGAATCCAGCCTACCGGCAGTTTCTGAATGAGAAGCGTGAGAACTTGTTTGTTCATCTATCTGGTGCGCAATAATGAACAGGGGCCTGTATAAATAACAGAACAGCCTGGTTCATCGGGCTTGATAATAAACCACAGGTAACAAAGGATCTATCATGAAGCTTTTCATCACCGGTGGCGCCGGTTTCATCGGCAGCAACTGTGCCGATCATTTCCTGCAAGAGGGTCATTCAGTCACCATTTACGACAATTTTTCCCGCATTGGCAGCCAGGCCAACCTGGATTGGCTGCTGAAAAAACATGGGCGCAAAAATCTACAGGTTGTTCGTGGAGACATACGTAACGATTCGGAACTGGAAAAGGCAATTCCCGGAGCGGATGCCGTGCTGCATCTGGCCAGCCAGGTAGCAGTTACGACCTCTGTGCAAGATCCAAGGGAAGATTTTGAGATCAACGCCCTTGGCACTTTTAATGTCTTGGAAGCGGTTCGGCATCAATGCCCGGATGCTGTTTTCATTTACTCATCAACCAACAAAGTTTATGGCGGCATGGAAGAGCTGCGCATCCTGGAAAAAGAGTCGCGGTATGTGTACGCTGATTACCCGCAGGGTATTCCAGAGAGCTATCCTTTGGATTTCCATTCCCCATACGGCTGTTCAAAAGGAAGCGGTGATCAATATACGCAGGATTATGCGCGCATTTATGGGTTGAAAACTATCACGTTTCGCCAATCCTGCATTTATGGCCGTCGCCAATTCGGCGTGGAAGATCAAGGCTGGGTGGCCCATTTTGTCATCGCGGCAATCATGAAACGGCCGATCAATATTTATGGCGACGGCAAACAAATCCGTGACTTATTACATGTCACCGATCTCATTCGCGCCTACGAGTTAGGGATTGAGAAAATCGATCAAATTAAGGGAGAAGTATTCAATTTAGGCGGTGGCCCTGCAAACACACTTTCTATCTGGGCCGAGTTTCAGCCACTGCTAGAATCATTAGCCAGGTATCCAATCCCCATTGTCCGCGGTGAATGGCGGCCTGGCGATCAGCGTGTCTTCGTCGCCAATATAGAGAAAGCCGCAAAAATACTAAACTGGCAGCCCACAATTTCTCCGCCTACTGGTATCGCCGACCTATTCACATGGGTACAAACCAACCAACGGCTATTCGGATAAACTAAACAAAAGCTGCATTAATCCTGAAGGCCAGGATGACCACAAAGAGCAACATACCAATAGTTATCATTTTTTGGAATTTCAGAGAGTTGGTTTTATAGATTTATCGTCCATTGAATAATCGTTAGGATATAATATTCTACATACCTCTTTTGAAGGTGAAGCATGGATGAATATAGCAACATAATTCCAAGCCTCTTGGCGAAATATCCTCGTGCAAATCTCCTACAGGTTCCTACCATAATTCACAAATTACCTCAGCTTTCAGCACACCTGGGACACAATATTTACATCTTGCGAGATGATTTGACGGGGTTTGGCCTTGGAGGAAATAAGACGAGAAAACTCGATTATCTCATCGGAGACACGCTTGATAAAAAAGCAAACACACTCGTCACAATGAAAGCTACTAGTTTCAGTCGAAATGCTGCCGTAGCGGGGAGTGTATGCGGACTTGATCTCCACGTCGTTCTAGTCGGCACCGAATCCGAACAAAATCCTGCGAGCCAAGCTATTTTTAGTCAATATGATACTAAAATCCATTATGTGCCTGATGGTAAGAGCGCATTACCAGATGTCTATAGCCATCTGGTGGAATCGTTGAAAACAAACGGGAAAGCTGTGTATGAACTGCATCCGGGAGGAAGCGATTCGATTGGAGTACTTGGATATGTCCATACGTTTCATGAAATCCTCGACTTTTCTTCCCGTTCAGGTGTTCACTTTTCACACATTATCCATTCCACAGGCTCAGCAGGCACGCAAGCAGGACTTATATTAGGCCAATGTTTAGGTAAATATGACACCCGCATTCTTGGCATAAGCGCCTCCCTTAAATCCAGTGTACAGATCGAGCGCATTCGTGAACTTGCCTTGTCTACTGCTAATATGCTCGGAATTCGACATGATGAAACAAAGATTTTTGTCGATGACAATTTCATCGGTCCAGGATATGCGACCTCCTCCGAAGAAGGTGACAGCGCTGTAAATCTGTTTGCAACTCTGGAGGGAATACTACTCGACCAAGTTTATACTGGAAAAGCGGCCGCTGCACTACTCCACTATGCGAGAGAGGGAGCTTTTGCAGGTGATAGCGTTTTATTTATTCATACTGGCGGCAATGCCGGGTTATTTTACTAGTTTTACGCCGAGCATTGGACGTCTTGCTTGCCCCCTGGTCGAGTGCTAAACTTGACTTGATGTCTCAAGCTCTTTACCGCAAATGGCGGCCTGCCAGATTTGACCAGGTTGTCGGCCAGGATCATATCACCCGGACACTGCAAAACAGCGTGGCTTCGGGCCGCATTGGCCATGCCTATTTATTCTGTGGCCCACGTGGGACCGGTAAAACAACAACAGCCCGCTTATTGGCTAAAGCTGTCAACTGCCTGGACGAGGATCAATCGATCCGACCGTGCAATCGCTGTTCTGTTTGCGGGAGCATCAATGAAGGGCGCTTCCTGGATTTAATCGAGATTGACGCCGCCTCCAATACGGGGGTGGATGATATTCGTGATCTGCGGGATAAAATCAACTTTGCCCCCAATATGGGCCGGTTCAAGGTTTACATCATTGATGAAGTACATATGTTATCCACGGCCGCTTTCAATGCCCTTTTAAAAACATTGGAAGAGCCGCCGGCCCACGCCATATTTGTATTGGCCACTACCGAAGAGCATAAAGTCCCGGCCACAATAAAATCGCGCTGCCAGCAGTTTAATTTCCGCCTGCTATCATTAAGTGAAATCAGCGGCCGTTTGGCCTGGCTGGCTGAAAAAGAGTCACTAACCATCGAACCGGCAGCCTTAGAGCTGATCGCCCGACAAGGTGCGGGAAGTGCGCGCGATGCGGAAAGCTTATTGGACCAGTTGGTGATTACACCGGGAGATACGATCACCCTGGATAGAACCCAAATGATCTTGGGTACGGCGGCTAACGCTTCCGTCATCGCCTTGACAGATGCCTGGCTGAACGCCACGGGAGCAGAAGGGTTGGGCATCATCAACGAGGCCCTGAGAACCGGCACCGACCCCCGGCAGTTTTGCCGCCAGATGGTGGACCACCTGCGCACGATTTTAATCCTGCAAGCTGCCGGCCCACATTTGAATTTAGAGATTCCCGGAGATTACAAAGAGACTATCCTGGCCCAGGCCCAACGCGCTCCACGCCAGGCGTTGATCAAGGCCGTCAAGCGATTCCAGGAAGCTGCTTTGCAACCTCTGAGCGGATGGCAGCCACAACTGCCGCTGGAGCTGGCCTTTATGGAACTTCTGCCTGACACACCTGCCCCAATTTTCACCGGCAAAACTCAGCAAGAGCACGAAGTAACACCACAGGTTGAGGGTCAGGTCAGCCGGCAAAAGGATACAGAACCTGACGAGGCGCCGGCAGCGAAAGAGGTGGTTAAGGATGACTCCCGTTCCGAAATTTACACAATAAATGCAATTGATGAAGAAAAGGTTTCTCAACCTTTACCAGAAACTGAAAGTGTAAAAAATCATATAACCCTGGAAAATGTGAAAGCAAAATGGCGGGAAATGATCAACCAGGTAGGTCAAGAAGACAAGAATCTACCCCCTTTGCTGGCTATGAGCAAGCCCCTGGGGGTTGAAGGGGATATGATTATTCTCGGTTTTGACTTCCCCATTTTTAAAGAGAAATTTGATAAAACAGAGCATGGGGCAGCGATCATCGGCGATAGCTTTTCGCAATTACTCGGCGCCCATTGCGCTGTTCGCTGCGTCATCACAAGTGATTATACAGTGCCGATCAGCCGCGAAGATATGGAAGCTTTGGCGAAAGAACTGGGCGGCGTTGTGCAAGAAGAAAATTAAGAAGGAGATTTAAATGGCAAAAAGACCTTATCGCAGTAAATCAAAAAAGAAAAAATCCTCCCCGGCCAATATGATGGCTCAATTTCAACAAATGCAGCAGGAAATGGCTGAGGCGCAGGCTGCCCTGGAAAACGAAACCGTAACCGTCACGGCCGGCGGAGGCGCAATTTCCATTGTTATTTCCGGACACCAGCGGGTCAAGTCAATAGAAATCAACCCTGAACTCTTAGATCCGGATGACGTGGAAATGCTGCAAGACTTGCTTGTCGCCGGCATTAATTCAGCCATCGAACAATCGCAGACCATGTCGGCCGAGAAAATGGAAGGCATCACCAGCGATATGGGCGGTTTGAATGAGATGCTCGGCGGGCTGGGTCTCGGTTAATTGTGGCGCGTAATGTTTTACCCCAACCGGTGCAACGGCTCATTGATGAATTTGCCCGGTTGCCCGGCGTTGGACCCAAGTCTGCCTCGCGGCTCACTTTCTATCTGCTGCGCGCCGCCAACGACCAGGCGCTGGAATTGGCCGAGGCGCTGCGCGATTTGAAGGAACGCACCCAATTTTGTTCCATCTGCTTCAACATCACCGAGGATAATCCCTGTCTGATTTGCTCCGATGAAACACGTGATGAACAGCTACTTTGTGTTGTCGAAGAACCGCTGGATGTTTTAGCTATTGAGCGCTCGCGCGCTTTTGACGGCCGTTATCACGTTCTGCACGGCGCGATCTCTCCCGTAGAGGGCATCGGACCGGAAGATTTGAAGGTTGAGGAATTGGTACGCCGCGTACAACAGGGCAAATTTGCCGAAGTGATCCTGGCTACCAATCCAACATTAGAAGGGGAATCGACCGCACTCTACTTGCAACGACGCCTGGTCGATACAGGCGTCAAATTAACCCGTTTAGCCCGGGGGCTGCCTGTTGGCGGCGACCTGGAATATACGGACGAAATTACCTTAGGCAGAGCATTAGCAGGCCGGCAAGAGCTGTCCTAAGAAGCGTGTCAATATCCGGCCGGTGCAGTTGCTAATTACAGGTCGTTGTGCTACGATTTGCCCGTCTTGATGGGGCGTCGCCAAGTGGTAAGGCAGCGGACTTTGAATCCGCCATTCGAAGGTTCGAATCCTTCCGCCCCAGTTTTGTTGGACTGAGTAGCAGTTTACTCAGTCCTTTTTTATTGACCCATATCCTAGCTACCCGACAGTTTAGAAAGTGGACGCGGACAAGAGCGGATTTACGCCGATAAAAACAAAAAATTCAGCGTCAGCAGCGTGAATCAGCGTCCAATTAATCTTCTCTTTGTGAAAGTGTCGGGTTACTAGACCTATATCCAGTAATCCGGAGCAGGTTCATGACCCTGGCCATCGTTATTCTTGCCGCCGGCCAAGGCAAGCGAATGAAATCAAAAAAGCAGAAGATTTTGCACCAGGTCGGTGGCAAGCCGATGGTTCAGCATGTCTTTGAAGCAGCCCAGGCCGTGAGTGACCTGCCTCCGATTCTGGTTGTTGGTCCCGGTGAAAGTGGTGTGCAAGCATTGTTCGGTCAAAAAGCCAGCTATGTTATCCAGCCCCAGCAGTTAGGCACAGGGCACGCGACCCAGATGGCCAAACCGCTGTTACAGGGCCGCGCCGGCCAGGTCATTATTACCTATGGGGATATGCCTTTGCTGCGTGCGGAAACCCTGCAACGCCTTGCGGCCAGGCAGCGATCGGCAAACGCCGCAGCAGCCATGCTGTCTGTACTGGGTGAGCTGCCCAGCAGTTTCGGCCGCGTGGTGCGGGACGAAAAAGGACAGGTGCAGGAAATCGTTGAAGTTGCCGAGGCCAAACAGCGAACCAATACGGCCGACCTGTTAGCCATTCGCGAGTTAAATGTTGGGGTCTACTGTTTCGACGCAGATTGGCTTTGGAAGCATATTGATGATCTGCCCCTGCGCCAGGCGCGCAGTAGCCAGGAGTATTACCTAACGGATATGATCGGTAAGGCGGTAGCTCAAGGATTATCCGTCGAGGCGCTGGCTGTTGAGGATATGGAAGAATGTCTGGGTGCAGGTACACGACAGGAGTTAGTCGCCGTCGATCAAGCGTTTCGGGAACGGGTCAATCACTATTGGCTGGACAATGGGGTGACCATCATTGATCCCCATTCAACCTACATTGACCTGGACGTAAGCATCGGCCAGGACACTATTATTTGGCCGAACAGTTACATTCAGGGGCAAACCGTTATCGGTGATGACTGTGTGATCGGCCCCAATACTGTTCTGCGTAATGCTCACATTGGCTCCGCCTGCCATATTGAGTCGGCAGTTGTGGAAAATGGAAAGGTAACTGATAATACCATCATTCCGCCCTTCTCAATCATCAGGTAATCCTTTACGCGGCACCCGGATTGCACGCCTCGTATTTTAACAATTGATGGTTCGTAGTAACCGCTTTAGCGGTTCAACGGCTAATTAAGCTTTACAAAATAAATAGGTAAACGTAACCGAGGATTCCATTCCTCGTTACTAGAGCGCGAAATGGATGTCGCGGTTACGAGGTTTACCCATTTAAATAAACAAGATTCATAAGCCGTTACTACAAACCCAATTACTAGATTGGATAACAGCGATTTTCTAGGCGATTGGAGAGAAAAATGGTCAGTGAAAAACAGAAAAAGGATCTCGTCGATGCGGCTTGTGCGGCACGTGAGGCTGCTTATGCCCCATATTCCAATTATAAAGTAGGTGCGGCCGTATTGACGGAGGATGGGCGGATTGTTACCGGAGTAAACGTGGAAAATGCCTCTTACGGTGGAACCATCTGCGCGGAACGTACAGCAACGGTTAAAGCTGTGTCGGAAGGAGTCCACCGGTTTCTGGCTGTCGCCGTGTGCACCAGTAATTTAGGCTCTCCCTGCGGTATATGCCGCCAAACGCTGGTTGAATTTGCCGGAGACATTCCAGTTTTACTGGCAGATGGGCGGGGAAATGTACGTGAGACCACCTTGCATCATCTGCTGCCGGAACATTTTGGCCCTCAGCATCTGCCCTCAGACTGATCAGTACAACCTTTCTTCCAAATCTTCTTGCTCCTCACGCAGACGTAAGTAGCTGTCATAGCGGGCAGGTGAGACACGGCCGTCCCCCACTGCTTTTCTGACGGCACAGCCCGGTTCATGACGATGGGTGCAATCGCTAAATTGACAATCGGTGACAAGAGGCGCGATTTCCCGGAAATATGCGTCCAACTCTTCAGGTTCAACATCAAATAAAGCAATCCCGCGAATTCCAGGAGTATCCACCACATATCCCCCCTCATCCAAAGGGAACATCTCCGCATGACGCGTGGTATGCACGCCCTTTTCCGTCGATCCACTCACTTCGCGCACGCTGAGGCCCAGACCGGGTTGGATGCTGTTGAGCAGGCTGGACTTGCCCACCCCGGAAGAACCGGTGAGCACTGATATTTTGTCCCGCAGTATATCTTTCAACTGCGCGATCCCTTCGCCGCTCTTGACACTGGTGTAAATGACCTGATAACCGATATCTTCATAGACTTGAAACATGTCCCGCGCCTCTGCGATGCTTTTCACCAGGTCAATTTTATTCACGCAGATAACGGCCGGTAAATCATTGATTTCAGCAACCACCAGGAAACGATCCAGCTTACGTAACCTCGTCTTAGGCTTTTTAATAGAGAAGACCATGACCACCTGGTCAGGGTTAGCCACAAGAACCTGCTCACGATCGACAGCCAAACGGCGTACATTATAAGCGCTGGGGCGCGAGCGAGAAAGGACGGATTGTCTCTCGGCTACTGATTCCACGGACCCTGTCCCATCATCATTGAGCGAGATCGTAACCCAATCGCCAACAGTGACAATATCCGTGTCCAGGCGTTCCTTCTTTAACCGTCCCGGAAGCTGGCTGACAACGGGTCCCTGCGCCGTGTCCACTGTAAAAAACCCGCTTAATGCCTTAACAACCCGCCCTTCTAAATTTTTTAGATTTCGTTCTTCATTTTCCAAATGAGTGCCTATTTTTAAGCGCTGAAAAGCGTGATCCGTTGAACATTTTTCCCAACCACAACTATATCTCAAGAATTATAACACGAAGTTAAACGATCTAAATTGGCGCGCCGGGTGCAGTTCAACATTTCGCGGTGAATAAATGTTCCTGAGATATTCGATATTGTTTTTTTTATTCTAGAAACAATATCGATCATGACTCTTGGTTGAAAGGTCAGAGGATGGGCCGGCCCCGGACCCATTCAACAGAGGGTTATGATTTAGGGGTTATGTTACATAGAACCTATGTTCTTGTCAAGGAGGGGCTGAAATAGGAATGCGGTTCAAAATTTAAAGGTACCCTCTGCGTAAAAAATGGGTCACACCCGCGCGCCTGTATAAGTTTACAAAGATTGTATTTCAAATTGGTAAAATGAAACTTTAATGGCCGATTTGGTAAATCGGCAGGCGCGAATTGGCAATACCCAAAGGGCACGCTGATCGCGCTACATACCAACTCAAATAAAACGCACCATTGACAAATGGGATAGCGCATTGTATACTTCGTTTAGTTTATACTAAACGTTGTAATTAAAAGGAAAGTTATGGACCCGGAACTTCAAGAAGCGCGACAGAATTTTATCCAGGGTATGAGCCGGATCAGTAATTTTTGGGGCTTTCCTAAGGCGATGGGTGCCATATTTGGCGCCATTTATCTTTCTCCCCAACCCCTCTCCCTTGATGAAATTGTAGAACAGGTGGGAATCACGAAAGGTTCGGTGAGTACTAATGTGCGCACCCTGGAGCGCCTGGGCATGGTCCACAAACAGATCCGTGTCGGTGATCGTAAAGATTATTACGAAGCAGAAGCGGACTTTTGGAAGATCGTTAAAGGGGTGCTTCGTGAGCGGGAGAAAAGTGAATTTGCTCTCGCGTTGAACACGGTAAATGAAAGCCTGGATCTTGTAAAAAGTGCTGATGAGACAGCGGCCAATGCCGATCTGGCCCATTTTTATCAGCAGCGTATGGAAAATATGCAGCGCTTTTTTAATTCCCTGGACAATATCGTGGCCACGTTTTTAGCTTTGGACAATCTACGCGTTAATTCGGTGCGTAATATGTTTGGTAAGTCAAACAATAAGGAGCAAATGTAAATGTCTGAAAAATACATTCATGCAGTTACTGGCGCATATGGTTACTCTGGCAAGTATATTGCCAGGCGGCTGTTAAAAGATGGACACCAGGTCATAACCCTGACCAATTCACCACAGCGTAAAAACCCCTTTGGCGACCAGATTCCCGCTTATCGCTTTAATTTTGACAACCCTGAGAAGCTGGCGCAATCATTACAAGGGGTGTCCGTGCTTTATAATACCTATTGGGTCCGCTTTAATCATGCTACCTTTCAGCATGCGTCGGCCGTTGAAAATACGAAAGTCTTGTTTGTCGCTGCCAAAGAAGCCGGTGTAGAGCGCATTGTTCATGTCAGTATCACCAATCCATCTTTAGATTCTCCATTGGAATATTTCCGCGGAAAGGCAGAGTTGGAAGAAACGCTAAAAGCAACGGGGATTTCTTATGCTATCTTGCGGCCGACCGTCTTGTATGGCAAAGAGGACATCTTAATCAACAACATCGCCTGGCTGCTGCGCAAGTTCCCCGTGTTTGGCATCTTTGGTGATGGCCAGTACCGCTTACAGCCCATCTATGTTGATGATCTGGCCCAATTAGCTGTTGAGCAGGGGCAGGGCAGAAAAGACGTCATTATCAACGCCATTGGACCGGAACCATTTACCTACCGGGAACTAGTCCAAACGATCGGTCAAATCATCGGAAAAGAAAGACCTATCATCTCCTTACCGCCGGGTCTGGGCCTGATACTCGGCCGTCTTCTCAGCAAAATCTTGGATGACGTGCTGATTACCAAAGAGGAAATTGAGGGTTTGATGGCCGATTTGCTTTACGTCGATGCCCCACCAGCGGGCAGCACCGTCTTGACCCAATGGGCTAAAAACCACGCCGGCACATTGGGTCAAGATTATAGCAATGAACTGGCCCGCCGTCGGGACCGCAAAGCAGCTTACGTTTCCATTTAATAAAGAAGCCCAGCCATTTTGGGCTGGACTCTATTGAATTCTTACTAAATTAAACATTATGTTACCTAAAATTTGACAACTTTTCACTTGAAGATTGGCGAAAGCCATTTAATAAAAAGTTGTCAAATTTCTTTGTAAATATATTTTAGTATCAGTGTATTAAATGATGGTTAAAGTCGGTTCTGGAACGCTTCATTCAACGCCGGGACCACCTCAAACAAATCTCCAACGATTCCATACTGCGCCAATTTGAAAATAGGCGCATCCGCATCCTTGTTGATCGCAACAATGATCTTGGACGTGCGCATACCGGCCTGGTGCTGGATAGCGCCACTGATGCCGCAGGCGATATAAAGGTCAGGGCTGACGGTTTTACCGGTTTGGCCAACCTGGTGCTCGTAGGGAATCCAACCGGCATCCACGGCCGCGCGCGAGGCACCGAGCGCCGCGCCCAGAGTTTCAACCAGTTCACGCAGTGGTTCATATCCCTCAGGACCACCAACGCCGCGGCCGCCGCTGACGATAATGCTGGCATCTGTCAAGCTAACACCGCCTGCTTTTTCTTCAAAGCCGACGACCTTACTGGGAATATCATCCTCATCAACAACAGGATCGACCCACTCGGCCGTTCCGGTATTGCCGGTAGACTCAGCCTGGGGGAAAGCCCGGCTGCGTAAGCTGACCACCTGCGTTCCCTCGGTAACAAAAACAGTTGATAGGAGCTTACCGGCGTAGACCGGCCGGGTCACCTTCACGCGATCATCGTCCACTTCCAGGGCCGTGCAATCGGTTACAAGGCCGGTGTCTAGATCGGCGGCGGCCCAGGCCGTTAAATCTCGTCCCAGGATGGACGCTCCGGCGATAATTACATCCGGTTCATGCTCTTCGGCCATTTCAACAACAAGAGGGCCCAAGGCTTCCACGCGGCCGTCCTTGAGCGTTTCATCATCAGCGCCCAAAACCTCGTCACAGCCCAAATCAAACGCCGCATCGGCAACAGCGGAAACGCCTGCACCAAAGACAAGTCCGGTTAAATCTTCGCCTAACTCATCCGCAACATGGCGGGCAGCGCCGATCGCTTCCTTGCTGATTGTGCTGATTTGACCATCTCGGTTTTCCACAAAAACCCATACGCCGCTCATATCACCTTCTCCTCGAACAACTTATCAGCCAAAATATCGGCCTGTTCCTCAACGGAATCAGCCTCAATCATCTCGACTTCACCTTCACGCGGTGGCAAAGAATAAACATGGGACCAATCCACCTTGCTGGCAGAGGGGCCAACCTGGCCATTGACATCCAAATCGGCGGCCGTCCAGGTAGGAATGTTCGCCCGGTTAGCCTTGCGAATACCCATAAAGGAAGGATAGCGAGGCTCATTCAACTCTTTTACCGTGCCTAACACCACCGGTAATGGCGCCGTCACCGAAACTTTACCTTCATCAGTTAAACGCTCAACGGTAATGCTGCCATCACCGACCTCTTTAATAGCCGCAACCGACGTTAACGGAGTCCAGCCCAACTTACGGGCGGTTTGCACAACGGTTTGCCCGCTGTCCCCATCAATGGCCTGCTTACCAAACAAAGCAATTTGGACATCACCGACATTGTTAATCGCCGCTGCCAAAATACGTGCCGTACCTAAAGAATCCGAGCCGGCAAACGATTCATCAGAAACAAGGATCGCTTCTGTGCAACCCATAGCAAGACAGGTTTTTAACGCTTCCTCGCTCGCCTCATCACCAACTGAGATAGCGATGGCATCGGTTGCGCCATGCTCTTCTTTCAGCCGGATGGCTTCCTCAATTCCATATTCATCCCAGGGATTCACAACATTGGGTTTTCCACCGGGATCTTCCCAACTGACAACGCCATCCTCAACGGAGAAACTGGCTGTTGTGCTGGGGGTTTGTTTTACACAAACAACAACTTTCATTCATTGACCTCCTCAATTTTTTACTAATAAGAGTTTATTCAATTTTACAAATCGTTCAGAAAAAGGTTCATTTGTTAACTCCGGAACGCGAAAAGGATTTCGCGGTTACGTCATTTCAAATCGCGCACCCCGGAACGCGAAAAGGATTTCGCGATTACGACATCCGAAATCCGTGGTTTTCACCTCTTTTCTATTATCTAAAGAACGGGAAGATTATAATGCCGCACTGCGTTATCAGCAAATACGGCTCGAATATTTACTTAACCCCCAACAGCGAAAATGAATACCCCATTTTGACCGAAGACCATATCCAATTGCGGGTTACGTGATAAAACTGCCGGGTCGAAATACCCTCCTTTTTTACCCACAAATATATGGGTAATACCTTGTTCTTTCAACCATTGGGCCTGTGCCGGGTCAGACCAATCAGATTGAGTTGCGGCATCTAGATTGAATTCGCGCACAAAGCGGAAGAGATCAGGATTATAAATATGGTCGATGGGCGGCGTCGTTGCTGCCCGCCCGGTCAACGGAACAATCCAGGCCCCACCATCGGCCGCTGCCCAGGTCTCGCCCAACCACTGCCAGCTATTGACAGCCAACGTAGTATCAGCCGGCAGATTGGCATCCAACCATTGCAAAGCAATTAAATCTTCCTCCTTCGCGAGAATCGTTTGGGCGTTCAAAATCGTGATCTGCTGGCGAACACCAAACAACAACATCCCGCCAACCAAGGCTCCCAGGATGAGAGCGCCTACGGTCTGTAAGAGCCAATGCTGCTCGACCAGCCAGTTCCACAAAGGAGCGAAAAGCAGGGCTAAAAAAATGGCCAGGGGCACAAACAGAATGATATACATACTGTTGAGGTTGACCAGGGATGTAAGGGGCAGGCCCACTCTATCGGCCGATAGCAGCAAGAATAGTATTCCTACCCATAACAATAATAGAAGGGGCGCCGTCGCCCAGGTTCTGCGCCGGAACAAGGCAACTATCAATAAGACAACACCGGCCAAAGCAGCGGCGATAAAGGCCTGTTCCCAACCGGTCTGCACATAGTTTGTTGGGAAATTATTGTAATTAGGAATAGTCTGGCCAATGCGTTGAATCGGATTGGAATCCATGACAAGCTGCACAAGGCGAGGTGCCGACAGCAAAACCCCAAACGCGACCGCCGCAGCTAACCAGCGTGTGTTTCGTCCCCGGCTAAAAATCCAGACAAGCAAGGGAAACGGCAAATAGTAAAGAAACACGCGGAAGTGGGTTAAAAATAAACCAGCCGCCAGCAAGGCCACGAACCACCACATGCGCTGCCACCCACCATTATCCCGGATGAGACGCCAGGTGAGGGCCAATAGAATGGGTAAAAGAAAAACTGCCGTTAACTGTGTGAAGCGCCCCCAGGTCGCATAATAGGCCGGGAAAAAGAAAGGGATAGCAACTAAGAACGCGGCGAGCAAGGCCGGCGCGCGCCGGCGAATAAAGAGCCAAACGGCCGCGTAAAGCGCCAGGGGAACCAGGGCATTTAACAATTGGCCAAAATTGAGCAGCAAACGAGGCAAAGACCAATTGCTGACAATTGATAAATTGGCTGCTAACGTATGAAAGCCGAAATGATAGGGAAAACGATCCACCGGCAGGTAAGGTTCATAATCCGCGATCGTTTGCCCGCTTGAAGACATCACGGCCGTGATCAACGCGTGCCGGCTGGAATCGACCCAAGGGGGAAAGCTGACATCACGAACCGCCAATATTCGTACGGCAAAGCCCGCCAGGAGAATCGCCAGCAAGACCAGGTGAACCGGACGCCAGGACATTGTCAGCGGCGGATGAGGGGCGAGAGATTGTATATCCTGGGCTTTATGCACCCTGTTGCGGCGCTCATTTCTATCGCGCAACCATAGTAGGAGCACAGCCAACCACCCGGCAATTAGCACAAGGGAAAGGGACCAGGGTGCCCATGCGCCGCCGGCCAGGGTCAACCACATCCAGATTAAGGGCCAGGTAGCGATGCCTAAAGCGAGCGCCGCAGCCCACCAGACGGCCGGATCCCAGGGCCAGGCATCGCTACCCCTGTTTTCTTCTTTCTTGAGCGTCCCCACCCAGCGGTAATGAAAGAGCAGCAGCAGTAAACAGCCAGGCATGGGCAGCATCATTAAGGCCAGGACAATAAACAATCCTTCTGCATATAAAGCTGCACCAAGTCCTTGCAGCGCCCCCCGCACCGTAAGCTGATATCGAGTCAAGAATCGCAGATCCTGCGCAGCAGTTGCCTGTGTATCTGGTTCATTATCCGCCCCGCTGATGATAATCTGCCCGTCCGGATAAACATCCAAACTGTATCCCCACACCGATACCAGGTTTTCTTCATTGCCGCTGATCTGCAAGGTGTATGGTTGTCCGGCCGAATCGTTCTGGCGGGAAACAGGTAAACGGAATTCCTGGTTGTGGATGACGGTGGCTGTGGACAATGTCTCTTCCACCAGCACATCACCATTTTCATCAAACAGCCGCAGTGTTAAACGGCCGTCCCCGGCATCCGCTTCTTCTCCGTAGCGTGCCAACGTCACTTCAATCTCTTGCAAACCATCATGGCCGGCGACAAAGCTTTGGGAAACGGTTAAATCTCCCTTAGGAATTGGCAAAGCCGTATCAATGCGCGACTGTTCACTGTCAACCTCTACCAGGTTGTCGAAGATGGCTTGAGCGGCCGTTGGATTGGCCCTCTCCCAAAAAAGGGCTGCACCGACTACAGTTAACGCTCCAGCGATGATGGCTGCCCACAGATAAAGTCGATTAAATTGTGGGACCGGCTCTCCACGATACTGTACCTGGCTGCTGTTGAACCTCTCTTCCATCATGTCTTCGTCACTAAGGCTGATCATAACGCAGCCCCTGGAAGGCGTCCAATCGGTAAAGAAGGTATGGTTAACCGTCGCCAGTGTCGTATGGTTCTCGTTCCTGGCGCAGTTTTTTAATCTCCAAATCCTTTTGTTCAATTTCTTGCTTGAGGTTTTTGATCTGCAATTCGTGCAGCGCTGTTTCACGCCGGTCATCTCGCAATGCGAATATGGTCGTGACTATGAAACCGGCACCGGAGGTCACGGCCGAAACCACACCCAAGATGATATTCAGATTGGCGCCTTCATCCTCCGGCTCCTCAGGCTCATCCGGATCCAAGGGTATCAGGTCCGAACCGTTGCTTCCATCGGAGCCTAACGGAAATTCATTTCCAAATCCTGTAAAGATCAAGAAAAGTGAAACGATAAAGGCAACTCCCCAAAAGATGAGCAGTTTTGCGTATCTTAAAGACATGGCCGTCTCCTGAAGAAAATTGAAATACTAATTCCTAAACGTCAAACGACTCGCTTTTGTTCCCTATCATAGCAGAGGATTCTCGAATTTTGATGAGAATAATATTGACAAAGGGGGGAAAATTGATAATATTGCCAATAGACCGACGGTCGGTCATGTTCGATTTGGAATGAAAAACCAAGGAGATCCACATGAGCAGAACCGTAAAAGCGCCCGAAGTTAGGCGCAACGAAATACTTGATAAAGCCCAGGAACTTTTTTATGCCAAGGGGTATGAACAGACATCCATCCGCGACATTATAGACGGTGTGGGCATTGCCAAAGGCACGTTTTACCATTACTTCTCATCGAAAATTGAACTGCTAGATGAGTTAGTAGAAAGAATGATTGTGCACATAGTTCAGTTGGTTGAACCTATTGTTGAGGACGCAGATTTGAACGCGCTTGAAAAATTTCATCTTTACTTCTCCACAATTGGGAGTTGGAAAATTGAAAACAAAGACTTCCTGATCGACCTGATGCAGGTTTTTTACAATGACGATAATGTTTTATTTCGTCACAAACTAAAAGCGGCCGCCCTTTCCATCACGACCCCCTCGCTGAGCAAGATTATCCGCCAGGGCGTAAAAGAAGGTTGCTTTCAAACCCGTTATCCTGATGAAGTAAGTTCGGTTCTCTTTGAAGTTGGGCAATCTCTTGGTGATAGTCTGGCCAGCATGCTACTGGAAAACAACACCGATGAAAAAGCCTGGAGCGATGTTCATCGAAAGATCCAGGTCACACATTATTCAATAGAGCGATTACTAGGTGCGCCGGAAGGATCGATAAATATCTATGAGTTCGATATCTTAAAACAATGGTTTGAATCGAGTGTGCATAAACAAAAGGCAGCAAACCAGGTGCCGGCAATGGTATACGCTTCCCATTGAAATATAGTCCTTTTTATAACCTGGTGATAAGGAGATAATGTTATGGTCAAATATTTAATAATGGCCTGGCGCAATATGTGGCGTAATTGGCGACGTACTTTAATTGCCACCATCGCCATCGTTTTGGGTATGATCCTGCTCATCTTCATGGATGCGATAATTAGGGGATCCGATCAGGCTATTTACAGCAATGCCGTAAGACTGTATGGGGGTAACGTCCAGGTCCATGCCCCTGGGTTTCGCGATAAATCGAGCAAACTACCCTTATTGCCCCTGGATAATTCGGATTTCGTCATTTCCAAAGTCAATGAAAAACCGAACGTTGTTAATGCGTCTAAACGCATCAACACAGGCGGAATGATTAGCAGCCGCGAAGGGTCATACCCGGTAAGCATTACGGCAATCCAAGCGGACAATGAAGCCGCGGTCAGTCTGGTTGCCGAAAATATCAATGCGGGTCGCTTTTTAACAAGTGAAGATGGTGACTCGCTCCTCATCAGTCAAGAAATGGCAGATTTGTTAAATGCTTCGGTTGGAGATCGCATCACGTTATTGGGCAAGCGCAAAGATCAATCAATGCGCCAGCGTTCGATGACCATTGTCGGCATTTTTGACCTTGGTCTCGGCGATGCCGAAAAAGGGCTGGTATATATTAATTTGCCCGTCGCCCAGACCCTATATAACTTGCGTGACCAGGAGACGGAAGTAGCGATTACATTGGAACAGATTGGCCAGGAGGAAGAACTCATATCAAGCCTGGAAGGTGACCTCACCGGTTACGAGGTTGATTCCTTTTACGATTTACGCCCGGAAATTGGTGAAGTTTTAGCTCAAAAAGGTGTTTTTACTTCCGTTCTTGGTTTTATTGTGCTGCTCATGGCCAGCATTGGGATTCTTAATTTGATGTTGATGGCCGTGTACGAGCGCACCAGAGAAATGGGTGTGTTAGCAGCATTAGGTATGAAAGGACATCAGTTAATGGGGTTGTTTTTATTAGAAGGCATGTTTATCGGCCTGGTTGGCGCCATCATCGGCTGCTTCCTAAGCTGGCTGCTGGTCACGCTCATTGCCCAGGTTGGCATTGATTATTCATTAGCAGAAGGGACAGGTGACATCACCACTTTAATCGGCAATCGTTTGTATCCAAGCATTCCGGCCGCCAATATCATTTTTTACGGTATTGCTGTCGTGTTCATTGCTGCCCTGGCCTCTCTGTTCCCTGCCTGGCAGGCATCGCGTAACGAACCGGCGGAGTCCTTGCATCATATTTAGGAAAAGAGTGATGGCAATTAAGAAATTGTGGGTAATCGCCTACCGGGATTTAGTCAGAAATCGCCGGCGTACATTGTTAACCCTTCTAGCAGTTGCTTTAGGGATGATGGTGCTGATTATGATGAGCAGCCTGATCGCCGGAATTGTCGCCGATGGGCTGCGCGATAATATCCGGCTGAATACCGGGCATTTGCAGCTGCGTGATGATTCTTATGAAATAGAAAAATTAAGCCTGTTGTCTCGTGATTTACTGCCAGACACCGCTGAATTAGTCGCCCAGGTAGAAGCGATCAGCGAGGTTCAATCGGCCGCGCCTGTTCTTTGGTCCAGCGGCGTGCTTAGCACCGTTCGGGAATCAACAGGGTTGCAAGTCACCGGAATTGATCCTACGGACACCTTTCATACCCCAATTCGCGAGAGTATGGTGACCGGTCGTTATCTGGCCCCGGATGACCGGGGACAAATTTTAATTGGGAGTAGGCTGGCCGAAGATATGGATATCAGCGTGGGAGAGCGGGTCAGCCTGGCCATGGGTGGCTCTAACGGCCAGGTCGATGAAGGAATTTTCACCGTTGCCGGCCTGTTCAGTACGGGCATCGTCAATTATGACCAAAACACAGTCATTATGCCTCTCGCTCAGGCACAGGCTTTCACCAACACCGGTGACAGAGCAAGCAGCATCATCATTATGCTCAATGACCAGCAAGACACCGCGAATGTTGCCGCGAATCTGAGTGTCTCCGGCGTTCAGGTCCTTACCTGGGAAGATTTAAATGCCTTAGTCCTGACATTAATGGAAACAGCCGGGGCCTTTTACTATGTACTCTATATCATTGTTATCCTTGTTGTTGCGGTTTTAATTGCCAACACCTTGTTAATGTCCGTGTTTGAACGTACGCGTGAACTGGGCATCCTTTCTTCACTGGGCATGAAGGGTCGGGAGATCATGTTAATGGTCCTCTTTGAAGCCGTGATCCTGGCCTTAATCGGTGTCGCCTTGGGATTGATGCTAGGTACGGTACTGGTGACCTACCTGGGAAATGTAGGCATTGAATTCAGCGCGGACGCTATGGGTACTGTGGAAGGGCTTGCCCTGGGAAGCAAGATGTATCCTGCTTTTGCCCCCGGTGATGCCGTGACCCTCTCCCTATTGATGCTTTTTATTGTGTCTCTTGTATCTATCTATCCAGCCTGGTACGCAGCGCGGTTAGAACCGGTCAATGCTTTACATGCTTTATAGGTGAAAGCTGTTTTTTCAGATAGTGTGCAAGACAAACACTTATTTTTAAGTAAAGAAGGATTCAAATGCCAGTCATTGAACTAGAAAATGCAACAAAAATTTATAGCATTGGCGAGGTGGAAACACGCGCGTTGGATAATGTTTCTCTGTCAATCGAAGAAGGGGAATTCACGACAATCGTCGGTCCCTCTGGTTCGGG
This sequence comes from Anaerolineae bacterium, assembly GCA_028277515.1. The sequence continues at coordinate 48,554 of JANQGC010000155.1, forward strand.
TAAGACGACCATGCTGCAATTAATGGGCGTCCTGGATAAACCGGACAGCGGTATTGTCAAAATAAATGGCAAGGATGTAAGCCAGTACAAGGCCAATGCACGCGCCGATTTGAGAAAAGAGACGATTGGTTTCATTTTCCAATTTTTTGCCCTCGTACCCGTGCTCAATGCCTATGAGAACGTTGAGCTGCCACTGCTGCTGAACAATATCAAAGCCTCCGAACGCCAAGAAAGGGTGATGAAATTACTGGAAGCTGTGGGTCTTTCCGACCGGATAAATCATCGTCCGGATCAGTTGAGCGGTGGCCAGCAGCAGCGCGTGGCCATCGCTCGCGCCCTGGCCACCAATCCTTCGCTAATCCTGGCCGATGAGCCAACAGCGAATCTGGACACGGAGAATGGGCAGCAGGCGATGGAAATCATGGTCCGTCTAAACGAGGAAACGGGAACCGCTTTTGTTTTCGCCACTCATGATCCGCGCGTTGTGTCATTTGCCCGACGTGTGGTGGAAATGCAGGACGGCCGTATCATCAATAATGGGTTGGCCGCCAACGGAAATAAAGAGAGCTGATTCTTTATTCTGTTTGCAAAACGGCTGCTAATGCGGGGATCGCCTGCGGGTCAGACAACAACCAGCGAGCAAACTCGTCATGCTCTAAATTATCGCGCCACTGGCGATATGTGCTGCGCTCCAGGTCACGATAAAAAAGGGCAACCACGAGCGGGTTTCCGCCACTTAGCGGGTAAGCATAATATACGGTGGTTAGAATTCCTGGCAGAGAGCCGTTCTTATAGCCCAAATTTGAAAAAAGCGCTTGATTGGCGTCGAATTGCATCGGCCATTCCAGAATGCGCCGGGCCGTGAAACTACTTTCGGGACTGCTCAGGCCGTTTTGGGCAATACGCGCCATGAGGCCGGCGTAATCCCGCGCACTGCCGTGGGCGTTGAACGCATGGCTGAACATGCGCTGCGCCTGGCCATTCGGCTCTCTCGTTCGCTGGCGCCAATCCACGGCCGCCTGGCGAAACTGCTCATCGTTGTTGAACATTTCTGTCAAGAGCATCACATCGCGCCCGTATTGCTCAGGATTAGCCATATATGATTCCCAGGCCTGGTACGAATTATCATATGCTGAAATATGGTTGGACATGATTAAAAATTGCCCCAGGAAAGGACAGGGAGCTGTTTGGTTTTGTAAGCCAAGGTCCACGGCCGTCTCTTCAATTTCGCGCTGTCCTAGAAGTAAATGCAAATAATCCGTTGCCGCATTCGAGCTTTGACTGATCATCATTCCAGGTACGCCATCTAATAACATGGCCTGGGGTTGGCCAAAAACACGGCCGTTTTCCTGTAAAGCGGTCAAAGCCCGCTCATGAGCGCCCAGATCGGTGTTGGGTAAATAAAAGGCATTCAGATCATCCAGCCAAACCGTGCTCGTCGGATCAAGCGTCCCATCCGAGACCGCTTCCGCATAAGCAACCAGGTGCAGCACCTTGACTACGGAAGCGAGGGGCATGGGTACGTCATCATTTAGAAAAGCGCCTTGATCCTCTTCGCCCAGGCGATAAGCAGCCAGGCCAACCGTTTGTGGGTTTTCCAGCAGGTGCTCTAAAGCCGGTAAGGCCTCCTGTGGCACGCGTTCCAGTAATTCAGCCAACGCCTGGGGGTCCGGTTCCAGGTTTTCAACCAGGACTGTATTGTTTTGCGCCAAAATAGGAAGAACTTGGCCGCAAAGGGGCAGTGTCCCTCGCAGGACAACTTCGGGTGTAGGTGCGAAAACAATGCCTGTTGGGCTTGCAGTAGGGATCTCAAGGATTGGTGTTTTCCCAGCTTCCGCCGTCCCGGTTACAGGAGCAATGGTAGGTGGTGTACGAGATGGGGAAAGCGCTAAAGAAGATGCACCATCTTCGACATTTCTACAGGCGCCCACCCCAATTATTGAAGCCAATAATAAAAATAGGGTGAAGTATCGTCTAGCCAAAAAACAACTCAAATTGGACTTTCCATGTTATCCAAAAGCCGGGTTCGATTTGCGGGTTAGAAATATGAGCAACCCACTTTTTGATATCGTACTTAGCGGCCGTCATCGTTGACGACTTTCACCCCACGCCAGAAAGCGACATGATCTTTGATCCGCTTTGCCGCCTCAGATGGATCGGCATAATACCAGGCCGCATTTCGATTCACCTGGCCTTCAACTTCAATATCATAATAACTGGCAACCCCTTTCCAAGGGCAAACCGAGGAATGGCTGCTGTCCTGGAAATAATCCCAATTAACAGAATCATTGGGGAAATAGTGATTCCCTTCAACAACAGTTGTATTATTACTTTCAGCCAGAACGGCTCCATTCCAAATTGCTTGAGGCATAATAAATTCTCCTTTCTAATAAATAAGATGACTCGACATTAACTACTCCATCTCATAAATGATTCTATTATGTGCCAGTCACTTAAAAGCTAGGTGTTAGAGGTAAAAAATTAAAGTGACTGTCACTTGTTATGCCGGCGAGTCTTTTTCTTTCGCTAAAACTATTAACTCCTCGATTCCCTGTCGTGATGGAACAGAGTCATGCGGCTGTTCCCTTCTTTGCAAGCTGAAACCCCGATCTCGCAAAGCGTCGATCATATTATCCGGGGAGACGGTAAAAGGCGGACCACCAGGTCGCGTTCCAATGGGAAAAGCCAGGGCTGTGTAGATGCCTCCTGGCTTTAGCAGTCGCGACACAAGGTCAAAATATCCTTCTCTCTGCTCCGGATTGATGGCACAAAAGCAGGTATGTTCCAGGAGATAATCAAACGAATGATTGAGTTTATATGGCAGTGAAAAAATATCTTCCTGCAGAATTTGAACAGGAGCATGAGCATCCTGAAGGCTACGCATAGCTTCAACTGCTTGCGGTGCAAAGTCGACGGCCGTCACCTCAAAACCGTTTTTGGCGAACAATCGCGCATCAAAACCCCGCCCTGCCCCCAATACAATCATGCTGCCCGGCTCAAATTGACCGGAATCAATCAACCGTTTAAAAACCGGCGCTGGTTGGCCCAGGTCCCAGGGGGTATGGCCATCCCCATATTTACTATCCCAATAGATGGGCAAACTTGGGTTATCGCTCATATCTGTACATTATTCTGTAAGGTGCTATCTGTCTGTTGGTTATTACACATTGAAAGCAGGCTTACAGCCATCTCTCACTCCTATTATGGTACACTTCCAACGATTTAGACACGCCGCTCCTCCATTTTCTTACCATGAAGCGGCTTATCCTAAGTTTCATAAAAGGATAGTGATGAGTTGGTTTAATTTCCTGAAGAAAGATAAAGAACCTGAACGTACCTGGGCTGTTTTTGACGTAAACGATAAAGAGTTCCAACAGCAAGTGATTCGCCGCTCCTATAAAACATCTGTGATGGTCGATTTATGGGGGTGCGGTTACAAATTGTGTAAAATCGGAGGGTTCGACTGGGTCGGCCGTCCAATGGTCGGGGTGGGCCGGCGCGGCATGATGTTGACCACAACCATGACCTGCCCACCGCGCCGGCTCACCCTCCACGGCCAAGCGGTGTCTAGTCGGGCGAGACAGGCGGAATGGATGGCCAAGGGTTTCCGGTGAGATTTTGCCCCGCCAGCTTGTGCTGAGCCGGCCGAAGTATCCCGCCACTACGACAATGATCGAGGCATTGTAGCGATCGAATTTCATGTCAACTCAAATCATACACAAAAAGTAACCACACCCGATTTTTGGGCCGCCTAGTGTGGGCCATGCAGGCAGTTGGGTCCAATCTTAGAAGATCTAGCAGTCGATTCAACATTCGATCATTGAATAAACGGGATTATGAACGGGCGCTCGAAACTTTGTTCAGCGCCCGTGATTTAGGTGAGGAGACTGATGAACAACACACAACGACCGTCATCAATGCCATCTTCACTTTTTTGGGAGAAGACCATCCATTAATATCCTCGCCGAAGGAACGCGAAATGAATTTCGCGGTTACAGGAGGCGGCGGCCGCCATCTACCCTGATCGTGCTGCCGGTCATATAGCCCGCGCCATCTGAACAGAGAAAAGGCGCCACCTCCGCCACATCCTGAGCCAGTCCCAACCGGGCTAATGGGATACGATCCGCCTCTTCTAGCCTGTCATCCAAATGCCAAAACTCCGTATTAGGTGTGTCGATTATGCCGGGAAGGATTGTATTGACCCGAATGCCGTATTCAGCATATTCCCGAGCGCATTCCCGCGCGAAGCCAACAACCCCGGCTTTACTGGCCGCATAAGCGGCCCGGCCGGGCAGCGCGGATTCAACACCGGCAGTAGATGCAATATTAACAATCACCCCGCCGCGATCCCCATTTTCATCCGCCATCACGCGCCCGACCAATTGGCTCATGAAAAATGTGCCCTTCAAATTCACATCCAGACAACGTTGCCAGGCCCACTCATCCATCTTAAGAACTGCTGCCTGGGGTTGAACGGCCGCATTGTTTACCAGGATATCCAGGCGACCCCACTCTTTGCGAGTCGTCTCAATTAAATGAACACATTGGAACTTGTTGGATATGTCGGCGGGGATACCAACCGCCCGCCCGCCCGCATCACCAATCGAACGGGCAACCTTCTCAGCACGGTCGGGATTGAGATCATTGACAGCTACGCATGTGCCGGCGGCCGCTAAGGTTTGAGCAATCGCCGCCCCAATCCCGCTTCCGCCGCCCGTCACGATAGCGACCTTATTTTCCAAAGATAGATTCATAACCTGGAGTATACGAAAAAGGGGCTTCCGCTCAAAGCCAAAAAGGTTAGCTGCCGGCCGCTTGAAGCTCTGCGTCTATGATTTCTGCAAAGGATTCAAACGAAGGTGCACCCCCGTATATCGTACCGGCAATATCGAAGAATGGCTGGCTGTAAATACCTCTTTGCCGTCGAATTTCATCCAGGCGCAATACATGTTCCAATGAGGCAGGATCGTCATAACAGCTCTCAAACGCAGCCTGGTCGGCCCCGGCAGCAACAGCGGCGTTCACAAAGTAATCACGGTCGGCTCGCCAAAGGTCACTTTGCTCTAGAAAGAGCATTTCATGAGCCACCCAAAATTTTTCCGGGTCCTGTTCTCCAACACATTGCGCTGTCAATGAAGTATACACACTGGGATCGCTGTGGTTGAGCACCGGCCAAAAGACAACCTTCACCTTTCCCGTTTCGACATACTCCTCAATTACCTGCGGCTCAGTTCCTAACACGTAGGAACGGCAGGTCGGTCAGAGGAAGTCTGAATAATCAATGACCGTGACCGGTGCATCGGGGTTGCCCAAGAAGAAGGCGCCTTCTTCGGTCTGGCCGCTGGTCACCAACGCGGCAGGATCTTCGGTTGCTGCGGGCTGGTCCGTTGGTGTTGGGGGTTCTGTGCTTTGTTCCTGCGGCTCAGGGGCAGTTGCAGGTATCTCAGTCGCCGGTTGGGGCGTGTCTGTTTCTATGGGAGTAGGGACGGCCGGTTCCGGTTCACCCGTGGGCTGCACAGGTTCACTTTCAGTCGCCTGAACCACAACTGGCGAGTCTGGCGAGGATGAACTCAAATCCTCTTCAACACCCTCGCTGCTGCATGAAGCTAAAAGCAATGTCAAGATGAGAATAGTAATGGCATATCGGTTCATGGGCCGAATTATATAACGATGGGGGTCTTGCTAAGTAAGGGGCCTTACACTTCGCTTATTTTGGGGCTTCTGGCCGGTATGGATGGCAATAGTGCCAAACATAAAGAGGCGATAGTGAACATTCTCAAGACCTACCTGGCGCATGATTTGGGCCACCGTTTGCGGATCGCGGAACATCTGTGTGCTGTCCGGAAGGTAACGATATGCTTCCCGTTCGCCGGTAACCAGTCTGCCCAATGTTGGAATAACATAATTAAGATGAGCGAGGATGAAGGGACGCAATAAATTATCTTTGGGTGGGCTTGATTCTAATACAACGACGCGCCCGCCAGGTCGCGTGACGCGCATTTGTTCCTTAAAGGCTCCCATGACATCAATGACATTGCGCATTAGAAAACCGGAAGTCACAGCATCAAAATTGTTATCAGGGAAGGGCAGGCTCAAGGTATCCGCACCCACCCAGCGAATCTCCTCGCGGACCGGGATACGTTTGCCGACCTGCATCATCTCAATGGTAAAGTCACCCCCGACGGCTTGAAGACCGGGAGTTTGCTCGTATCCTTCCAAAGCTATTTCACCGGTTCCGGTGGCGATATCCAACAACCGGCCGTTAAGCGGCAGGTGTGCTTGAGCGATCACATACTTACGCCAGCGCACATCCTGGCCAACGGTCATCAGACGGTTCATCAGATCATAGCGCCCGGCAATGCGAGCAAACATATCTTGCACATAACGTGCCCGTTCCTGTCCTTCTAAATGGGCCATAGTTTTTCAGTTTCCAGAAGTCCAACAAAGTAATTTTGACGGGTTGATAGTAACGGCTTTAGCCGTGAAACCGCTGAAGCGGTTACTACGAACCGCCCGGCAGTGAATATTCATTAAACTACAAGCGTTGGACTTAGATTTTTTTGAGCGACTCTACTCACCCGAAGATACAGCTTCCGTCTGTCCTGGTTCCTGGTCAGAGGGCGGATAAACCTCACGAGCTTTACTCGTTCCTGTAGGAGGACCAATGATTTTCATCTCCTCCATAGCATCGATCATTCGCGCGGCGCGTGTATAGCCGATACGGAAGCGGCGCTGTAATAACGATGTGGACGCTTTGTTTAATTTCCGCACCAGGGCAATGGCCTCCGGCATGAGTTCATCAGCATATTCCGGTTTATCAGCCTCTTCTTGCAAGGCTTCCCAAAGAGGCTGCTGCTGGGGAGTCTCCTTCTTTTTAGCTGGTTTCTTTTTCTTATTTGTTGACCGGCTACTTGTTGCGGCCGGTTTTTCGACGACAGAGGGTGACGGTGCCGGCGGGGGCGTTTCCGGAACAAGCGTTGGTGGCACACCAGCATCTTCAGTTCGGCTCTCCTGACGATTTTTACTTGTGGACGAAGCCGTTTTATTTGATGTTCTTGGCCTGGCCGATTCGGCCGTAATGGTGGCGCTGCGTCGCGCGCGCTGCCAATAGCCTATGAGGCGGCCGAGTTCTACATCGCTTACAAAACAACCTTGTAACCGTAAGGGGGCCGGTGCATCCGGTTTTTGGAATAGCATATCTCCCTGGCCGAGCAGCCGTTCAGCGCCCGTGCTGTCCAAAATGACCCTGCTGTCCGTGCTTGATGCCACGGCAAAAGCGATACGCGCCGGGAAATTGGCCTTGATCAATCCGGTTACCACGTCCACAGACGGCCGTTGGGTGGCAATAACCAGGTGAATACCCGTGGCACGGGCTAACTGCGCCAGACGGGTGACCGCCCGTTCCGTATCCTCCGGAGCCAACATCATCAAATCAGCCAGCTCATCAATGATCAACACAATGTAAGGCATCTTCTGCCCGTTCTTTCGCCGGCCCAGCTTCTTGTTGTAATCGACAATATGGCGCACCCCTAAATCGGCAAACTGTTTATAACGCGAATCCATCTCTTTCAGCGCCCATTGTAATGTGCTGATCACCCGGTCCATTTCCACAATGACCGGCGCGGCCAGGTGCGGAATGCCATTGTAGCCAGTCAGTTCCACCCGCTTGGGATCGATCATAATCAGCTTCAAATCATCAGGTGTATTGCGCAGCAGCAGGCAGCTAATAATGCCGTTCACACAAACCGACTTACCAGCACCGGTGGTGCCCGCAATCAACAAATGGGGCATAGTCGTCAAATCGGCCACAATTGACTGCCCGGACACATTTTGACCCAATCCCAATGCCAGAGGGGATTTTATTTTTCGATACTCAAGTGATTCCATCACATCACGAAGGGACACCACTGATTTGGAAGGATTGGGCACCTCAATTCCGACATAACTTTTGCCCGGAACCGGAGCCTGGATGCGGATGGATCGTGCGGCAAGAGCCAGGGCCAGATCGTCAGCGAGCCCGGATATTTTGCCCACCTTAACTTTGGTGCGCCGACCATTACGCATCTCAATATAATTGGGTTCAACCCCAAACTGAGTAACCGTCGGTCCCTGGTTAATTTCGACAACCGTAGCTGGTGCTCCAAAGCTCTCCAGGGTATGCTCAATGATTTCGACTTGCTCTCGAATTGATGCGCTGTTTAAATCTAGATCCGTTCCTGATTCCAATATCTCGCTGACAATCGGCAGGGTCCACTTGTAGCCCGAATCCTGCCCATTGGCAGTGACCGGCGTTGATTTCGATTTTTTAGAAGATCTTGCCGGTTTTTTCTTCTTGGTCACCCGATCCCGGCCGCGATTGGGGGCCGCTTTTGACTCTTCTTGTTGCTGCTCCTGCTGATCGGGCATCAAACTCAATTGCACCGGCTCGCTGCTTTTGGCACGACTAGGATTCAGACGAATGGCCCGCCTTGGGCTTTCTTCAATCTCAGAATCATGAGACTCATGAGAAAACGCGCTCTTCATATAATTACCCAAATCCTGGCGGCTTACGCCCGAAACTAGAATCGCGCCCAAAATACCCAGGACCATCAATATAAATATCGCTCCTAAATTACCTACCAGGGCTGTTAACGACGAACCAATAGCCCCGCCAATGTAGCCCCCACCGGTTCCTGACTCGGCAACCTGCCAATAATCAATTTGCACATCACTTAAAACAACAGCCAGCATAGAGGCAAAGCCAAGAAAAACTAGAAATAATAATCCGATACCTAAAAGACGGTATATAGGAAGCTGCGGGGGTTGATCCATTCCCAGGAGGACAAGGTACAAACCAATCGCACCGGTGATCACGGGCACAAAATAACTGCCCCAGCCAAAAATGCGCCACAATTGATTAAACAACCATGCGGTGAGCTGGCCTTGACCCGGTGACAGCAAACTTAAGGCCAGGATGGCGGTGAGAAAAATCACGCCAATACCGGCGATCAGGATTTTTTGCGAACGAGATACAGAAAAGCTTATGCGGCTGGTACTGCTGCGCTTGGTTGATTTCCGCCTGGTGCTTTTCTTCCGGGTTCTTTTGCGAGTCATAGCTCAAATGTTCCTACGGATGCATTATAGCATGAATGAGGCCGGGCGTCAGCCAACCCCAAATGTGATAAGATTATGGTTCGGCATCCTGCCTAGCCAGGAAATAAACCAGGTTGAGTGTATTTTTTGATGGTTTTTCTCAACTCAGAGGACAATGTTCCACATTTTCAGTTTGAAGGTTTGACCCAATTCACGGCCGTCCGCCATGCCGTGTTTACCCGTCAGGGCGGCGTTAGCCCAGCCCCGTTTTCCTCTCTTAATTTAAGCGTATCCGTCGCCGATGAAAAAGAGCGTGTGTATGCTAACCGCCGGCGTGCTTATGGCATTTTCGGCCGTGACACATCCAGTGTCGTCCATGCTCATCTGGTTCATGAAGCGCAAATCGCCCGTGTCAGCCAGGAAAACAACGGTACCTGGCTGGCTCATACGGACGGTATCGTCACCAATGAACCGGGCTGTGCCCTAACGATGAATTATGCTGATTGCGCTCCGGTGTTTATCTACGATCCGATTAACCATGCCATTGGTTTAGGACATGCCGGGTGGAAGGGCGCGGTTGTGGATTTGCCGGGAGCGATGGTCAGAAAGATGACGGCCGAATTTGGCAGCGATCCAGCAACTCTCACCGCTGCTATTGGCCCGGCTATCGGGCCTTGCTGCTACGAAGTTGACCAACCCTTAACCGGACAAGTACATCAAACATTTCCAGAAGCGGCCGATTTACTCATCGATTCACCGCATGGCCAGCCACAGGTAAACGGCGGGCGACCGCATTTCGACCTTCCCAGGGCGAACCGGGTGAATCTACAGCGCGCAGGGGTTGAGCAGATCATCATGTCTGGCCTTTGCACGGCCTGTCATACAGAGTTTTTCTTTTCTCACCGGGCGGAAAAGGGAACGACCGGCCGTTTTGGTGTCATTATCATTTTAGATTGACCCAGAATTGCCGGATAACCATACCCTCAAAAATAAATCCAAGTAAAATATGGGTATATTGACAATTCTATTCAAAGATGCCAGCAGAGAGGTAATGAATGAAACCACCGTATTATGATAATGATTTGATCCAGACCCTTCAACTCAGCGGTGAATACATCGGACAATCCGATCATCCTGAGAATCATGCCGATTGGGTCCTTTTTTTGGTAGATGAGATTAAGAGCCAGGTTAAGGAAGAAGAATATGCGGCCATGCTACAAAAATTAAACAGCAGCGTTTCTAAAATGTGGGAAGAGGAAATCAGCTAGACAGTCTTTAGGTTAGCTAAACAACAAACCAACAAGAACAAATAATACCCAGGCTAGACTGATGTAGATGGCGGACCATCCCAATACACGGCCGAGGGTCGCCTTAAATCGTCCCGGCTCGTCGAACAAAGCCTCCAGGTTTTGATACCAGGCCGCCTGGCGGGCCTGGCCTACAGCCCACCAACCAAAGAGCAAACTGGGGATGAGACCTAACAGGATGCTGAGCGCCAACCGGATAGGCGTAAACGCCTGTCCAATGCGCTCTAAGAAAGCCATCGACCCATCCCCAACCAGCAGTTCCGGTAAAACTAAGATAAGAAAAGGAATAAGTGTAGCAGCGATGGCGATCAAACCTGATCGCATACTGGATTGGGCTGCTTTAGCGGCTGCGTTTTGCAGATCGGGCTGCACGGCTTCCAGGGTCAAAGGACGGCCGCAGGAAGGGCAATATTTACTGCTGCGCATGACCGTGGCTGAGCAAGCCTGACATACTTCCAGGTACGGCGTGCGGTCCGTGAATACTTGAGGGTCCACTTTCAGCTCAATCACCCTGTCCTGTTGATTTTTGACCAACACACCGGGATTATCCGGGATCGGCATAGGCGCGGCCGTATTATCGGAAGCTGCCACAATCTCCGTACCCTGCTCGTCAACCACAGCAGGCAAAGTTTGATCGGAATTCCCCCCGGGCAGCAGCGCGCGCGCCCTACTGGCGATTTGCGACCGCCTGGCTCTGCTCTCCTTCTTCTTGGCAATATCAACCCATTGGATGGTGGCATCCGCCTGTACACGACCCGCGCCATCCGTGACATAGGCAGATATTTGGTTTAATAGCTGCTGTGCCTTTTCCGGGTCCGATACTTCCAATTCCAGTATGGATGTCTGCTCAAACCGGCGCACCCTGACAATGACTTCCTGTTCCTGCAAGCCCAACAATTTAGGCATTCCGGCGACAATGACACCTGTTTCTTCATTATAAACTTGCAGCCGGGCATTCATATTGGCTAATGTGAAGAGAGCGCAGCGCATGACCACTTCGCCCGGCACCGGAAAAGGTCTTTTTTCTTTAATCATTCCTATCATTCTAACATACACTGGCAAAATAGAATGATCATTCTTAACGCCCAATTTACGTGTCGCCTCCAACTTGACCATTTTTTGCATCATTGTTAAATTCTTTTGCGGGATTGAGACCGTTACCTCATAGGAGAAGCAGATATTGATCCGTAGAAATAAACGCATCCAGGCTATATTATTCGATTTGGATGACACCTTGATTGATTGGTCGGAACAGAATGAAAACTATCTGGAGTTCACGCGGCCGCACCTTGACAATATCTATGATTATCTGAGCGAGCGGGATCATGATCTGCCCGATCGCCCTGTTTTTTACGATAGATATCTTGAGGTCTTAGTCAAGGAATGGCAAACCGCCAAGAAAACCTGGTCCGGCGTCAATTTCGAGGCTGCCTTAAACTCGTTTCTCAATGGGCTTGACTTGGACTGCCGCCAAATCGACTTCGATCAGGTCATGCGCGTCTATGATATGAAACCGGTTCCCGGGGTTACTCTTTTCCAGGACACCCACTCTGTGTTGGAAACGCTGCGCAATAAAGATTATAAAATCGGCCTGATCACCAATTCCATGATGCCCATGTGGATGCGCGATGTGGAATTAGAGGCGTATGGCATCCTGGATTTTTTTGATGTGCGGCTCACCTCCGGTGATGTCGGATATATGAAGCCCCATCCGGAAATTTACCAGCAGGCGCTGGATATCTTGGGCATTCAACCGCAGAGGGCGTTGTTCGTCGGTGACCGTCCGGCGAATGATATCGCCGGAGCCAATGCCGTGGGTCTGATCAGTGTGCTCATGTCTCCACCCCACCTGGAACGGGAATTGAACGAGGTTCAACCTGATCATATAATTAACAAGTTGAGTGAATTAATACCTATATTAAATAGGTTAGAATCAAACGATATTTGAAATCGAGGATTTAGTCATGAGTAAACCAGGGCGAAATGATCCATGCTACTGCGGCAGTGGGAAAAAATATAAGCAGTGCCACCTTCGGAAGGACCAGGCGGAGGAACATGAACGCCGGGCTAAGGCGGACGCAGCCCGGTTCCTGCGTCTGGATGTTCCCGGTTTTGCGCGAGAGGAACGCTTTGCAGATGATTTTGATCGTGCTTTACCCGTATACTGGAATGAATATTATGATGCCGATAACGTCGGGCAGATGAGTGAATTTGAGGCCTTACGTTTCCTTGACTGGTTTGTCTTCGATTATACCCTTAAAGACGGCCGGCGCATTCTGGATATCTATCAAGAAGAACATGCAGACGATTTGCAGCCCTTGCAAAAAGAACTCCTGGAATCCTGGGTGACGGCCCCACCGGCCGGCGCTTATGAATTAACCGGTTATGAAGGTCAACTGCTCAAACTGCAAGACTTCTTTACCGGTGATACCTACGAGGTATTTGAAGCGAGTGGTAAGGGTAATGTGGAGATTGGCGAGGTGATTTTAACTCGCCTGGTTCCTGTGTTTGACCAGCTTGAATTCAGCACCCCGGCCGCCTACCTGCCAAAAGACGAGATCGAAGGCTTGCAAGAGACGCTGGAGGAGGCACAGCAAGTAGATGCTAAGGAACACCCCAAAGCAACTACAGTAGCGTTCATGCGCCGCAACAACCAGCTTTTGGTGCACCATGCTCTGGCCCAGGCCGAACGGCTCGGCCGTCCCCCGGTGGCCCGTCTCGATCCAAACCGGACTGATCCGCCCATTCAACGCCAGCATGGCCACGGCAAAGAACAGGTTGTCCGGCAGCGGAACTACGGCAGCACCCAGCCAAAGCTGGCCCAAACCCGCCGGAAAGCTGTCTAGGCTGGCCAACATGTTGAGCACAACCGCCTCCCTATGAGCACAACGGCCACCTTACGCATCATTTCACAAAAGACCCCACTCAAGGGCACGGTCACCGTCTCCGGCGACAAATCAATCAGCCACCGGGCAATTATGCTCGCCTCAATCGCCAGTGGAACCAGCACCATCCGCAATTGGCTGCCGGCTGGTGATACACTGGCAACACTTAAAGCAGCGCAGGCCCTGGGTGTGAAGGTCACAGTTGGCCGGAAGACCAAAATGGGCTGGGATTTGCAAATCGAGGGGCGTGGCCTGCATGGTTTACTGCCGCCTGATGAACCGATTAACTGCCGAAATGCCGGCACCGGACTGCGGCTTCTGGCCGGGTTAATGGCCGGGCAACGCTTTCCAGTCATTCTGGATGGCAGTGAGCAATTACGTAAACGGCCGATGCGCCGTATCACCGACCCTTTAACCGAAATGGGCGCTCATATCACCTCTGAAAACGGCCGCGCGCCCCTTCATATTCAGCCCTCATCACTCAAAGGCATTTCATACCGCATGAAAGTAGCCAGCGCGCAGGTCAAAAGCGCGATTTTGCTTGCCGGACTTTATGCCCAGGATGAGACACGCGTATTCCAGCCCGGTCCGGCGCGCGATCATACCGAACGCATGCTGAAGGCGATGGGCGTTCCCTTAACCCAAGAGGGTGATTGGATCTATTTGCCGGAATTTAATAGCTCTCGGGAACTGCAACCTTTGAATTTAACCGTTCCCGGGGACATCTCTTCCGCCGCCTTTCCCCTCGTCGCCGCAGCCATCGTTCCCCATTCCGAAATTACCATCCAAAACGTAGGTGCGAATGAGACACGTACCGGCCTTTTATCCATGCTGAGAGCGATGGGCGCCAGTTTTACAATCGAAAATGAGCGCGTCACCGGTGGCGAACCGGCTGTCGATTTAAGCGTGCGCTTTGATGAACTGCACGCCGCAGCAGTCAATGGAGAAACTGTTGTGCGCGGCATTGATGAGTTCCCTATTTGGGCCGTTGCCGCCACCCAGGCCGCCGGGGTAAGTTCGGTTAGCGATGCTGCCGAGTTGCGGGTCAAGGAAGTTGATCGCATATCCGTTTTAGCCGGCGAATTGCAAAAAATGGGCGTGCCCATTGAGGAAAGAATGGACGGTTTTGCGGTTGATGGCCCGCTGCGGCCGCAAGGCGCGGAGGTTAACAGCCATGACGATCACCGCCTGGCCATGTCCCTGGCCATCGCCGGCCTGGTCGCCGAAGGGGAGACTCTCATTCATGATGTTGGCTGCACGCGAGATAGTTTTCCAGGATTTGTGGAGACAATGCAGAAGTTGGGCGCGCAGATGGAGTGGAGTGAATAAACGGCCGTGCTCTATCTTGTGGCCACTCCCATCGGCAACCTTTCCGACATCACCCTGCGCGCCCTGGAAATATTGCGCCAAGCGGATTATGTGGCCAGCGAAGATACACGCAAGACAGGACGGCTTTTAAAACACTTCCAAATTAAGAAACCTCAAATTTCTTTTCATGAGCACAACGAACAGCAAGTCGGGCCGCGCATTCTGCGACTGCTTGAAGCAGGACAGGATGTTGCCCTGGTCAGCGACGCAGGCACACCGGGCATCGCTGATCCCGGTTATTCTCTCGTCCGAAAGGCTATCGAAAACACCCTACCCTATACGATGATTCCTGGCCCATCAGCCTTAATCATGGCTGTTGTTTTGTCAGGCCTGCCCACCCACTCATTTACCTTTCGCGGTTTCCCCCCACGCAAGGGGGGCAAAAGACGCCGTTTTTTAGAAGTCGATCAAGAATCTCCCCACACCCTTGTTTTCTATGAAAGCCCCTATCGCTTAAAAGCCTTTCTGGCCGATGCCCTGGCTATTTACGGTGACCGGCCGGCCGCCATCGCCAACGAATTGACCAAGCTGCATGAATCAATTCAGCAAGGAACACTCTCTGAACTGCTGGCCGGATTGGGGGAAGAAGAACCACGCGGTGAGTATGTGGTGGTTATTGGAGCACAATAATGGGCTTTGAAGTTTCCCCCGAAGTGCGGATGGTCCTCAATACGATGGAGGCTTTTGTCCGTGAAGAGTTGATCCCCTTAGAACGCTATTTCCTGCATCATGATTTCCAGACTTTACTGCCGCTCATGGAAGAAAAACGGCGGCAGGCCAAAGAATTGGGCTTATGGCTGCCGCAGATCGCGCAAGAATATGGTGGCATGGGGCTTTCACTGGTTGAACACGGCTTCGTCAGCGAGGTATTGGGGCGCACGCCATTGGGCCATTACGCCTTCAACTGCCAGGCGCCCGATGCCGGCAATATGGAAATTTTGATTGAGTATGGTACGGCCGAACAAAAGGAACACTTTCTACAACCGCTCCTGGCCGGGGATATCCGCAGCTGCTTTTCCATGACCGAGCCGGAAAATCCCGGTTCTAACCCGACCTGGATGAGCGCATTGATGTAGTGCGTACGGAAGCAGCCGATCCCCCTTATATGCAGGCCCTGGCTATGATGCCTGTGGTGATATGGGATTTTTAACACGGCAGGAACTGGTTGAACGGTATGCTGAGCAGAGCGGCCGATCAGTGGCCGATATCAGCTTTTACCATACCCTGGGCCTATTCCGGGTAACGGTGATCATCGCCCAGATTTATTACCGCTACCAGCGCGGCCAAACCCAGGATGAACGCTTCGCCATGTTTGAAATGATGATCCCCATGATGGCCCGCGTTGCCCAGGAGACGGCCGGAATTTAGACATTTTGTAATCTAATGCGCGTATCCGGCTACAGACATCCAGGACATCTGCTTGCCCGCCTCAAAAAAGAGATTCCTACATGTCATCCCGAAAGCCCCTACGTCGAAGACGACGTCCAAGGAGTAAAGAAACTCTAAATTGTCATCCCGAGGGAACGGAGGGATCTGCTTCTCAACCTTCATACAGATTTCTCGCTCCGCTGCTAATGACATTGTAGCACGAGCTTTCCAGCTTGCGGCTGAAACAACCTGGAAAGGTTGTTCTACAGTACCACAAAGCGACGGTGATTTTTGTGTGACGTCATTCACTCATAGAACAGAGCTTGCGATGTGGAATATCTTGAAATGACAAACTAAGTTCTAATAGATTCAATAACCAAAAATCTGCGGCAAGTATATTTTCTTCTCATCCGGTAGCTCCACCGGTTCCTGGCGAAGGCTCAGAACCAGTTCTTCGGCGATGTCTACCGTGCTGGGACTGGTCAGAATAGAAACGCCATCCAGATAATCCGTCAAGGAATCGATCAAATCAACAATGGCCTGGACATCCCCTTCCGTACGCACTTGTGCGCCGATCTGCAGGCCGGGATTGGCCGCACGAAGCTGCGGCACAATCGTCGTTACAAACGCTTCAACAACCGGCGGTTCCGTCTGCCGGCGCTGGATCTGCAAGATAAAATAATCGACGTAGGGAGCCATAGCCGGGCCGTGGGAGAGAGCAAAATCATGATCGGGACCCAGCGCCAGGTCCAGGTTATAGGTGTCGGCTAATTCACGCATTTTTTGAATGCTACCCAGCGGATCGTCCCTTTCTTCAGGAGGCGTAGCTGGATTGTTCTCCAGGTTATAGCCGATCATATCGATCGTATCCGCCAGGTCGGGCAGATAAGTTTCCGCTTCGGAGATTGACTTAAAGACGACCATTTTGCGACCCTCAGTGATGCCCACAAGCTGCGGCGCCTGGCTGGGATGGTCCACGCGAGCAATATCATCATCACGGGCTTCGCTGTTGAAGAAGGGGACAAGGGGTGGGCCGATGAGCATTTCGATCCAGAGATCGGCCGTGGATGAATCCTTTTGCAAACCGCTGGCTTCAAAAGTTGTCCATGTCACCACGGACGTTAAAAGAGAAATTACACCTATCAAGAACAAGAAATGTGGAAATTTGATTTTTTCTTGACTTATACTCTTAAGGGCATTCTTGGGTTTTTTAAGAAATGAGCGTATATACTCCATTCGCACACTTATACCAAAATGATTTTGCAAAATCCATTCTCTCATTCATAGCTTATGCTCTTTTAGTTGAGTAAGGCCTTTACTTTTCGTACAATTATCGTCATGCATCGTCTGGTCGAAGTCGTCAATCACTCTCCCCAGTGGGTCGCCCTGTTCAATGACGAAACGGCTCAGTTGAATGTCGTCATGGCACCGCAAATCCTGGCAGTTCATCACATCGGCAGCACCTCTGTCCCAGGTTTGAAGGCCAAGCCGATCCTTGATTTCCTGGTTGAGGTGCAGGAAATAGATGGTGTGGACAATTATAACCAGGCCATGAGCCGGATTGGTTATGAAGCATTAGGCGAGCATGGGCTGCCGCGCCGGCGCTATTTTCGTAAGTTGAAAAACAATAAGCACACACACCACATACACATCTGGCAGCGCGGGGATGTTGAAGTCGAGCGCCACCTCGCATTTCGTGATTATTTAATTTCCCACCCGGCGCGAGCGGATGCTTACGGCAAACTCAAAAATGGCCTGATCGCACAGTACGGCGGTGACAGAAATAAATATATCGACGGTAAGGATGATTTTTGTAAACAGATGGAAAAGGATGCTGTAGCCTGGCAAAGGTGGTTGAACAGTTATGTCTTGCAGCGCGGCCGTATTCGCCTTATCCCGCTAAACGCTGCCCAACTCTATTTCTGCCTCTGTAGACCGGATCAACTGCAAGCGGCTCTTGGCCTGCCTATCTCCAAAGCCATTGTGGAGCCGGCCGTTGTTCAGCATGCGCTACGGGTCAAAAAACAGCGTTTAATCAATTCGCCTGAGCAAGAATTTCCCTGGCACACCTACTGGCTCATTGTTATTGACTCTGCTCCTTTTGGCGCCGGTTTAATCGGCTTCAAGGGTACCCCGGACAACAATGGGGAAGTCGAGATCGGTTATGGCATTGATCCCTCCTGGCGTAACCAGGGGTTTACAACCGAAGCCGCAAAACTATTGGTTGACTGGGCTTTAGAGCAAGAAAACTGTCAAGCAGTGACGGCCTGGAGTGACAAAGAAAATGTAGCTTCAGCACGCGTTCTACAAAAGGTGGGTATGCATTTGGGGCGGGAAACGGAAGACCAGTATTGCTGGGTGGTTGGAACCGGGGAAGATCACTCTTAATGGGTATAGGTCAAATGTGTAAAAATGGCACCTTAATATAGCTAGTTTGGCAAATCGACTCCATGCAATCTACCAAATCACGCCACATGAAATGAAAATTCCAACACGCGATGAAGCAGAGAGATTGCTGACGGGAGATGGCAAACGCAATCCGGGGCCGTTTAAACACCGGTCTGGCATATTTCTAAAATTGATAGAAAATAAGGTCAATCATTCAAATCTGGAGGAATCAAAGAAGACCTGATGAGTAAACAACAAGCACATGCACATAAACATCCGCCACGCTCAAAAAAAAGAAAACACCAGCCTGCTAAAAAAGAGCGTGGGTTCTGGTTAACAGCAGCCATCGTCATTGTCATCATACATGGATTGGCCATGCTTGGGGTCGTTTACGGACAACAGCTATTACGATCGGCCGACGCACCACCAACCTGGTTTGTACTTTCTATCATCGCCGCAGCCATTGCCGACATCGTGGCCGGCGTTGCCCTCTGGCAATGGAAAAAATGGGGCTTGACCTTATATCTTGTCGCCACAATCATCGTCATTGCCCTGGGAATCATGGCCACCGGTTTCGCCATGATGTGGACTTTCTCGCGGCTTATTCCCTTCGCCATCGTTGGTTATATTGTACGTTCCCGCTGGCAATACTTTGAGTAAATGGATGAAACCAAACCGGTGCGCATCGAGCTGCCCGCAGGCAATCAGATGGGTACCGTTAACGCTTATCTTTTCGCCGAACCGGAGCCAATCTTAATTGATACCGGTCTAAAAACAGACGAAAGCTGGGAAGCGCTACAGCTTGGATTGGCTGAGCATGGCCTGTCTGTTGTCGATATTTCCAGGGTGATCATCACCCATGCCCATGTCGATCATGATGGCCAGGCCGGGACAATCGTTAATCAGAGTGACGCAGACATATGGATTTCAGAATTAGGCAAGCCCTGGTTGCAGTATCAACAAGCATATCGTAAAAGGGGCGCGACCTATTACCGGGAACAATTTTTACCGGCGACTGGCCTTGATGGTGAGCAGCTTGACCAGGTTGCCTCCGGATTCAACGTGATCGGCCAACAACGCGCGCCGATTCCGCCAGAGCGCATTCATGCCTTCCCAATTAATGGCACGCTGCAAATGGGTGGTAAGCCCTGGCAGGTGTTGTACACTCCCGGCCATTGCAGTATGCAAACCTGTTTTTATCAGCCGGAGAGCCGTCTATTGTTGTCGGCCGATATGCTGTTGGCAATCACACCCGTACCCGTTGTGGAAAGCCCACCAGAAGGATCGACAGAACGCGTCCCTGGCCTCCCTTTGTTCCTTGATTCACTCGATTTAATCGAAGGGTTGGAGGTAGACCTTGTCCTGCCCGGACATGGACGGCCGTTTAGCAATCACCGCCAGGTTATCCAGCGGCAAAGGGAGCGCATATTGATGCGCAAGGCGGAATGCCTGGGTTGGATCGAGGGTGGCGTGACAACGCCCATCGATCTTGTCGATAAAATGTATGCTCACCGCCCCCCGCAATACCGTTTTGCCGGCCTGTGGATGCTCATCGGTTATCTCGACCTGCTGCTGGCGGAGGGAGCCATTGAACAGCGCACCATTGGCGGCGTCTGGCATTATTATCCCAGGAGTGCGTACAAGCGGGGCAAATGAGCCATGAGTAGCCCGTTGTCCTCTCTGCGCGTTCTGGACTTCACCACTCTCCTTCCAGGACCCTGGGCTACGATGATACTTGCCGATCTAGGGGCCGATGTTCTGCGCATTGAAGCACCCAACCGTTCCGACATAGTGCGCTTGGTGCCACCTTTTGATGGGGAGGTGTCAGCCTGGCACGGCACGCTCAACCGCTCAAAACGGTCGCTGACCCTCGATCTCAAAAAAACCGGAGCGCAAGAAATTGTGCAGCGCCTGATCACGGATGGTGGTTATGACATTGTCATTGAGCAGTTTCGGCCGGGGGTCATGGATCGTCTAGGCATCGGATATGATAGTTTAAGCACTAGCAATCCAAAGCTGATCTATTGTTCCATCACCGGATATGGGCAAAACGGGCCTTTGCGGGATCGGGCCGGGCATGATATCAATTTCCTGGCGCTCTCAGGAATTATGAGTCATTCCGGCAGGCGTGGAGGCGGACCATCACCGCTGGGTGTGCAGTTGGCGGATATCGGTGGTGGTTCCCTGGGATCGCTGGTTGGGCTGCTCGCCGCTGTTATCCAGCGCCAGGTTAGCGGACAGGGACAAATGGTGGATATCAGTATGCTGGATATGATGCTGGCCTGGCAGACGCATATCATCAGCCAATACCTGGTTGGCCAGGAGACGCCACAACGCGAAACCATGCCTCTCAATGGCGGCGGAGCTTATGATTTTTATGAAACGGCCGACGGCCGCTTCCTCTCCGTGGGCAGCCTTGAGCCTAAATTTTGGACCGGATTTTGCCAGGCTATCGGCCGTCCCGATCTAATCAATAAGGGATATTCTCAGGACGGGCGAGAATTGCTTGCCCTGAAAAAAGAAATTGCCGGCTGCATCATGGCGCGGACGTTAGAAGATTGGACAACGTTATTTTCCGGTCTTGATCTTTGTGTGGAGCCGGTATTAGATATTGCCGAGATCGCCAACCATCCTCAAGTCGAGGCAAGAGAGATGATCGTCGCTGTTGAGAAAGGGGACGGAACACTGCAAAGACAGGTGGGTTCCCCCTTCAAATTTTCCGCAGGGCAGGCCACATACAAACATATTGGTGTTAAACCGGGCGTGCATTCCAATGAAGTGTTAGCCGACATCGGGTACAATGAAGGAGAAATCGCAGCCTTCCGCCGAAAAGGAATATTGGGGTGAATCATGGAGATAAAATCCTTCAACCAACCGCCACCAGAATTGGGAAACCAATATGAGCAAGATCGCATCCTGCGTTCTTATTTACGCCGTACCCTACCGCCGGAGATGTTGGATATGATCAAACCGGCACTGCACGATCTGGGTGGGCAAGCCGGAGGATTACTATACGAACTCCAATTGGCGGACCGCTTAAATGAACCGGTTCTCACCCAGTGGGCTGCCTGGGGAGAACGGATCGACCACATTGAGGTGACGCCTTTGTGGAAAGAAGCGGAGCGCCTGGCAGCGACTTATGGGGTCGTCGCTGCCGCTTATGAACAACAATTCGGCCGTTTTTCGCGCCCTTACCAATTCACCCTGGCCTACCTTTTCCACCCCTCAACCGACGTTTATACCTGCCCATTGGCCATGACCGATGGCGCGGCGCGTACCCTGCTTAATTCCGGCAATCAGCAACTCATTGACAGGGCTGTCCCCCGCCTTACCAGCCGCGATCCGCGCCAATTTTGGACCAGTGGGCAATGGATGACGGAAACGACCGGCGGGTCCGATGTCGGCCGTTCGGAAACAACCGCCCGGCAGGATGCGGAAGGCGTATGGCGTTTGTACGGCCGTAAATGGTTTACCTCGGCCACAACCTCACAAATAGCCTTGACGCTTGCCCGTCCCACAGGCAACCCTCAAGGCGGCCGTGGACTGGCCATGTTTTACATTGAATTACGCGATGGGCAAGGCAAGCTGCAAAATATTCGGGTGAACCGGCTGAAAGATAAGCTAGGCACACGAAAAGTACCAACGGCCGAACTGACCCTGGAAGGCGCTCCGGCTATCCCGGTGAGCGGCCTGACCCACGGCACGCGCAATATCGTGCCTATGCTGCACCTCACCCGCACCTGGAATGCCGTGACGGCCGCCTCCTTTATGCGCCGTGGTCTGGCCCTGGCCCGTAACTATGCGGCCAAACGATTCGCGTTCGGCGCAACTCTGGCCGAGCAGCCTTTACATTTAGATACATTGGCCCGCGTTCAGGCGGAGTTTGAAGCGGCTTTCCATTTGAGTTTTTACCTGACCGAACTGATCGGCCGTGACGAGACAGGTCACATCAGTGAAGATGAAACTGCTTTACTGCGCCTGCTGACCTCCGTCACCAAATTGACCACCGCCAAACAAGCAGTGAGCGCGGCCAGCGAAATCCTGGAATCTTTCGGCGGTGCCGGCTATGTGGAGGATACAGGACTGCCCATGCTGCTGCGTGATGCGCAGGTCCTGCCTATTTGGGAAGGAACAACCAACGTGTTATCCTTGGATCTCATTCGCGCTTTGCATAAAAGCGGCGGGTTCGCCGCCCTTAAACGAAAGATAAAACAATCCGTGAGCACCGCGCGAGAGGACCAATTGAGCAACTGTGGTTTAATTGCATTAGAAGCACTCGACCAGGCCGAACATTGGCTACAGCAGGCCGTTTTAACCGGCCGGCCGGCAGTTGAAGCAGGTGCAAGACGCTTCGCCTTAACGATTGGCCGGTCCTTACAGCTTGCTTTGTTGGTCGAACAGGCTCAATGGTCGCTGGATCATGAGGGCGAAGGCCGTGCCCGTGCGGCGGCGCGCTGTTTCGCACATTCACAAATCAATCACATTATTGAAAATGAGATTGATGAAATGGCGGCGTTGGCTAATGATCTTCCACTGCAATTGGAGGAAACCAGGTAAGAAATTGCATATCAACGGCTCCTTATTTCTCGTCGGCACCGGTATTGGACTGCTCATCGCCTTAATTGGCGGGATCGTCGAATATTGGATCAGTCTTCGGCATGGTGCGCAAGAAGGTGGACAGCGGCTGCCGGGCTGCCTGCTTTTCGTTGGCGGTGGCCTGGGGGTAGCCGGCATCATCGCTGTTATCACTTCGCTGATCATAAACCAGGGAATAACGGACGCATTAATTGTAGGTGCAGGCACTCTGACCGGATTTTATGCCGGCTTTTTCTTGTTATTCAGCATATGGTTCTTGTTAAACCGCCAATAGAACTACTCATAAATAAATCTGTTTCAAATTCTGAAGAAAGCGGTAGTTAGGATGAAACGAATTTTATTTGAAGATGAACACTTAATGTTCCAAGACGCATTCCGACGCTTTGTAGGCCAGGAAATCGCACCTTTCCACGAAGATTGGGAAAAAGATGGCCTTGTTCCACGCTAGATTTGGCGCCAGGCCGGCCAGCTTGGATCTTTATGTGCCGAACTCTTTTTCAACGATGTCCAGGTCCCGGTTCAAAACTTGCTAGGCGAGGAGGGCGTCGGTTTCTATTACTTGATGAGCATGCTGCCCAGGAACGGCTGTCTGTGGCTGTCATCGCCGTTGCCGCCTGCGAAACGGCATTGGAGCACACCATTCAATACTGTCGCGAACGAACGGCTTTCGGCCGGCCCATCGGCCGTTTTCAAAACAGCCGTTTCAAATTGGCTGAAATGAAGACCGAAACGCAAATCGCCCGTGTATTTGTTGATCGCTGTATTGAGGCATTAAATACCGGCAACTTAACGGCCGAAGAAGCAGCGATGGCTAAATGGTGGACAACAGAACTACAGCAGAAGGTCGTCGACCAATGCTTGCAGCTGCATGGCGGGTATGGCTATATGTTGGAATATCCGATCGCCAGGGCTTATTTGGATTCGCGGGTGCAAACAATTTATGCCGGGACGTCGGAAATAATGAAGGAAATCATCGGCCGTTCGCTAAATTTGTAACTCATTTGTAACGCATACTTTCCAGCTTGCGAATATATAAACAAACTGGAAAGTTTGTTCTACAGTAGCGCATGCTTTCTAGCTTGCGCCGGAAAAATACCTGATGTCAGAAATAACTTTAAGGGAATGCCAAAAAATCGTTGATCAATGGATTCAAGAAATCGGCGTGCGTTATTATTCGGAGTTGACCAACACGGCCGTGTTGATGGAAGAGGTTGGTGAAGTAGCACGCATCATGGCTCGGGTTTACGGCGAGCAAAGCTTTAAAAAAAGTGATGAGCGTTACGATTTAGCCGACGAGTTTGCCGATGTTTTCTTTGTCCTGGTCTGCCTGGCCAACCAAACGGGCGTCGACCTTACCGCCGCCTTCCGAAAAAATATGGCCAAGAAGACAGGGCGGGATAAGGAAAGGCACCTCAATAATCCGAAATTACGTGAATAGGAGGGATTTATAATTAATCACTGGAAACCGCTTTCTCCTGGGGTGATTCTTCCTGTTCATTCTGTTCTTGCAATGTCGCATGATCTGCCTGTAGTTTAAGCAGTCCATTGCGCACCACTGCTAAAGAGCGCAAGAGATCCTCTTCCAAATTGGCCAGGACTTCCATCACATAAACATCAGCATCCTGGCGCATTAAACCGGCATCATGGCGTGCTCTATCGAGGATATGGTCCGCTCGCTGTTGGGCGGCACTGGTGATCACCTCCCGGTTGACCAACTCGCTCGCTTCCTGCTTGGCCAGGTTGCGAATACGGTCAGCCTCTTCATGGGCTTGTGCCAATATCCGCTCTTTCTCACTTTCAATCCTTGCGGCTCTTTTAATTTCTTCAGGCACGGTCACCCGCATCTGGTCAACAATGCCGAATATTTTGTTTTCATCCACAAGTAAATAAGCACTGAGTGGGAGCCGATTGCTATCGTTTAGAACCTGTTCTAAGCGATCGACCAGATGTTGAATATCCATAATAATTCCCCATTAGCCAGGTTTTTTCTTTGGAATGGCAATTCGTCCTTTACGCTAATTATAAATGTTAAATCCTTAATCGCGCAATGGAGCTGGCGAAGCAAAAGGATTTTCATCGTTGTCAAGCAGGCGTTCGTAGAGCATTGTAGCCACGTTTCCTGGAACCATGCTGCTCACATCACCACCAAGATTGGCAATTTCACGCACGGTCGTTCCACTTAAAAAGGTATGCTGTTCGCGTGTCATGAGACTGATTGTTTCTAATTCAGGAGCCAAACGCTTGTTTGCCAGGGCAGACCGAAATTCAAATTCAAAGTCGGAGAAAACTCGCAAGCCACGAACGATGATCTGCGCATCAATTTCACGGGCAAAATCAACCAGTAAACCACTGAACGGCCGCACTTTTATATTTTTGTCACCATCCAGGCTTTCCTTTATCATCATGATGCGATCTTCGACCGAAAACAAGACGGACTTAATGGGAATTCGATGATCGTAAACAGCGACGATTAGCTCATCAAATAAAGCAGCGCCACGGCGCATTAAATCAACATGACCATAGTGTACCGGATCAAAAGTACCTGGGTACACCGCTCTTTTTATCAAACCATTTCTCCTTAACTTAGATCCCCGGCATTTTCCCAGAATCGACTCATCTGATCGCGCAGCAGCCGGTTTTCGGGATGCACAAATTGGGGATCATTTTCAACAACCTTTTCCGCTTCCTGGCGGGCGTTCTGCAGCATTTCCATATCTAAAAGAGAAGCCAATTGTAGTTCGGGAAGGCCACTTTGCCGGCGGCCAAAAAATTCCCCGGGTCCCCGTAATTCCAAATCTTTTTCAGCTAACACAAAGCCATCATTTGTTTTTTCCAGGGCTAGCAAGCGTTCTTCCGCCTCGGATGTTCCTTCGTCAGCAATGAGGATACAGTATGATTGGTGAACGCCGCGCCCAACCCGGCCGCGGAATTGGTGAAGCTGGGCCAAACCAAACCGATTCGCGCCCTCGATCACCATGACCGTGCTGTTCGGGCAATCAACGCCTACTTCGATCACTGATGTGGCCACCAATATGTTCGTTTCGCCCTCATAAAAGGCGCGCATGGCCGCTTCTTTTTCCTCTGACTTGAGACGGCCATGAACCAATCCCAGCTTTAAATCGGGGAAAACCTCGTTTTGTAAAATCTCATACTCGTCAACGGCCGCTTTGGCATCAATATTGTCCGATTCTTCAACCAGCGGAAAAATGATGTAAGCCTGGCGGCCTTCGCTTACTTGTTTGCGGATAAATGAATAAGCACGCTCTCTTTCACTGGAGCGCAGCCAGCGTGTTTTGATCTCCTGCCTTCCGGGCGGCATTTCGTCCAAAATGGAGAGATCGAGATCGCCATAAAGAGAGAGGGCTAAGGTGCGTGGAATGGGGGTGGCCGACATGACCAACAAATGGGGGTTGACCTCACGATTTTGCCCATTGACTCCTTTTTGCCTGAGCGCGCCCCGTTGATCCACCCCGAAGCGGTGCTGTTCATCAATGACGGCGAGCGCCAAATTCTTAAAAGCGACCTTTTCCTGGATCAAGGCATGGGTGCCAATGACAATGGAAATGGTACCATTATCCAATCCGGCATAAATGCGTTCCTTTTCCGCCGGTATTGTGCTTCCGGTCAACAACTCAAGGGAGAAACCGAGGGGTGCTAATAAGCGGCTTAAGCCTCGATAATGCTGTTCGGCCAATATTTCAGTTGGAGCCATCATGGCTGTTTGTGCACCCCCGCTGGCAGCGGCCACCATCGCTGCCGCAGCTACAACTGTTTTTCCCGACCCCACATCGCCCTGCAGCAAACGGTTCATAGGCACGTCAAGGCTAATATCATGCAAAATCTCATTGATTACCCGGCTTTGCGCCTGGGTAAAGTGAAATGGCAGGGCATTGCGAAAACGAATCAAATGTCCCGGAACGACTTCAATAGGGATGCCATTGTTTGATCGCCATTTCTTCCGCTGGTTTTGCATCCCCAACTGTAATAAAAACAACTCGTCAAATGAGAGGCGTCGGGTGGCTTCATGCAAGGATTTTTGGCTTTCTGGAAAATGCAGTTGCTGCAGCGCATAAGGCAAAGGCATGAGGTTTTGTCGATTTACGACTTCCTGTGGAAGCGGATCGGGGACACGCGGCGCCCATTCAGAGACGGCCGTTTTCATGATTTGGCGTAGTTTTTTGCTGCTCAATCCCTCGGTAAGTGGGTAAACAGGGACTATGCGCCGCGTTCGCAGCGGATCCAAATCCAAAGGTTCCCATTCCGGAGAATTAAAAACCTGGCGGCCGAGAAATTCATCTACTTTTCCACTGAGAACAATTTGCATTCCCGCCGGCAGGTTCTTAGCCAACCAGGGTTGGTTAAACCACGTCGCCTGGATCGATCCGGTGCCGTCGCTGATAACAGATTGAACAATCATCGAATTATTGCGAGAACGCCTGGCTCTT
>JANQGC010000236.1 GCA_028277515.1 Anaerolineae bacterium
TGAATTTGGCGGGGCTTTAAAGATCATGGAAAATGATGGAACGCTAACTACAATTGATGCCCTGTTTAACAGCTTTGCCTTGTTTGATGTCATGAAACACAAACAGCATGTGGTCTCCGATATACGGTCCGAGGCTGGAGAGTTGGCCCGTTTAACCATTGGTTGTTGGTTTAAGAATCCTTCTAATGATAATTGACGCGCAAAAATTGAAACTGTCTGATACCAGCGATTTGCAAATAAGCCGGGAAACGATTGGCCGCAACCAATATCCCCTGCTCATCGTTGATAATTTTTATGCCCATCCCGAATATGTTCATCAGTTAGCCCAAAGTCTTTATTACGAGAACCCTAAGGGGATGCACATTCACGCCTCGTCTGTCATATCCCTCAGCACAGGCGAAATCTACGATTTCATCCATGAACATTACGCTAAAAGTTGGCGAGTCGGCCGCGATCAATTATTGGGACTATCTAATAAATGGCGCTTCTTTCGCTCCGTACCCTCAGGATCGTCACTTCCGACGATTAGAGAAGATCCCCATGCAGATGGCAAATTTTTATTTGCCGGCCTGATTTATCTGACTCCCGATGCTTATTGTAAAGGGGGAACAGGCTATTACCGGCATAGATTGACGGGAGCAGAAGAAAAGCCCCCTTCAGCTACCTGGCTGCGCAGGGCAAAAGTGCCTCCTTCAATCATTCAAAAATTGAATGAGTACGATGTCCATCGCTCTTTCAAGGAGAGTGGTCAGAAGGATTATGACAAGTTCATGAAATCCATACCCTCCAAAACGACGGGCAACAAATATCATTTAGCGGGTAGTAATGAAACCTGGCAGCTTACAAAAATGGCTGACATGAAATTTAATCGTTTGATCGTTTATCCTGCTTTTGTACTTCATAAAGCGATTTTTGAGGAAGATTGGTTTGACGGCGAAATCAGCCGGCGCAGGTTGACGCAAAACTTTTTCTTTAAATTCCCTGAAATCAAGCCCTCCATTTTCAATATTGTGTTACCTAAAATTTGACAACTTTTTTAAATGGTTTTCGTCGATATTCAAGTGAAAAGTTGTCAAATTTCTTTGAAAATATATTTTAGTAACGGTGTATTCAATGCGCGCCGGGATGCGCTGGTGGAAGCCCTAAATCGCCACCTGGGCGGGGTGGTCTGCCTGGGAGATCATGATTGTGGTATGCATATGGTAGTCACTTTGAACGAAGGATTGAACGAAGAAGAGGTCGTTTCCTGCGGCCGACGCCTGGGGATGGCTATCCTGCCGCTTACCGCCGAGTATTTTGCCCTGCCGGAACAGCAGGGTTTTTTGATTGGCTTCTCAAATGTACAAGTGGAGGAAATCGACGGCATAATCGGCTGATTTTTCCCTTATCCTGATCAGAACAGGTGACAGTCACTTTAAAAGTGACTGTCACCTCAATGTATTGGCGGCCTGCGCAGCACCTGCTGCACCCACATCTGAGGCATAACAAACAACGGCCGACATGGAACAGGAACAGGCGACGGCCGTTCCGCCAACTGATATTCCGCAAGCGATGGAACCACCTCCGCCGGAGCCAACGGATACGGCCGAGCCGCCAACGCCACGGCCGACGCCGGATCGGCCATTCACCTACGCCTCCCATTATGGGGGTGGGCCGGCGGGAGCCTGGGATAGAGCTAACTGGAATGCCTTCATTGAGAACTATCCGGACCTGCAAACGAAGATCATTCCCACCGATTACTACAGTTCCTTCATTAATACCATTATTTTCAAGCAGTTAGAAGACGAGACGCCGCCCGATGTGTTCAGCGCGGCGATGGGTGGGCATTTATACGATTACGTCGAGCAGGGTGTAATCGCCGATAATTCCGATTTATGGCAGGAGGAAGGCTGGGATGAAGTCCGGTCTATGAAGATGGCCTGCGCCTGGTAGAAGAGGCAGAAATCATGACCCAACTCATTGGCTTTAACACCGATCCCATCCTGGCCTCGGCGCTGCTGGATTCGATCAGTGATTTCTGGCGCAACCCGGAGGATATTGAGACGTTGCTCGCTTTTGTAGAGTCCAGCCGTGAGAGAGCGTATGGCCCCTTGCAGGAATAATTGGTTTCATCTGGCCTGGTTGGCCTCAATTAGAGAAATCATCTGCCACTGCCCATCTTGAACTTGAAAGATGCCAAACGGCGCGGTGATATTGCCATACTCATCAAAGTCGATTGGCCCGTTTAAACCAACATAGGCGATTTCCTGGCCGGCTTCCAATGCCCGTTTACCATCGGTGTAATTGCCGACCTCCAATTTCCCATCCCCAGGATTGGCAACGAGCGGAATGTTTTCATTGATCGTAGCCCGGTTCACTTCACCGTCGACCAAGGCCGTACGGGTCATAGCCAGGAAAAGAACGTTCGCTGCATCATAACTGGTGGCGGCAAAGATTTCCGGTGCGACCCCGGCAAATGCCATTAATCGTTCTTCAAACACGGCGGTTCGCTCGGCAGCGTTCGCATCGGCAACCTCTTCTAACCCGTATACCTCATTTGCCAGGTCGTTGCCGATAAGCGCGATAAATTCAGGGTTCGTTTGATCTTGCGTTGCAAACCAGCCCCCTTCATATCCATTCTCGACGGCCGTCTGCATCAACAACGCTGCATCATCCGGTGTGCCGACCAGGATGACCATTTGCGGTTGTTCGGCTAAGACTTGCTCAATCTCTGATTGATACTCATCTTTGCCGGTCTCGTACGCAACTGTAGCGGCCAGATCAGCGCCAAAATCTGCCATCCCGTTTTCAATCGGATCTCTAAAGGAAATAAAAGCGGGGTCCTGGGCGATTAAAAGCACAACGCGCTCCACATCCGCACCCTCAAGATACGTATCAGGCGCAGAGATGGCTCGCGCGATGACACGACCGCCCAAGGAATCTGAAGGCACGGTGCGATAAAAATAATCCGTACCGGCGCGATCGAGATCGACTGTTCCCGCAGTCGGTGAAACCATGGCCAGCCGGTGCTCCTTGATCAATTCTTCCATACCCGGAAACAGTAAGGATGTCGGACCCAATAAGGCTACGATCTCATCTTCATTAATCAGCTTTTCGGCCGCCGGTAATCCTGTATTCGGCGTCCCTGCACTATCCGCTTGAACCAGGTTTACTTGTGCTCCTCCAATACCTCCGGAGTCATTCACTTCGGCGACGATCATGTTCATCACCGGCAGCGCGTGATCGCCCACCCAGGAAAATTGGCCGCTGAAGGGTAGCAATAATCCTACCGGGAGCGTATCTTCCGGAGCGTCGCCGGTTACTGGCGCTGGTTCAGGTGTCGAGGCCTCTTCAACGCTTGTTGGAGCATCGACCTGCGGGATGGCGGTTGGCTCTGGTGCAAGAGAGTTACAACCAGCAAAAATCATGATGAATATAACGAACAACAACAGAGCAAAAGGGGATTTTCTCATTCTTTCTTCCTAATTTTTGTTAAGTAAACATCCGAAAGATTTGTCAATTTTTATTTTCTTGTACCTTTGGAAATCCGGCAGAAAAAATTGACAAATCTAATGCAAAACTACTTAATTATACTAATAATCCGATTGGATGAAAGCCGTCATTGGAGCAGGGGAGGGGCGGCGTGGTGCAGACTTGTTGGGACCCCATCATTTTATATCCGCGCAGCCCCGCCCTATTTCGGTCGTTTTCATGGTTGGATTCATTGGGTCAGACTGGCGGGTTTCGGCAGCCGATGCTTCCTTTGCATCTTATCATACACAAAAGTAACCCTACCCGGTAAGATAAAACACCTTGACAGCGACAACCATAGTAATATATACTGAAAATATATACTTTATGAGGTGAAAAATGAAAACCGCCAAACTATTTAAAAATGGACAAAGCCAGGCAGTACGTTTGCCCAAAGAATTTCGTTTTGAAGGTAAACAAGTGTTCATCAAGCGCGTGGGTAATGGTGTTTTGCTCCTGCCGGAACAACATTCCTGGCAGGGACTATTTGATAGTTTAGAAAAATTCTCTGATGATTTTATGGAGAGCCGCGATCAGCCTGAACAGCAAGAGAGGGAAGATCTCTTCTAATGAAGATCCTGCTTGATACCAATATATGTATCTACCTGATCAAGAAAAAACCCAAACAAGTTTTGGACAGAATTAATGAGTACGCTGTCGGAAATATTGGCCTGTCTTCGATCACGGTTGCCGAGTTAGCTTTTGGCGTTCAGAAAAGCCAGAAACGGGAGCAAAACCAAGATGCATTGATGCAGTTTTTGGCCACCCTGGAGATTGCGGCTTTTGATGCCAGGGCAGCAACCAGCTATGGGATTATTCGTGCTCAGTTAGAAAAGCGGGGAACGCCGATAGGTTCCATGGACACTTTGATTGCCGGGCATGCGGCCAGTTTAGGTGTGACCCTTATCACCAATAATGTGAAAGAATTCTCTCGCGTTCCCGATCTCGTTGTTGAAAATTGGATATAGAATTTTATTATCCATGAGTTGTCATTACGAGCAACCCGGTTGGTAGTTATCGCTTTGGCGATGGGGAACGCGGCTAAAGCCGTCACTACGAACTAATTTGCGCCCTGTTCGTATTTCCCCATATCCTCATCAATGACCTGCTCGCGCGGGCGCAGTTTGGTGGCCGCGCGAGCGGCGGGATCGGAGGCCAAACCACGCGATGGACGGGGTAGAAGCTGCGCTTCCTGGATGATTTCGGCGACGGTTTCCTCCTGGCGATAGGCCATGACATGGACGCCGGCAACGCCTTCAATTTCGCGAACCTGCTGGATGATCTCGGTGCAAATACGCTTGCCCTCTTCCCGTTTTTTCTCTTTCGGTGTTTTTCGCAGTCGTTCGACGACATGATCGGGAATATGTACGCCGGGAACCTTGGTGCGCATATATTCGGCCGCTTTTTCAGAGCGCAGCGGTCCGACGCCGATCAAAATAAAGGCTTTTTCATGCAAACCCATATCACGTACGCGGGCCATGAAATTTTCTAAAATAGGAATGTCAAAACAGTATTGCGTCTGAAAAAAGTCCGCCCCGGCGGCGATCTTTTTGGCCATACGCAGCGGCCGCCAATCGAATGGCGGGACGAAAGGGTTGGCTGCTGCGCCCAGAAAAAGTCGCGGTTTAGTCGTCAATTTTCGGCCGCTGAGGAACATCCCTTCATCACGCATCATGCGCGCCGTGCGCAGCAGTTGAATGGAATCAAAATCAAAGACGCGTTTGGCCTGCGGCTGGTCGCCGGCGACCACATCATCGCCGGTGATACAGAGCACATTGCGCACACCCATCGCCGCCGCGCCCAGCAAATCGCCTTGAATCGCGATGCGGTTGCGGTCACGACAGGCTACCTGGTACACCGGTTCATATCCGGCGCGGGTCAGCAGGGCACAGATGGCCACGCTGGACATGTGGCAGTGTGCGCCGGATGCGTCCACGGCGTTGATACCGTCGCAGACTTCGGAGAGCACCAGAGCGGCGCGGTAGACATCCTCCGGATTGGCGCTGTCCGGTGGGTTGAGTTCTGAGGTGACGGCGAAGCGGC
>JANQGC010000249.1 GCA_028277515.1 Anaerolineae bacterium
CTTTTAGCCACATACGAACAATAAAGGCCGTCACCGCAGTAGTCATGGCTGCAAATGCCACCGTTGTCCTGAAATACTTTCCAAATAGCTCTACAATGACTGCTTTGCCAGCACCTACTTCTTCTTCGACAACCGCCAAAGTATCCTGAGCAATTATCGGATCAAAGGCCACTAGGCAAACCAACGACGTGATGATTGCCGTCACTTGGAATGCCGGATTCGTAATTAATCCAATTAGTTTTTTCATGCTTTATGGTTTTACTATTAAAATTTCATGCTTCGCCAATGGATGCCAGCGACCGTCAATGTGGACCCAAGTCGGCGCGTACTGCCCATCCTCAATAGTGGTCCATCCGTGTTTTAGGAATTCGATTTTGTTTTCAAGAATTGCTCGCCTTATCTCATCTGGCGTCATGCCCTTGATGTTAAAGTCAAAGCCGCGTCCGTATTTGTGCTGCGATTTCGACGAACCGACTCTGCAATTAAATGGCCTTAAACCGCGGTAGCGCATCTTCCCCCCCCAGGCCCAATTATTTGCATATACTGGCTTGCCAAAAAACTCTCTGATAAAGTCGATGGCCTCAAAGTATCCTGGATCAAAATATTTCATGGTTCCAAGGCTCACTGTCCCCGGATATGTAATCTCATGTAACAGGAAATACTTCGACGCCTTCAAATTCAAGTTGTCGGACATAGCTTTATATTTATCCGGCCTCAGTTAGCCCAAACTCTTTTCAATGAATGGCCTTCAGGCAACCATTTTGGATTGGTCGGTTTTCGCGTGATTGAGAAATAGTTGATGATCGTCGCCGCACTCACATTGAAAAACAGCGCGGCGCCCTGAGTTGACTTAAATTGCCGCACGAGCAGGCCGTCAGCATCCATGTACTCTATGACTGTCTGGTGTTTCCTGTGATTTCGATAATTAGGCTTCACTACCTTCAGGAACTACCGATTCAAAATTGATGGCTTTCTCAGCCCACATTTCGGCTATTTCAAAGGCATCTATGGCCTTCTCCAGCAACCTTAATTTTTCGCCCGAATAGAATTCCTTGGCCTCCGGCGACATCTGGTACGTAGAAACCTCATCATTTCTTAGTGCTCGCAGAGTGTTGATCATATGGGCAACTTCTTTTTTTATACAGTGGCCCATGCCATCGCCTCCATCTTCAAGCCCTACTCGGATCTCTCCAAAAGATTTGTTTGACATGTAGTGATTCATATTGTGAAATTTTAGTGCTACATTTTTAATCTATTCCGAGCTATGCGCACATACTCGTCGTTGATCTCAATACCTATTGCGTGAAATCCAGTCTGCCTTGCTGCGAGAAGCGTAGAACCACTACCTGCATATGGGTCAAGAACAACGCCATTTGGCGGAGTTATAAGGGTGACCAAGTAGCGCATAAGTTTGACTGGTTTAACCGTTGGGTGATTATTGCCTTCCCCACGCTCTGATCTACTAGCCTTAGCGCAGTAGAAAAATCTTGCTGCGCTTCCTTTATCTCCATATGATATTTCTTCCCTGTTAAGTGTATTTAGTGTTCCAGCCATAGCATTTGTTTCATGTGGCTTTTTGCGCTTACAGTCCTTACCTGATTTAGTGATTGGAAAACTTTCTAACACCTCACCTGATCCATCGTGAATGATGTTTGCGGGAAAGCGTCCGTTACTAGAACTACCTACTCTTTTACCCCTATATTCTCCATATGTATTTTTTGCCATTTTACTACTACCCCAACTTCCTTTGCCCCCTAGTCGGGGGTCATCTATTTCTGAATTAATTTCCACCCTACTTCCATCAATATTTATTCCTCCAGTCCCCCATTTCAATACATTTGCCGCTACCGATTTTTCACTAAGAGGTTTTCTCGCCAAAGTCCAAAACTCACATGCTGGCTTTAAAGCAGTGCCCCAACCTTCCCAGTTACGGGCGTCCTCGGAAGCGGGGATCTCTTTCCCTGGCTGAAATATTCGATCCGAATTCTTTATCCAACTTCCCGTTTTCACCTGGTCCCTGGGGCTGACCAGGCGCTTTTCAGGAGGACCACTGGGTATTTTTTCTCGCCTCAGCCCTTTTGACTTATCAATGGCCTTGGAAACATTCAAAGATTTCGGGAATCCTGATCCGTATATCCATGAGACCACATCCCGTATTTCGAAGCCAGCATCCTCGATATTGACCGCCATGCGATGTTGCGTCCTTGTGCCGCACGCGATTAATGCGTGGCCGGCGGGCTTCAATACACGGAGCATTTCCTGAAAGACCTCAACTTTAGGTAAAGAGTAATCCCATTTTTTGCTCATAAATTTGATGCCGTAGGGAGGATCAGAGACTATGGAGTCAATTGAATTGCTATCTATCTTTTGCAATTCCTCCAATGCATCACCCTGTATTAGCCTAATACCATCCATTTATTTCGGCCCATCGTATTTCGTATACAAGCGAATGGGTTGTAGCGGTTGGTTAAATGTCAACTGATCTACGTACACTCTTTTAGTCCTAATGATGTCCATCAAGTCATCATCCGACAACTGCCAACAGCTTATTACCTTTCCCTCTTGTCCTGCCACAATCTGCGCCGGCACACTCATGTACTCCTCTTGGTGTTCACCAATTAGTACATTCGCTCCTTCAAACTGTATCGGCTTCATACTGCTTTAGTAGTAAATGAATGATTTTGTATTTTCGGTTAAAATTTTCTGCCCACTCTGCATGGGTTTTAGGATCGCCATACAGCGCCTTTATTATCGCATCGGCTAATGGTATGAAATCTCTGTATCGCTTTCTTGCATTTTCCATATCACCAGCCAGGTTCAAAAGGCATGAACCTGCGCATGACAACTTTGGTTAAAAAAAATACAGCCAACCAAAACGCCAACGCAAGCGGTAGTGCGTTTTTCAAGCCCCGCATAAACGATCCTTTATGAGAATCTGATGTTGGTGATTTCATTATTGGGCTTACTTTTTTTGTGATCTTTAATGATCTTAAGTATACTTTTTAGGTCGCCATCAACCATTGTCAATTCGTCAAAGCCGTGGCCTATAAGACATAAGGGCCCCTCCATGCCCATCATTCCCTCTTTGTATTCTTCAACGCTTGTAATGGTATCAATGTCAATAGCAATGCGTCGAGTGACCTCTTGCTTTGTGGTTTGATCCAATACCACCTTGGTGAATACTTGCATAGTGTTCAATAGTGAAGGGATTATATGAATAGTTGCATTAGCATAATCCCACCGAAAAATCCAGCCAGGCACAGGCCAATTAAAGTCCAGGTTTGCTTAGTGGTGGGTGTACCGTAATACCACCAATTTCTCGTAAGAAAGAGTATGATCAGCACAGGAACAAAACCGAACAACACTGGAATAAACTGACTCTTCAGATAGATCAGCCCGCTGATAATAGGTTTCATAGCTAATTTTTTCAAAGGTACTTGTATTT
Source organism: Anaerolineae bacterium (assembly GCA_028277515.1). Next base: position 3,446 of record JANQGC010000249.1, read on the forward strand.
AATAATTCCGAAAAAATAATTGGGTATTATTTAGGAACGTACCTTTACACGCGGCTACACGCGGCTAAGTGTGTTTAAAAAGAAGGCTGTAGGTGCAAGCCATACATGGCCAAAAACTTCCTTTTAAATCATTGCTGGCCAGCCTTTGGTATCGCAATAAGCTCGGAAGACCCATCAACTCGCTGCTGTATTTCTATACATAAGCGCATAATTCTTCCGGCTACATGTTTTAGTCGCTGATCCGCTATATCGAAAACTTTGGTCTTAGGGTTAGTTTGCATTCTTCATATAATTATTGATTGACTCCAAAGTGGTAGCAATATGCTCCAAGGGCTGTTCAATGCCGCGAACCAAATGCACATAATGATCTCGGGACTCCTTGAGTTCTGCATGTAACTCGGCAACCAAAGCTCTTTGATCAGCAATCTGCTGTTCATAAAGTTCTTTGGCCATTTTCAACTTTTCAGCTTCAGTGACTATCACAGCTTTCTCAGCTTTAGCCCTGGCTCCGTCAGCTTTCATCCACATACCCCAAATGGCCGGCACCACCGCCCCCACAATGATCCAAAGTAGCCAGTTGAATGATCCAAATTCTGGCGGCGATTCAGTGAGAAAAATCATTTGCTCAAACAAAAGGAATATAATTTGTGTCATGGTTTTGATCTTATGCTATTTTCTAAAGGGCAAAGCGGTGGTCCAACCCAACCTCCACCAGCACCCGTCTCCGGGTTAGTCAATGCCCAAGTACCCAGTGGCTCCGCCCTGGTTAGAAAAGATTATTTCTCGAACACCATATGTGCTTATTACATTGTCTGAGGTTCCTTCGCCCAAAAACCGACCCGTGACATTCCATCCAGTTGTTGAAGTATCGTGTTCCAGAGTAATGTCTTCTCCTGATTTGTTTTCAATTATCAACCGAAAGCCATCAGGAACATTTGTAGTCTCAAATGAGTGAATTGATACGGCAGCAGTAGCATTGATAAATATTACCCGGCCATAGGTTTCGTAGTCCGTCCAGGTTAGTTCAGCTATTGTGCTTGATGGGTTATTGTATACGTACTCCGCATCCAAAACCTGGCCGCCATAGTGCGTTGATACTCCATCGTCTCCAAGAATACCACCAGATCGACCTGATGAAGATGTGGATACAAGACCTGCACTACTTTGTGTAACTGTCATGGCATGACGCTCTGCACCGGATGGATCATATGCCGTTTGGGTGCCTAAATCGTCAACATAGAATTTCCAATCTGTTCCAGGGACCACCTCTAAAGGAGAAAAAGGAGTATCTGTACCAATACCCACATTATCACCGTCAATCACCATAGCGTTACTTCCGCCCGTTGTAATTGCCATTTCGTCTGCTCCTGCTCGATAAATTCCAGTATTACTATCAGAAGACCACGAAATGCTAGGGGCAGACTCGGACCCATCGCCAAGCAAAATGTCACTTCCTTGAATAGTCCCATCGACATCTAATGGATGCGCGGGGGAGGTTGTGCCAATGCCAAGGTTGTTCCCCTCAAGCCTCATTTTTTCAGTTCCTCCGATTTGAAATTGGAGCGCATTAGCGCTAGACGAATAGGTATTGTTTAAAACCATACCCTCAGAGTTTCCATCAATGCGTAATCTTGGGTTATTGGTGCCATCGTTGATTCGAAATTCACCAGCAATGCCAAATGAACTCCGGTATACAGTTAAGGGGTAGCTAGGGCTTGTAGTACCTATCCCTAGATTTACATTGGAAATAAACCGGTCGCCCAATAGATAGGCCGCGTCGGTGCCAGTCCCGTCAACGTCAGGGCGCCAATATAAGCCCGCATTGGCCCACTGCCGCATAAAAGACCCACTGCCATCAGTAGCTCTAAGGTTGTTTGAAGCAGTTCCCGAAAACTGCACCTCCACAACGTCAATAATAGAGTTGTCATCCATGTTCAAGTTCCCGCCGGACGTGTGCGTTCCACTATCTCCTATGTATCCGTCATCTCCTCCTGCATAGGAAGAAAGGTCCACCTGGTTCCCTCCTGTCAATGGATTGGTTAGAGTTAAAATGTCACTGGCTAGATTAAGATTTGAAAGTTCATTGAAAGTGCTTCCATCAACCTCAGCGGTTAAGTATCGGCCGTCTAAAGAAACGGTTTGATTTGTTCCATCTTCGATCCCTATGGTCAGATCTCCATTGCCGGTATTGAAGCTCGATCCAGAAATATTTTGATCATCAGTGCCCGTACCGTCCTGCAATGAAGCAAGGGCAACCGTGGAATTAAAAGCGCCGCCCGAGCCCGTAAAATCTAAATCCGTTCCATTCAGTTGAACATCAGATACAAAATCATTCCCGTCCTCCATAGCAACAGGATCTATTCCAATCAAATCCCCCGTTGCCGTTCCGTCAAATGCTGCTATTTTGTACCCGGACCCTGGAGTGTCAGCAGCGGTGCCAGAACCATAAGCGGGCAACTGCATTCGGCCAGTTGAAAAGATGTTTAGCGCATTTTGGTTGGCCCCTAAATGATCAAAGTCCACTACCAACGTTGAACGCTGCCCTGCTCCATCGTTTTGAGTAAGTGTGTTGTACATTTTAAAGGTCGTGGGCAAGCTGCCGCCGGAATCTCTAAAATGACTGGCCATATAGAACGCCCTAGAACCCACTGCCGCCGCTGTAGGCGATGCTTCCGTCCCGCCAGACCGCTCGAAACGAAATTCGTTTTGGAATAATGTGCTTGCACCAATGGCTCGTAAAAAAACTCGATATGGTTCAAGCTCAGTAGCCCTGAAACCAATTCCTCCGTCGTATTTTACACCAACCGAATTACTCGCTGGAGAAGTTGAAACAAAATTCATATCTGACGGAAGCCCAATGTCTGTAACGGCCTTGTCTAAGCCGTCATTGTCGCTGTTGAATATGCCATTCTTCCCCGTCGTGTACAATCGCCCGTCAGTCCCAACACTAAGTCCATTCAATGTGTCAGAAGACACTATTTCGGACATAGGATGCCTTTCCCACATCCATGCAGGCTGACCTTTGTACGATATAGAATCCTTTGAGATAAATACATACATCGAGTCCTCCGCTGGCTCAAAGGCCGACGGCGCCACCTGTGAAAAAGCGGCAGACGATATAATCAGGAGCATTAAAGAAAATGCAAATCGCGTCATGGAATCATTTTTACTGACGCCCAAGGTTGCGGAAAGGGAAATTGAATCTGCCAGCCACTTGCTCCATCGCTTACTATCTCTGCGAATCCATTGGCAACGCTATCAATTACCCATGTCGAACCGCCGGCGACAATGGTTAATTTTTTATTCAGTTCGACAACCCCAATCGCCGGGTCCGGCAGGGTAATCGTTGAAGGCTTCCATACATCCGAATTAATCACGGTAGGACCTTCAAACAAAGGATAGGTTTTGGGGCACTTGCAATCATTGACAAACTGCTTCAGTTCTGCAAAAGAACCGTAAGTCGTCTCCGTCAAAAGAACCGTAATGCTCGTCCCGTAGACATCCAGCAAAAAAACCTTCTGGTCCGTGCTGTTAAAAACAGCCTTAAATGGTCGGCTGATCCGCGTCGTGGTAGCACCCTCGGTAACCTCAATTCCGCTAAAGGCATGGGTAGCTGCTACCTCGCCACAGCAATCCTGTGGGGCCTCAGCGCAATTGACGCAAACCAGCGTTTTCACTTATTACGCCTTATAGTCGGGAATGCAATTCGCCTTTTCGAATACTATGCTTCCACCGATGACAATATCATCAGTACTGTCTACTCCAGAAAGGCCAATCTTGTATTTACCTAATTTAGGTATAACACTTACCTCAACTGCAATAGAGTTGCCCGAGATGGCAGCGTCAATGACAGTTTTGAAGTCAGTGGCCAACTGTGTAGCCGTGGTTGCATTCGCAGCTTGATCGGTCGTAGAGTACGCATAAGGCGGATTCGCCAAGGTCTGAGGCGTACCTCCATTTGCAACTACCTGACCTGGATTATCCACGATGTAGGCCGAAGCGTCACATGAAT
>JANQGC010000293.1 GCA_028277515.1 Anaerolineae bacterium
GGGCACAATTCGCATATCGGCCACACCGGCAATCATCACCTGTTCCGGTTTGGGAAACTGCCCCCGAACAGTCTCAATAACACCGCCGGCTACCCCGGCGGTTTGGTAGCTGCCAAAGATCAACAACAAAGCGCTATCAAAAGCCCGCAAACTGACCTCTCGTTTGTTCACTTCCGCCTGCAATGAAAAAGGTGGCGCTGCGGCACCATTGGGGAGAAACATATCAATAATCCAAATCAATTTTTGGTCGGCCGATTTTGCCATAAATAGCTTGAAATCCTTGTAACTCTTTCTCAATGCTCTTTTGAAGGATCAACATCCTCTCGTCCATATACCTTTTCCCCTTTGAGCGAGATTTCACTGATTAATGGTTCATGATACGGCCGAACATCTACATTCCACCGTACAGCATGCTCAAGGTCAAACCAAAAGCGAGACTCAACAGCCACATCGCTGCAATGAACAGCAACGTCGATATCAGATGCTTGACCATGATGGCCAGGTAATAATATTGAGCCAAAAAGATAAACTTCTTCAATTTCTTTATATTGAGGAGCAATTTTACAAATGGCAGCTTTTATCATTTCGAGACGTTGCAAGCGCAATGATTCCCGCTCTTGATATCGAATTTCATCCCGGATCCTATGATATTCTTTCGGAGTTAAATCCTTTAAGTTCACAGTAACATTATGACACTAACCACAACCATAAGGCAAGCCCCTGAAAACGCCTTTCTGTGCCCTTACTCTCTGCCCCTGTGCAATGGGTGCGGTTACAAATTGTGTAAATCGGGTGGGATCGCGTTGGGCCGGGGTCGTTTGGTAGGGGTTGGGCCGGCGGGATAAAATGCAAAGGAAGCATCTGCTGGCGAAATCCGCCGGCCTAACCCCATCATGAAACGGCCGAAACGGGCGAGGCCGCGCGGATTCAACATCATGGGGGTCCCGATAAGATCGCACCGCGCGGCCCCGCCCTTACCCCAATGATCGAAGCATTGTAGTGATCGAATTTCATGTCAACTCAAATCATACACAAAAAGTAACCACACCCCTGTGTAATATTTTCCTTGACATACTGTATATTACACAGTATAATGGGCAACATGATAAAGGATGAAGCACAGCTTGAGAAACTGATAACCGAGATTCGCCGCGGGACCCAGGTCCTCAGCGTGCTCAGCCAGCTCGATCAAGAGCAGTACGGTTATTCCCTGCTGCAAGTGCTCACCGAGCACGGTATGGAAATCGAACAAGGGACGCTCTATCCGCTGCTGCGGAGATTGGAAAAACAAGGGCTACTGGAAAGTGATTGGCGGGTAGACGGTCCCCGGCCGCGCCGCTACTACAAGATCAGCCAACGGGGTGAGCAGGTCCTAAGCGCCCTCACCGCCGAATGGCGTTACCTGGTCGGTGTGATGGATGATCTTTTATCGCGAAAGAAACAAGGAGTTTAGCAATGGAATTAGTTGATCGCTACGTACATGAAGTCGGCCGTCACCTGCCCCGCCGCGGCCGTGCCGATATTGAAGCAGAAATCCGGTCCCTGATCGAAGATACCTTAGACGGCTACGCTAGAAAACAAGGCCGCGATGTTGATGAAGAAATGATCATCACCGTCCTGCAAGAATTTGGCAAACCGGAAACCGTCGCTGCTTCCTATCGCACAGGCAAACAATACCTGGTCGGCCCGCAGCTTTTCCCCGTCTTCAAAATCGTGTTGACCGTCGTCATCAGTGTGATCAGCGGACTTTATCTGATCGGCGTCCTGATCGCCTTGAGCCACGCCGAAAGCTATTGGGACACCCTCTGGAGCATTGCCGGCGGCACCCTTCCCGAATATTTTTCCTCAATCGCCGGCGTCCTGGGCATCATCGTCATTGTATTCGCCATCCTGGAACGCGTGCTCACACCGGAGCAGCTCGCCGAAGAGGAAGAAGAGTGGGATCCCACAAAGCTAGAAAAGATTGATGATTCCAACCGCATTTCACCTGCCGGGGAAATTATCAGCATCGTTTTCCTGGCCATCTTACTGATACTGTTCAACTTCTTTCCACAATTCGTAGGTATATACTTTTTCGGTGAAAGTCGCGGGTTTATCTCCATCCTTGTTGAAGGTTATCAGGCACTGATGCCCTGGGTCAATTTGTGGTGGCTAACCAGCTTGGCCGTGAAAGTAGTCAACCTGCGCAGCGGCCGTTGGACCACCTGGACCCGCCTGGCTGAAATCGGCGTCAACCTTATCGGCATTTATATCCTTTACCAGATCTTCAGCGGCGCGCCATTTTTCGGGGTCAATCTTGAATGGAGCTATGGATCCGTCGATTGGGCACTCAACTTGTTGGATAGTCTTGGTTCAGTGGCCCGGCTGTTGACCTGGTTCGTTCTGGGCATCGTGCTCATCGTGTCTGTTTTTGAAATAATCGGCCAGGTTTACAAACTTTTAACGCACCGGCCGTCACCTGCCTTTCAAGTAGAATAAGCTTAATGGGTGCGGTTACTTTTTGTGTATGATTTGAGTTGACATGAAATTCGATCTCTACAATGCTTCAATCATTGTCGTAGTGGCGGGACAGGCGGGCAAAGCCTTACCGGAAACCCTGAACTAGCCATCCCGCCTGTCTCGCCCGACTAGACACCGCTTGGTTGTGAAGGGTGAGCCGGCGCGGAGGGCAGGTCATGGGTACCGTCACCATCATGCCGCGCCGGCCCACGCCTACCATCGGACGGCCGACCCAGTCGAACCCTCCGGTTTTACACAATTTGTAACCGCACCCAAGCTTAATGAGGTCATTGTCACCGCCTGGTTTATTCTGATAGAATAAATTAAGTAATTTTGCATTAAATTTGTCAATTTTTTCTGTGGGATTTCTAGAGGTGCAAAAAAACGAAAATTGACAAATCTTTCGAATATTTACTTAAGAACAATACAAGCTGTGAAAAATATTCATTACAATGTCTACAGATATCGAAGTCCTGGAAAAAATCAAAATTCCCATTAAGGCTATTTTCGACCAGGAGAGAAATCAAGAGGTTATCGGCAGCTTTTTGAGCTTGAAATAATCAACAACTCAATCCGCTTCAATCGAAAAGCGGAAGGGAAATCCTTCAAAGCGTGCCTGCGCCGTCGCCCTTTTAACCCGTCGTTCAGCTTCTGCCCTGGGCAGCACATCGACCACCGACTGCCCCTCATTATGTACCTGCCACATGATCGCCTCGGCAAAAACCAATGGCTTTTGGAATACCTGGACCATGATGCGCACGACAAATTCCATCGTCGTCACCGGATCGTCATGGGCGATGACTTTATATAAACGATCGGCCGTGTCCTCACCAGCCGTCTTCTTTTCTTCAGCAACCTCGGTGGCGCTGTCGCTCATCACAACAAGGAATTCATCCATACCCAAATTATTTTTTGACACTCATTTACCTATGACTTTGAGGATTGAAAAGCGACCAGCGCATTACTGGTTTGGACCAATTTCTCAGCCAGGTTTTCAGCAATAACATGATGAAAAGCAATGGCAAGCTGTGGGTCCTCCAATTCCATCAGCTGCAGCTTCTCATACGTTAGCTTCAATAATACGGACCGCCTGGCAGCGACGACATCGGCCGTGATCTGCCCTTCATGCGTGAACATACTGATTTCACCAAAAACCGTGCCTTTCTCCATCGTTCTTAAAACCAAATAATGCCCCTCATCCTTGACCCCTTTGGCCAGCACCTGTCCGGATTCCACAAAATGCAGCCCCTGAACATCCTCACCCGTCTTCAACACATAATGATCCGCTTCAATTTCCAGGCGTTGAATATATGGAGCGATCCTTTCAGCAATGGGCTTGGTGAACTTTTCATCATCCTTATGGTAGCCACGCTCGGCCGCTGACTTTTGTTGGTCTCGCAAATGGACTTCCAGGTGCTGCATCAAAGTTGGCGTCTGCTCCCCTTCCCCGTCAACCAGGTTATTATCTAAAATTTGTTGTTCACACCAGGCGACACCCTGGCCCAATTCCGGGAAAAATTTGACCAATTGCATGTCCTCATTCTGCAAAAGGTCGCGTTGCCAACGTTGAATAACATCTTCCTTCAAATGAGTAATAACCAGGTAAATTTGATTGTTCTTCAATAATTGTAACAGCCGTTGAAAAGTCAGCATCGCCGATGAATCAATTCCCGATACGAGGCGAAAATCAAGTAATAAATACTCTAGACGGCATTCATCTTTTCTTTCTACCCGTTCCCTAATCTGTTCCAGAAAATTATGAGCGGTGCCGAAAAAAATGTACCCTTGCAGTTCCAGGATCGTCAGGCTGAGGCCTTTATCTTTCAGCACTTTTTGGTGGAAGTGAGGCCGCATCACCTGGCTTTGATAATCCGCACCGGTGAGACTGTGCCGGGTGACGCTGACCCGGCTGTAATTGATCACAAAAAATATCGCAGCGATGACCAACCCGGCCACAACACCTTCTAAAAAGCCAAACCGGGCAATGATGATCAGGATCACCCAGATCAGAACATATTCAAGTTGAGAAAGCTTAAAATACGCCTCATACAACCATTCCAGCAGAAATAAAAACCCAATATAAATGATAATAGAAGCCGTAACAACCCGTGGGAACAAGCCCAAAAAACCGGCCCCTACCAGAAGGGAAACGAGAACCAGGCCGGCCACCGTCAGGCCTACCAATCGACTGGCCGCCCCTAGCCTGTCCGCCAATGCGGTCAAACTCACGCTGGTAAAACCGGGATAAGCACCGCCTAATCCGGCAAGGATATTTGCGATGCCTGACGAGCGCAGTTCGTGGTTCAGGTCAATATGACGGTTGAGCGAAATCTCTAACCCGCTGATGTTCAATAAATAGGTGATCGCACTCACCAGCAACACAACGGTCATCAACACGCCCTGTTCCAGCAGAACAATCCAATTGACATTGCCCCAGATAAGGCCAATGGTAGGCAAAAACAATGACCCTTCCGGAAATGGGCCAAGCAGCCAGCCGCCAGCAAGAGCAGAACGAATGGTCCCGCCGCTGATGAACCAACCCAGGTAAAAGATAACAATTCCCAACAATATCAAGCCGGGCAGCAGTAGAAAGTGATTAATACGCCTGGAGAGTATAAATATGAGGCCGGCATAAAGAAATCCCGGAAGCCAG
>JANQGC010000168.1 GCA_028277515.1 Anaerolineae bacterium
AGTTGGCAAAGACGATGGCGTTGCTCTCCGCCCAGGCGATCTGCGTGCCAAAAGCGGGACGCTGTGTGGCCTGGTAGGGAGCGCAGGTGTAAATGGGGCGGCAGCCCATTTTTTCATAAGCCTTCATGAGCCGCGCCGCGCGTTGGGCCACTTCGGCCGAACCCTGAAAATGCTCCGGATGCAGCAAATCCACAGCGCCTACGTTTAAGGTGGCCGGCACGACGACCTGCGCGCCGCCTGCCACCAATCGTTCGGCAAACTCAAGACCGGACAATCCGTGATAGAGACAGCCGTCAATATGAGCTGACTCAATATCCAATAGCTGTGGCGCGCCATAGATATCAGCCATGTTAGACAGGATACGCATAGCCATTTGGGCTGCGGGACCCATCCGGCCATAGAACATGGCCCGGTCACGGTCGGACAGGGTTAGGGTCATGCAGCGTATGCTAACCTACAACAAAAATGGTGCAAATCATTAAATTAACTGTAGCCAAACACACTTTTTCCAGCCTGCACATTGATGATACAATTTACCCTGCCAATCAGGTTTGTTTCCACACAGCCCTTGATTCGCCAATCATATAATTTTTGAGCAATCTGTGATTTGATTTTGCCCCTTAACGCAGTGTGCAAATTGTTTTACAATTGCCAGAAACGATTTGTCCAAATCGTTTCACAGTAGGAGATCTTATAATGCCGGACAACCGTTCACGAATCCTTTCCTTAGCTAAGGTTTTAATTGCTGCCGCCTGGGCTGATGGGGAAATTTCATTAGAGGAAAAAAACTGCCTAAAGGATATTATTTTCATCATTCTTGATGGAGCGGCCCCGCTTACTTCTCAGGATTGGTCCATGCTGGAGATGTACATGGATTCCCCCATTGGTGAAGCGGAAAGGGCACGCCTTGTGGCCGATTTGCAGGACGCGATCCGCACACCGGAAGAGAAGGCCTTTGTCATTGATGCTTTGAACCAGATGATGTCGGCCGATGGTGTGCCCGATAATGGAGAAAATCAAATTGTGATGGAGATAGAACGAGCGGTGGCCGATAGTGAGGTAGGGTTAATGGACGGCTTGAACCGCTTGTTGGGGGGCGCATTGCAGCGCCGATCATCGGCCGTGGCCAATGCCCCTAATCGTGAAGTATTTTATGAAGATTTCTTGAAAAACAAGGTCTATTATGAAGTGAGCCGCCGTTTACGGGAAAATGGAAAATCGCTTGATTTGTCCGATGAGGAGCTGCGTAAGTTGGGATTGGCCGGGGGATTAATGGCGCGCATCGCCCAGGTTGATCGCATTGTATCAGATGCGGAACGGCAGGCGATGGTTGAATTACTGGAAACCCATTGGCAGCTTGATCACGAACCGGCCGTTTTTGTAGCCGATGTTGCTGTTTCTTCCTTCGATTTGAACTATGATTATTACCGCATGACCCGCGAATTCGCGGCCGAGACAACGCCTGAAGAGCGGCGCCAATTCCTGGTCGTGCTATTCCTGCTCGCCTCCGCGGATGGCGGTGTTTCATTTGAAGAAACTGAAGAGATTCGCCTCGTTTCCCGCGGCATTAACCTGACCCACAAGGATTTCATCGACGCTAAGCTCAAAGCCCAAACAGCCTGATTAAGACCAGTATCGCTCCGATGAGGGGTAGGGTGGAGAAAAGCAGGCGGATGCGTGGGCCGGCGACGAAGCTGGTCGAAACGGCGCCAATTTGAGCACCGACGGCCGCACCGGTTTGCATCACCAGGGCAACAAGGATATCCACATTTCCCTTCAACGCATGGGTCAGCGTGCCGTAGCCGGCGGAAATGATGATCTCAAACAAATCAGTTCCCACCGCAACATGCGTAGGCACACCGATAATATAAACCAGCATGGGCATGCGGATAAATCCGCCCCCAACCCCTAAGAATCCGGCTAAAACACCGGTGATTAAACCAACACCTAAAACAACCCATAAAGAAACGGATTTTATACCCGAAGTTGGAAAGGAAACCATCGGCGGGATGCGGATCCCTTGCAGCCAATTGGCCAGACCCTGCCAGGCCAACACATCCGCGCCGGCCTCCTCTTTGTTTTTCATCAGCCGTAAGGCTGCAATACTTTCCCAGGCGATTAATGTGCTAATCAACAATAGAATGATCACATAGGCCAGACTGACAACAAAATCAACATTCCCTCTTGCTTCTAAGGCCTCAATAAGTTGGGCACCAATCTCAATGCCTGCAACTGTGCCGGCCACCATGAAAATACCCAGGCGCACATCCACATTGCCCAGGGTGCGGTGCCGTTTAGCAGCGACGATGGATTTTCCGGTCATATGCGCCAGGTCTGTGCCAACAACAATATTAAGCGGCATGCCGGTCCAAATCAGGGCCGGGCCGGCAATGAAACCACCTCCAACACCGAAAAAGCCACCGAGTATTCCAACCAGGAAGCCCACAATAATTAAATATATGGGGCTGATTTCTACGCCCGATATGGGAAAAAACACAGCTTACTCCAAATGTTCAAGGCCGAAACGCTTCATTATGAAAGTTGTCAGCCAATCCAGTAGAACAGCCTGTAGGACAATGAAGAGGAGAGAGAGAAATGCGTACAAAGGGAGGTTTTCTTGATACAGTGCCAGTAACCAATCGGTAAGATAGCGAATGATGATGAACAGGTAAACCGTAACTAATACGGCATAAATCAACATTTGCAAACCGAATACGCGGATTAATTTTCTAATTGCAGGTTTCATGGATTTCTCCGAAAATTTTGGCGGTTTACACAGCCCATTGCTCCCCAATTATGGGCATATGCAGGTGATGAAAAAGTGATGGTCACGGGATTGGGTCTCCCGCCCGCAGACTATTTTACAGCCGGCACATTATTTCTCAACCAGCCATTCGATTATTTGAATGGTAGTCAAAAATGGCTGGTCCGGCAAATAATAAGAGGTATTTAAAATAAAAAGTGAGCTGTCCCGGGCCAGGAGGGGAAACCGGGGACGCTCACTTTTTGGCGACTTCTACCGTATTCTAGAACAGGTAGGTTAGTAGTACCTGAGTTTAAGCTAAGTAGAAGGTGAGCGAAAATAGGTGCATAGGGTTTCGAGAGGGGTGGTGTAGAGAAAAAGTTGAGGAATTATCGTTCAATTTTTTGCACCTCGTATACATCGTTGGTTAGCGATGTGCCATTACTCTGCGCTGGCAGGCGCTCTCCCGTTTGCGGATCATATAGGCCAACGGCAAGGATATATTGGCCTGGGGACAAGGGTGAGGATATGGTGATGGTGTGTTGATCGCTGATCATATCACCGGGCTGCCAGGTATGATACGGTACAAAATTTCGTGCAGGCGGGCTGTCGTGTTGGGCAATGAGCCGGCCGAATTGATCATATAGGTGGACGAATGCGGTGACAGGGGTTTTCGGCCGCTGTAATGCCTGCCATTGTAACGTCACAAGCATTTGATTCTGGTCTAGTTGTTCGCTTATGGACGCGTCAACCAGACTGATTTCTGCGCCAAATGTAGCCAGGGGTTGGCTAATGATTGGTTGCTCCGGCTGCCAGCTTGCAGACAAGGGGAAGAAACTGCCTTCATTTAAGTCGAATACGTAGACGGCCGATTCCCCTAACTGCCGGCGCACCTCCGCCAAACTCATCACCTGGCCATGACTGTTCCAGCCAGGTCCGTATTCGGGAACAACAACCGCTTGACTGGGACGATCCGGCCCGCCGTTAAAGCGCACAAAGTCGCGTGCCGTCGCATAAGGGGGAATGACCACCCCGCCAACCGGCGTCCAGGGATAAGGATTGGGACAACCTTGTGGATGCGATCTCGTTGAACTGAAGAAAAACGGCACGTTGACGAATAGCAGATCCTGTCCGGGGGGCGCTGCGGCAGCCAGGTCACGCATTTGATAGACGATCTCTCCTGCGCTTTCATAGAAATCTAACTGGCAGTTGATGAACGGTAAGGGGGGCAAGATGATCAGCAGGGTATAAATGGCAGCCAGTCCTGTTCTTAATGCAGGCCACCAACTTTTTGGGGTGTCGAGTTGAAATAGGGCCAGCACAGGTAAAGACCAAAAAAGGGATACGCCCGCGGCCGGCAAATAATGGAGGCGCGGACTGCCATATAGATAATCGGAGGATAAAAATAATACGGCCGGCAGTGTGCTCAAGATGAACCAGGTTATTGCCAGGAGCCAGATGCCAACTGCCCTGGCTTTTTTGGCTACAAAAAACATCAGTATAACCACCCCCAATCCAAGACCAATAAGCAACCATACGGCCGAGGATGAAAGGGAAACGATGGGCAGGATCGGATAAACAAGCGTTTGCAAGAAGGGCACCATATTATTAAAAATGGCTGCCAAAGATGTGAAGGTTTCCTCGTTATTCTTGGGGATGAACATCCAAAGGAGGAAAAAGAGGGCAGCGCCCAGGAAATAGGGCAAAAACGGCCGTTTGAATCCTTCCACCCATCCGCGCGGCGGCCGTTCGATCCACTCTATCCCCACCAGTAAAAATGGAATCAGCAAACCATTCTCATGCGAAAATAAACCGAGAAGAAGGGTGATGAAGGCGGCGATGTCATAAATTAAGGCGTCAGAGCGGTGGGCCTGCTGGTACAAAAGCAGAGTGAGCAGCAGCCAGAACAGCAGCAGAGGATGGGTCAGCGAGGCCACATAAGCAACCGCTTCATAGCTAAAGGGAACCGTGGCGAATATCAAGGCGGCCGTCCAGGCATAAGCGACTGAACCGCTTAAGCGACGGGCCAGCAGCCAGAGCATGGCCACATTGGCTCCGTGTAAGAGCAGTAAAAGGGCGTGAAAGTAAACCGCATTGTATTCAACAAGCGCCACCAGGCTTTGTAAAACGGTGAAGACAACTGGGCGATAGTAACCATAATCAATGGACCCGCGAAAAAAATCAATGACGGACCGCGTTTCCATCCAGGCAAAATGCCCGCTGGGATCGTCGTTGAAAAAGGCAAAGCCGAGCGCACGGCCGAAGACAAGCATGGCTAAAATGGCAACGACAACCATTGATAGGGCATCCAGGCGGCGCTGGTTTTTTGTTTTCCTGGCGTCTGTCAAGGTGGACATGAAAGCATTAGGGGATCAGCCGGCACCTATTTCATCGGGGATTTTTGGCTGCCCAGAGCAAGACTTCTAATAATCTTTCACGCAGTTTCTCGTTAGTGCGCCACATAGCACCAACATGTGCTGATGGCAGAGTAATTAAGGATTCATTCTGGAATAAAGGAGCGTGAGCCTCATAACGGAAAAAGAGATCGTCCTCACCCAACACTGGAAAGATCCTGGATGTCTCGCAATTTTCATAATAGGGAGTGAAGTCAAAGAGTTCATCAATCGTTTGGCGGGAAACAGATAGTTTACGGTTGTGTCGCTCAGCGGAGTCCCACATCACTTGCGCTAAGTTCGGGGAAGAAAACATAGGCACAGTAGCCCGGGTGCTTTGAAAAAGGCCTTCATAGAGCACGCTGGTGATGCCACCCCAACTCATACCGCTGGCTGTCGTGAAGGCTGCTCCCTCATTTTCAAACTGCTCTTGCACAACCTCAATAACACGCAGCGAGCCGGCAAACATCTGGTAGATGTGCTGTACGGAGGAGAAACCAACTTTGAATGGTTCAAAAATATTGTTGTGGTAGGGCGCCTGCACACAAACATAATGAGCAGGAAAGGGGTTGTCTTTGGGTATCAGATGGCTCCAGGTTGAGGTGTAGGGGGATTCCGCAAGGCCATGATGGTAGAGCAGCAAGGGGGCATGGGGTGAGAGTGCCGGCCGCGTTTTCACATGGCAAAGGATTTCGCCCAAAGCAGTTTTGAGCCAGATGGGATGTTCACCCGGGGCTGTAACTGCGTAGACGGCCGTCTTCTGTCGATCGATCGCTGTTTTCTCTAATACTTCCTCAAACGAAAATGATGCTTCATATGTTTGTTCAAGGGAATCAGGGATCTGCTGATTCATGGCCAGGAGAACCAACTGATCCACTTTACGGCCAATATTCTTGCGTGCTGATTCAGGTAACATGGAAAACTCCAATAGATGGAAAAACCCATTCTACCATTTCAACAAATGGTGGGCATTAATTCTAACTGGGCAGCCTGGGCAGCAGTTTCTCAGTTGCCGTTCAGCAGGGAGGATTACAGTATTGATAAGATAATAGATGCTTGACATGTGCGGCTGAATCCTTATAATTTTGCCCAACCGATTATTCAAAACGTTGATTGGGACGAGTAGTCGTCGAAACGGGATTAGAGAGCAGATGGCCGGTAGGCTGAAAGCCACTGCAACGCCGTCGATGATGAAAACCACCCAAGAGTGAGCGCCCTGAAAGTGACCAATTCACAAGTATGGCGTTCCGGATGGCTTCGTTAAAGGCTGTGACAAGGGCAGCTTGCACCGGTTTCTTTAGACTTTTCCGGCCTTATTCATAAGCTGCTGAACTTGGGTGGAACCGCGATACCATCGCCCCAATTGGGCGGTGGTTTTTTGTTTGTGATTAAATAACCTTTTTGGAGGCAATTATGAGTGAAAAAATAGGCGTAGGTATATTAGCAGCGACAGGATCGGTAGGTCAGCGATTTGTGCAGCATTTGGCGGATCACCCCTGGTTTGAAATAAAGGTGCTAACCGGCTCGTCACGTACGGTGGGACGGCCGTATGGAGAAGGGGTTAATTGGCTGCTGGATGGCGATCCCCCGCCGTCGATTGCGGAGATGATCGTCCAACCCACCGAACCCAACCTGGATGTGCAGGTGCTCTTCTCGGCGCTGCCCACCCCCCAGGCGCGCGAACTTGAACCACAGTTTGCAGAAGCCGGATATATTGTCTTGACCAACGCTTCCCCATACCGCATGGACCCCTACGTGCCCTTGTTGATCCCGGAGGTCAACCCCGATCATGCAAACATTATTCCCTTCCAGCAGGAGGCTTATGGCTGGCCGGGGTATATTGTTGCCAATGCCAATTGTTCGACCACCAGCATTGTCTTACCGATGAAGATATTGCAGGAGGCTTACGGGTTGCAGTCGGCCATTGTTGTGACCATGCAGGCCATTTCCGGCGCCGGCTACCCGGGCGTCGCCTCCCTGGATATTATGGATAATATTGTGCCCCATATCGGCGGGGAAGACGATAAACTAGAAAGTGAGCCACGAAAACTGTGCGGCGCTTTCAAGGATGGTCAAATTGAGCTGGCTGATTTTTTGGTCAGCGCCCAGGCTAACCGTGTGCCGGTGATTGATGGCCATTTAGGCAGCGTATCCGTCAAGCTGGGACGTGAGGTTTCGGCCGAGGAAGCGATCGATCTGTTTCAAACCTGGCAGCCGCCGGAAATTTGCCAACAATTGCCGAGCATGCCCGATCCCGTGTTGATTTACCGGCCGGAGGATGACCGGCCGCAGCCACGCGTCGACCGTGATGCCGGGAACGGCCTGGCCTGGACGGTAGGTAAGGTGCGTCAATGCCCGGTCAATGACCTGCGCTTTTTAGCCATTGCCCATAATACCTTACGCGGGGCCGCCAGCGGATCAGTTTTGAATGCTGAACTTCTCGTTTTGCAAGGGTATATCGCAGGGGAAGGACAGTCACAAGTGCAATCCCAACCGGTGGGTGAGGTTGTTCTAAGCTGACCGTACCCTCTTAATTCTATTCATAAATCTCAACCCGGGTGTTTTGCTGTTCAAATACCTGGGTTGAGACCCGTTCCAGTCCCAGGTTTTCCAGTCCAGGCAGGTAAAAATCAGATGTGAACGGCGTCGTTCCGGCGGGAATGAATGATCGCTGCACATCCTCCGGGATGACTACAATCACCCGCTCGACCGGTGAGGTGTCGTTTAAGGTTTGCAGATAACGGGAAAGCGCTTGTGGGTTTTGGGAATAGGAGGAACCGGAGTTGTCCAGGTAAACGGTCCTGACCAGCCCTGGCTGCTCCTGGCGGCGGACGGCCGTTCCTATCCAGTCTCGAATCACCTGTGGAATGAACGGCCGGTTGGTTAGAGCAGCAATGGTATTATCCTGATCGTAGTTCATGGCAATGTCGGCGTGCACCGGGTTTAGCGCCGCCTCGCCGGAGATGAGTGACCATTCCAGCAAAGGCGGGTTGGGATTGAGCTGGTTAATCGTGCTAATCACCAGCGAGGGCCGCCTGTCAGATAGGATGTCGCTAGTTTGCTGCGCCACGACCTGTTGCGCTTGAGGGGCGACCGGCTGCAGGGCATTGACCAGCAGCAGCTGGGCAGATAACAGGGTCACAATCGTCAGGAGCAAAGAAAGTCGGATGTGCCGGCCACGCAGATTGAAATCAAACCCTTGATTGGCCAGGACATAACCGGTCAGCAGGAAAAATGGAGGCAGTACGGTCAAGATATGGCGGGCAACCTTTGTTTGATGCAGTTGGGCGATGATGAGCTGGAAAATGATTAGCAAGACTAAAAATCTTAAATTTTTATCGCGATATTTTTTGATGATCACCAGGATTAAAGAAGCGACAAACAAGACCATAAAGAAAAGGTGGCCTGAGGATTGCCACAACGCTTTAGGATAAAAAAGCAGCCCCTCGATAGAATAAGGCTCGGCGACGCCAAAAGGAATATTAACCAGGGCAGCCCATGTTCTAAGGATTTTTACCGGGTAGGCAAACCAGATGGCCAGGAGGATGATAACCGGCAGGGCAATGACCAGATTCGCGCGGGAGAAAAATTTCCGCGGCCGCCAGCGGGCTTCGATCAGCAGTTCAATAAACAACGTGATAAATAGAAGAATCCCATAATTTGATTTGGCTAAATAGGTGGTTACTAGGACCAGGCCAAGGGCGATGCGCAGCCAGGATGAACTTTTATCATCAATATGAAAAAAAAGGAGCAGAGTAAGGATGAAGAAGAAGACGGCCGTCATTTCCAACATCACCTGCCCGGCAAATGGCAGCAAACCGGTAGACGTCAGAAAGAGAACAGTAGTGATGAAGGCGGTGCGATAGCCTCGCTCTTTGTTGAGTTTCAATCCGGCAAAATAAATCAAGAGCGCCGATCCCAAGAAGAGCAGCAAACTAAGCGAACGGGCGATGATTGGGTTTACTCCCCCAATGGCAAAGGTCGTTCCCAGGAGAAAAGGATGGATAGGAGGCCAGTAAACCTGGCGATACAAATCATAAAAAAAAGCCAGCCAGTTGCCGTCGCTGATGTCTTGAGCCACCAGAGAAGCGATGACGCTGTGAGCGGCCTGGTCCCACCCAAAAGGGCCGCTGGGCAGGATCATGTAATTAAAAATAGCCCAGCCAACTACCAAAGCGTACCCAATTAAAAAAATTTGGGAGAATAAGGGGAACTTTGATCGCTGTGCTTTATCAGTCATGCTTATTCTAACGGGTTGCAGTTTTCGCCATCACGGTAGAGAAAGGATAAATCCGCCGGCTACGGACTTATAGAAACGGGATTTTTTAACCATGAGGGAATAACTTGTATCCAGCTGCTGCCAATCTTTAACGGAAATGGTTGGCCATCAGGCCCGGTGAATGTCAGCGAGTCGCCCCGGTTTTCACGGTGCCATACTACATCATATTCCTGGCCGTCTCGAAAGACGACGCCACTTCCACTGCCCCACATTTGAATTTCAACGGACTGGGCTGCGCATGTTCCATCCTCGTTGATCTGCTCGCAAATCGTTGCGTCAAAGGCATGAAAGGGAGCAACGAGAATGACATTAGCGACGCTAACTTGTTCTCCGGTGTTACCGTCGTTGTGAGGTTCGCCATCGGCCCAGCGCAGGTAACGTCCTGAAGCCGGATCATATCGCCAATTGACAAGCGTCCAGTTATAGTCAATGGTGATGCCCTCTGCCTGGCTGCCGCCTGCGGGCGTCTCCTCGCTGAAAACGTTGGTACTGCTGAAAGATGGGGGCACATTTTGGCCTTTTTCGTCTAACAATTCCCACAAGAGAATTGGGTTGGCGTAGAGCGTATGCTCCACCGGTTTATCTTCACCGGTTCGGTAAAATCCCTTGCCGGTACCGTAAAGAATCCGCGGGTTAAAATCGGCCGACCGCAACCTGGCGGCTACGCCAGTGCTGGAGCCGGAATAGGCCAGGGCGGCGTCATACATGGCCGGCAGTTCGATATCTATCAGGCGCGCGCTGCGCACAGGCCCGATTTTCTCCGGTGTGTTACCGTAAAATATGGCCGTGAAGCGGGTCAGGTTGCCTTCTGTTGTATGTTCAAACACCAGGTCGGCATCGTTTAGGCCCGATTGGGGCCGGGTGTAGCGTGGGGGGGCGTTGGAGAGCTTAATCGCGATTGGCCGGCGCTGTAAGTTGGCCGGATCGTCTACTAATTCGCCGGTGAGCGGATTGCGATCCTCGCCAAAATCGGCCGCGGTTAGAATTCCTTTGACAGTTGGCCCGGTGCGGCCATTATCACTGGTAGGCACAGGGGGGATGGTTGGTGGTGGGGCGGCCGTCGGCACATCATTTGATATTGGGGCTTCTAAGGTCACATCCAACACGGGTGTTGGATTATCCTGGGGAATGCCAATTGTCGGCAGCGGGCTGGGCGGCGG
>JANQGC010000007.1 GCA_028277515.1 Anaerolineae bacterium
TTGGCTGTGGTCGCAGAACCCATCGCTTTTAACCTGGCTATCGCCTGGCTTGTCGCCGCAGCGGGAACAGGAGCCTTTGGCCTGGTTTTCAATTTGTTAAGCATTCAAAAACTGCGTCGTGGGGCACTGTTATTGGGTATTCTGGCTGCCCTGGCTTTGCCTCTGGCCGGAAACCTGGTGATTGGATTGGAAATCGCCCACGCCAATAATCTCGGTTCTGCATCCTTCTGGCAATGGCTCGATATTCGCGAGTTGAATGAACCGCCAGATGGGGAGGGTACACCCCGATATGAAACCTCTAGCTGGTGGTGGTGGCGCTCGTCACGGCCGATTCGCGAAGTTCACCTCTCCGGCAGAACAGAAGATGGCCTGGAACCCATTGCCGAGTTTCCCGCCTTCAGCTTTATCCTGGGCGATTTACACCCCCACGTATTGGCGTTACCCTTTGCCTTTCTCGCCCTGGCCTTAGCCCTGGCCTGGTGGTTAAAACAAACTCCCGAAGAATCTGATTCAGGCCTTGGTGAGGAATGGGACCAGGCAGGCTGGATAGATCGTCTAAAATCGCTCATCCAATTTATAACACCCCAGGTCTGGCTTCTCAGCGCGATTATCCTTGGTGGGCTGTCATTCTTAAATACCTGGGATGTTTTAATTTATCTATTTGTCCTGATCGCCGTTTTTTTCCTGGCCCGCTGGCGCGATCTTGGCTGGCATTCGCGCATTTTCAGCCAGACCTTCGCCACCTTTCTCTTGCTTCTGCTGCCCATCATTCTATTCTATTTACCCTTTTATCTTGGTTTTCGCTCACAGGCGGGTGCGCCCTATCTGCTGCCCCAATTTATGCGTCCCACGCGCCTGGTGCAGTTCCTGGTCATCTTTGGCATGCCCCTTTGGGTTATCGCAATTTTATTGTTCGCCCAGGCCGGTAAACAGCGTTTTCGCTTCTGGAAAACTGGGGTCATAACTGCTGTCGCTTTGATTTCCGTACTGCTGTTTTTGACCTTCTTCTTCGGCCTCATCGTCACTTCCAGCCCGGATGGTGCCGGACGGATATCCTCGATTGCGGCCGAGCTGGACATTCCCCTGGCCGATCGGCCGCAGGGTAGTATAGCCCTGGGGTGGGGCCTGGCCGCCATATTGGGCCTGGCTCCCGCCCTCCTACAAGCTAAAATCAGCGCCCCAGCCCTCACCTTATTGCTGGCCGCTTTCGCCGGTCTCGTCATTATGATTTGGCGTAATCAGTTTGAGGCAGATGAAGAAGGCAACAAGAGGAGAGAACCCGGCGCATTGCCTTTCGCCCTACTGATGATCGGCACGGCCACCTTGTTGACCATTGGTCCGGAGTTTGTCTACTTGCGCGACAATTTCGGTTTCCGGTTGAATACCATATTTAAGTTTTACTACCAGGCATGGGTCATGTTTGGCCTGGCTGCCCTCTTTGGCATCGGTTATTTATGGCACAACTGGCGAGGGGCAGGGCGATTTGTGCCCATCCTGGCCACGGGCGGTTATATTTTGGCCTTCCTGGTCGCTATGCTCTTCCCCATCAACGCCGTACAATCGCGCGCCCTGGAATTTCGCGGACCCTTGGCCGCTGAGGATCGCCAACTGCCAACATTGAACGGATTGGCTCAGGTCAGTCGGTTCAATCCTGATGAATACGCAGCAATCATGTGGCTGCGCGAAAATGTGAGCGGCACACCTGTGATTACGGAGGCGGTTGGAGGGCAGTATAGTGGCTACGGCCGTATATCCGCCAACACCGGCCTGCCAACCCTGCTGGGTTGGGCCGGCCATCAATATCAATGGCGTGGAGACACAACGGAACCGGCTGCGCGTGAACCGGCGATCAGAGCCATTTACAGCCAACCGGACTTAAACACGGTCCACAATATATTAAATGAATATAACGTACAGTATATCTACGTTGGTGGGTTAGAACGCGAGGCTTATGGTAGCGCCGGTTTGGACAAATTTGCCGGCCAATTAGAGGTTGCTTACAGTAATAACAGCGTTACGATTTATCGCTGGCAGCCTCAAACATAATAAACAACGACTATTTTATGGACAACAGAACCTTCTGGAGGTAAATTGAAAAGTTGGTGCTTCAATCATTTCGCACAGAAATTTGACAACTTTTCATTTGAGATATGGGCGAAGACTATTTAGTCAAATTTTTCGCACACTGTTTGATTTTTCATGGACCAATAATTGAAAGCAATTAATGACAACATGATGGAAACAACCACCGTTGAAATAGAACCGGAAGGCACGAAGATAGCCGCGCAAGCCAATGAACGCTTGCCGATCATGACCCGCTTATCTATTGCCGATGGACTCTATTTATTAATTGTTATTGCCGGGGCTTTTATACGTTTGACCAGCCTGAACACAAGCCCACTGTCTCCGGCTGAAGCGACCCAGGCTCTGGCTATTTGGCAGCTTTTTGAGCCTGGCCAGATGATGAGTTCGATTGATAGTCCAGCCTACTTTACATTCACATCTATCCTGGCCGCTTTCCTGGGCAGCAGTGATGTGGTCATGCGCCTGGTTCCTGCCCTGTTCGGCCTGGGGATCATTGCTCTGCCCTGGCTGCTCCGCCGGCAGATTGGCTATATCGGCGCGTTGACTGCCGCCCTATTGTTCGCCGTTTCCCCGTCGCTTGCCGCCACATCACGAACCGCCGGTGGGGAAGCGATCGCTTTATTCTGCCTGCTGTTGATCGCCATCGCTGCTCTGAAATTAAACGCGGATAGCAGCAACAAATGGCTATATACATTAGCAATCTCGCTGGGGATAGGCATGGCCAGCTCGCCGCTCTTTTACAGCGGGTTGTTGACTTTAGTGATTGCGCGCTGGGCACAACAAGCGGTTATTCACGATGATGCGAAAACGAGTTGGCCTTCAAGAGAACAATTGATCAAGGCTGCCGGCCTTACCTTGCTTACCTTAATTTTCTTGAGCACCCGTTTCTTCACCTATCCCGCCAGTTTTGGCTCGGCCGTTCAGCTATTTGGCGACTGGTTGTACCAATTTAACCTGCAAGGTGATCTGTCCGGCCTTATCGAGCCATTTTTGCTCATCGGCCGTTACGAATTGCTACTCGTCACATTAGGAATTGTCGCTGTTTTCTGGGCGATGTGGCGCAATAATATTCTAGGGACGCTATTCACTTACTGGTTGTTAACAACGCTCGTCCTGATTATGCTACAGCGCGATATATTGGAAAATTCCCTGCTTATTCCCTTAACCGGATACATCCTTATTGGCGTTGTCACAAACCTTATACTCACCCCCATGCAATTCCGCTGGACCGGAATTGTCCTGGCCGTTGTTGTTGGTCTTGGCGCCGTCATTTTAGTTAATGTCGCCCGCTTCCTAAGAGTGTCAGAAGACCAGCAGTTGCTCCACCTTTGGATT
Organism: Anaerolineae bacterium; assembly: GCA_028277515.1. The sequence continues at coordinate 3,421 of JANQGC010000007.1, forward strand.
GTCTTTCTAGCCTTCGCCGCAGTGGCCCTGGCCTTCTACTACTGGTGGGCCAACCATGACCGGGCTATCATCCAGGGTGTTTGGCTGGGGATGATTTTATTGCTGGCGATTTTCCAGTGGGGCACGGCCTGGTATCTCACCCATGACGGCGCCAATGATCCGCGCGAACGTTGGGTAGGGCAGGCCACAGACGATGAGGTACCCGTTTTAATAGAAACAATTGAGAAAATTTCACAAAGTGCGACCAACTCCGGCACGGATTTGAGATTGTTCAGTGCCGTTGATTCACCCGTACTGCGTTGGTATCTACGGGAATTCAAGCAGGTGCAAATTGGTCACACCTTGCCACCTGATGCGCAGCACGACGCAATCATCACCCATGCCGATCTGTTGGAGCCTTCATTTGGCAGTGATTACTTAGGAGGAGATTTCGGTTTGCTGGTTTATGAAACCGATGCGGAGCAACTTTCGTCTACACCTGTAACGGACACCCTGCGCTGGTGGCTTTTTCATGAATCGGCCGCACCCATTTCCGAAGAACGAATTATTCTTTGGGTGCGATCCGACCTGGCTTATAATGAATGATCTCGAAATATGTAGAGCGATTTACATCAATCGCTCCTATGAATGCGGATAACTATCCGCTGAGGCTTAAAAAGCGTGACAAGTAATACGAGTGAATTACAAAACATCCTATGGAGCGACCGGGCGGCAACGGAATCAACCCCTGTCGCGCAGCAAAGCCTTATCCAACGCTGCCTGGAAGGGGATGAAATCGCCTTTCAAATGCTTTATAACCAGCATTCGGCCATGGTTTACCGCCTCGCCTACAGTCTCTTACAGCATAAAGAAGATGCCGAAGAGGTGCTGCAAGATAGTTTTGATTATGCCTTCCGCAAGCTGGCCAACTATGATTCGCGAAAATCTGCCTTCAAAACCTGGCTATACCGCATTACGGTCAGCCGCTGCCGCAACAAACGGCGTCGGAAATGGTTGCCAACATTCTCATTAAACCAATATTCGGAGCAAAATATCCCCGATAAACAAAACCTTACCCCGGATCATCATTTGGAATTAACTGATCAACAGCAAGCGATCTGGGCGGCTTTAGGGGAATTATCATTAAAGCTGCGCGAGACAGCGATTTTGCGCTACTACCACGGCCTGCGCTATAACGAAATTGGCGAGATTTTAGGGATTCCACCAAAAACGGCCGAATCCCGCATGCGCCTGGCTCATAAATCATTGAAAAAACATTTAGAAAAACAAGATTTCACGTAAAGGTATCAGGGAATGGCCAAATCTGCTAAACATATAATTACGGTTTACCCTACGTAAAGGTGTATAAGGATATGATGACCCACGATGATATTCGCCAACAATTAACAGATTACGCGCTCGGCTTGTTGCCTCATCACAAGCTGGACATGGTTGAGAAACATTTAACCTCTTGCAGCGCCTGCCGCGATGCCGTGCAGGTTGAACGTCATATCGGGCAAATGGTTCACAGCACATTACAAATCGCGGCCCAGCCCCAGGCGCACCGTCTGCAATCCTTAATGCCCCAACCACCCCAGCCGCGTCGTTTACCCTGGCAGCGGGCAGGATGGCAAAAGCAATTGGCCCCTTTATTGGTTATTTTCACCCTGTTGATTGGCGCCTTTGCCAGCCAACGCCTCTTACCTTCCGGCAGCAATTTACCCGGATTTGTGGTGACAGCTTACGCCGCGACGGCCACCAGCACGAATACGCCGACGGCCACGGCTATTGCCGGAGATTTATCGTTAAGTGATCGGCCGTCGATGTCATCTATGGCGATTAGACAGGAGCCTGTTGTAATACTTCCTGTTGCCTCCCAACCGCCACCGCATACGCCCCGGCCCACGCCCGGTGCCGAGGACGGCTAGCCGCTGGCCCAATAAATTATTAATAAGTCTGACTATTCAGAGAAGAGGAAGATGAGCGAAACGATTATAACGCCGGAGGAGCGCACCCAAGATTACCTTTCTCGCTCCTTGATTGAATCCATCCACCTGGACTGGGAAAAAGCGATATATTTACTCTTTATTATCCTGACCATCATCACCCGTTTTTGGGGCCTGGGCGACCGGGTCATGAGTCATGATGAAAGTTTACATACCCAATTCTCCTTCCAATTCTTCGATGGACAGGGCTACCAGCATACCCCATTGATGCATGGCCCATTTTTATTCCATATCACCTCGCTTTCTTACTGGCTGTTTGGTGACAATGATTTTGCGGCGCGCGTCCCTGTAGCCATTTTCGGCGTTATCCTGGTTGTGATGCCTTACCTGTTGCGCCATTGGCTGGGACGGGTAGGTGCTTTGTTTACCAGTTTCATTTTCTTGATCTCCCCCTATGTCACCTACTATTCGCGCTATATTCGCCACGATGTATATGTCATCGTTTGGGCGATGATTGTATTTATCGCCATTTGGTATTATTTTCGCGAACAAAAGGATAAGTATCTGTGGTGGTTTGTCGCCGGCACGGCGCTTATGTTTGTGACTAAAGAAGTGTCTTTCATCTATGTGGCCATTTTTGGTAGCTACCTCGTTATTCGTCTGTTGGTCAAGACCTTGCCGGCCGCCTGGTTTGCCCTTAGTAAACTACGCCTGCCCTTGATAATTTTTTTCGCCGGTCTTCTCTTGTTAGGAGGCGGTTTTATCGCCCAAAGAACAGCCGGCACACCAACGGAAACGGAAACAACGGCCGAAGCAACGGAAGGCTTTGCCGCTGACCCTGATGAAGATCCCGTACAACCTGAGACCCCCGCCGTCACTTCCAACACAGAGGTGATCATGCGCTGGCTGCAAGTACTTGGCATCGGCGTTTTGAGTCTGGGTCTTTTCATGGCGGCTCGTACTCTGCGGCCAGAGATCGATCAATTACCTGAATTTGATCTGATTATCCTATTTTCCACCTTGCTGCTGCCGCTGGCCTCTCCGCTTTTGACCACCATCGCCGGTTGGAACCCAACCGACTACTCGCTCAATACCTGCCAGTTGGCCGGCCAGGAAAACATGTCCGCCTTACAAGTATTTATCGGCCGTCTGAGCGACAGCATCTGCTGGACCTCATTTTTTCAATCCGGAGTCGTTCGCTCCGGGATATTCCTGGTGGCGACAATGATCGTCGCTGTATTGGTTGGTCTGTGGTGGAACAGAAGGCGCTGGATCATCGCCACTGTCATCTTTTACAGTATCCTCATAATCCTTTTCACCTCCGTTTTCACCAATTTGAGCGGCTGGACCACCGGCATCGTAGGTTCGTTGGGCTACTGGCTGGAACAACAGGAAGTCCAGCGCGGCAGCCAGCCCTGGTATTATTACTTCTTCGTCGTTCCCTTCTATGAATTTTTACCGTTGATTTTCTCTTTGCTGGCCATTCGTCTTTGGACCCAGGTGCAGCGCACCAATGAAGTCATCGGTTACTGGATCACAACGCTCATCCTTGTTCTGCTCAGTTATAGCTTTAGCAACTGGCTGTATATGGCCAACCTGGTCGAGGGGCAAGAGTCGACCATCATTCCCGGTCTATTAATGGGCGGCGTCATCTTCATCGCCGCCATTCTGTACTGGTTCTTGCGTCAGCGACGCCTGATTACAGATAAGTATGAATTAGAAAAGGGTGTTAGCGAGTTGTTTAAACCGCAATCGCTCCTGGAATTTGTACCTTTTCTCATTTGGTGGCTGCTCATGAGCTGGGTCATATACAGCTATGCCGGAGAAAAAATGCCCTGGCTGAGTATCCATTTCGTCATCCCGATGGGCATGTTGGTCGGCTATTATTTCGATCAGAAACTGGCAAACTTCAATATTAAAAACCTTTTCACCCGGCAGGCGCTGATCCTGTTCGGCCTGACACTCCTGCTAATTATCGTATTCATCTTAGCATTAGGTCCTGTTGTTTTAGGTGCTGTTCGATTGGGCGACCAGCAGGTAGATAATCTGCAAGCGATCGGCCGGCTATTGGGCATGCTGATTGTCGCCGCGCTTGTTACCCTTTTTTGGCGGCGAATATACCGGCAAACAGATAACATCCTGCGCAACCGGGTCACGATCCTGAGCTTTTTCGTCCTATTGAGTTTATTAACCATTCGCTTTGCTTATATGGCCAGCTTCCCCAACGCTGATTACACAACCGAATTCATGGTCTACGCCCACGGAGCGCCGGCAACCAAGGCTGTCGTCCTGGACCAGGTAGAAGAATTATCCATGCGCCTTAATGGGGACAAAGGGATCAAAGTTGCCTTTGACAGCGATGTTTCCTGGCCTTTAACCTGGTACTTGCGCGAATATCCCAACCGTGTCTTCTTCGGCGAGAATCCCACCCAGGATATCACCCAATCCCCCGTCGTCATTGTTGGCGCGCGCAACTGGGATAAAGCAGAACCCTACCTCGCCAACGATTACGAATCCACCGAACATACCTTCCTCTGGTGGCCGATGGAAGAATATCGAAAATTTTCCTGGAATGCCTTGTTAGGTGATCCCAATGTGCCCGCCGAGCAGCGTCGTGGAATAACCGATCCGGATGTGCGCCAGGCGCTGTGGGACATTTTCTTTTACCGGGATTACGAAAAATATGGCCAGGTATTCGGCGGCACTTACACCGCCGGCGAATGGCCATTAAGACATAATTTACGGCTCTATATCCGCAAAGATACACTGCCTACCCTATGGGATTATGGCGTCGGCGCGGTCGCTGCCGGTGGGCTGGCCGATCCCTATGTCGCTGGCGAATATACTTTATCTCCGGTATTGACGCTTAATGAATCAGCCGCGGCCGGCCCGGCTCCTGGACAGCTTTCTTCACCACGCAATCTGGCCGTCGGTCCCGACCAACACATTTATGTGCTCGATTCGGGCAACCACCGGGTGCAGGTCTTCGACCAATCAGGCCAACCGGTAACCGCCTGGGGCTCCTTTGGCGAAAGCGAGGGCCAATTTAACGAACCTTGGGGCATCGCCGTTGATGATTCCTTTGTCTATGTAGCCGACACCTGGAACCATCGCATTCAAAAATTTACATTAGAGGGTGAATTTGTGGACAGTTTCGGTTTCAGCGGCTCCCCATCCGCAGATGGTATAGATGAAGGTCTCGGTTTATTCTTTGGACCACGTTCCATCGTTTTGCTTGACGACAACCGGTTGGCGGTGACAGACACGGGAAACCATCGTATTCAGGTCTTGACGCGGGATGGAGAGGCAGTGCAACAAGTGGGTGGATTTGGCAATCTCCTGGGACAAATGAATGAGCCGGTCGGTCTCGGCCGCGGACCCAATGGTTTCATATTCCTTAGCGATACCTGGAACGGCCGCATTCAACAGTTTGATCCCAACCTGACAGCTATCAATGAATGGCCGGTCGACGCTTGGGACGGCACATCCATAAACAACAAGCCTTACATCGCCGTGGACAGCGCCCAGCGCGTTTACATCACCGATCCGGAAGGTTATCGCGTGCTCATCTTTAATCCCAACGGCACTTATTTAGGTCGCTTTGGATCATTTGGCAGCGGTCCCAACAATTTAGGTTTGCCAAACGGCATCTTCATTGACGAAATGGACAATGTGTACATCGCTGATGCCGGCAACAATCGCATTATGAAATTTGCTCCCATCTTTGGCCCCGCCATTAACGACACCCCCTTACAAGAGGGTGAGGGCAGCAGCGATCTTGCTGCGCCGGAAGAACAGCCCGTCGAAGAAGATGAACGAATTGACTCACCGGAGGAAGACACTTCGCCCGAAGAAAATGAAGTGAATCCTGATGCCGAAGAGAGTCAGGAATAAATCACGTTCGGTCAGCCATCTCTTCACCAAAATCGAGCAGTGCGCGCACCCGTTCGTCATTCGGCGCTTCGGCATAAACCCGCAATACCGGTTCTGTTCCGGAAGGGCGAATCAGCAGCCAACTGCCATCTTCCAGGTAATACTTGACCCCATCCGTGGTTTGCACATCTTCCAGGCTGACGCCGGAGATTTGTGATGGGGCCAGCCCAAGCAGCATCTCTACCATTTGCGACTTGGCAACCGGTCGTTTGAGCTTGATATCCGTTCGGGCATATTGGGCCGGACCATATTTATCCAGCAGATCGTCTACTAGCTCATGAACGGGCGCTTTCGAGTCAGCCATAACCTCCAGCATGAGCAACCCCATCAGGACACCATCTCCTTCCGGAATATGCCCTTTGACAGTTATGCCGCCGGACTCCTCCCCGCCCATCACAACCCCATTTTCCAAAATTTGCTCGGCGATATGATTGAAACCAACGGGCGTTTCGACCAAATCTAGCCCATGCTCCCTGGCAATGCGGTCTACCATGCGTGTTGTAGAGACCGTACGTACGACGGAGCCTCGCCAGCCCCGTTTCTCTAATATATACCTCAAAACCAACGCAAATATGCGATGCGGGTCGATGAAATTGCCATTGGAGTCCACGGCGCCAATGCGGTCGGCGTCGCCATCAGTGGCCAAGCCGATATCCCAATGCCCGGATTGGATATCGGACATCAAAAGGCCCAAATGCCTGGCGATAGGTTCCGGATGAATCCCACCAAAACCGGGGTTCATTTCGTGTCTTATATTGTGCACGCGGGTCCGGGTGCGCATCAACACTTCACCAATCGCCCGCCGTCCTGAGCCAAACATGCCGTCAGCCACTACCCGCAGTTCCCCTTCGGAAATCACATCCAGGTCAACCAGGGTGCCCAGATGTTCATAATAAGCCCATGCCGGATCAAACTTAATGATAATCTCTTTTTGGACCGCTTGTTCAAAATCCATCAGATTCGGCCCATGAACCATTTCCTGGTTACGGCGCAAAATTTGCTCCACGCGTTTGTTTTGCGATGGTCCTGCGCTGCCACCATAACTGGCTTTCAGCTTGATACCATTGTAGCGAGGTGCGTTGTGGCTGGCCGTGATCATCACCCCGGCGGTCGTTTGTTTATGTATGACCGCGTAGCTAATCGCCGGCGTGGGGGTATCTGCCCGCGCCAGCCAGGTTTGAACGCCGTTAGCAGCCATGACACGGGCCACATCGGCCGCATAACGATCGGACAAAAATCGCGTATCAAACCCGATGACCACACTGGGATCATTGCTATTTTCCTCTTTTATGTAATCGGCCATAGCCTGGGCCACAAGGCGCAAATTAGCAAATGTAAACGTATCGCTGATAACGGCCCGCCAGCCGTCTGTTCCAAAATTGATGCTCATTTTTTCCTCTATTTATTTTTATGAAGCTTCTGGTGTTTCCTGGTCTGGCTCCGGGTAGGTAAGAATGAAGAGTAAATCATTGACGTTAGTGCCTGTCGATCCTGTTTTTAGCAGGTGTCCTCTCAAGGAGTGCTGTTCTTCCCCTGAAACTTGAGAATCAGGCAAATCCTCATCCAGGGCCTGGAAATAGTTAAAACTATCATTGCGATTTAAATAGGCGGCCGGATCCAAACCCATGAGACGGCCGTTTGCCGCTGTTTCCCCACTGACCACCGCACCGGCGGCAGGCGTTGGTCCATCTTCACCATCCGTCGCAAAACTGGCAATGACCGTCCTTGGCAAGCCATCAATCGCCTCCGCGGCCGCCAGGGCCAGTTCCAAATTACGCCCACCAAGGCCATTGCCGCGAAGCGTAACCGTCGTTTCACCCCCAAAGATCAGGCAGCGTCCCGGAGGCGCATCTTTTGCTATTGCTGCCACCACACGGCCAACTTCTCGCGCTTCACCTTCCAGGTGCGCTGTGAGCATTTGGGCAACAAAACCAAGCTGCATCGCTTTAGTTAAAGCCTTCATCGCTGCCCGGCGAACATCGCTGACAATAAGATGGCCTCCCTGCCAGTTCACAGGCTCAGATGAATCCGGCATACGTTGTAAATGTTGCCAGATGCTTTGCCACACATCAGAACGCACATCTTCGGCGATTCGATAGCGCTCCAGCACACTTAAAGCATCCGCCGCCGATTCATCTACAAATACCGTGGGACCACTGCCAATATCAGCCAGGGGATTGCCAACCACATCACTGAGAATCAGACTGATACAGGTCGCCGGGGCGGCCATCTCGGCAAGCCCACCCCCCTTGATCGTATCCAATCGACGGCGCACCAGGTTAAATTCATTGATCGTGCACCCGCTGGCCAGCAACGCACTTGTTAACTGCTGCCACTCTCCCAATGAAATCGCCGGCTGCGTCAGCAGCGCCGACGTCCCCCCGGAAATGAGGCATAGGACCAGGTCACCAGCACCCGCCTGGGCCAACATATCACCCGCCGTTTTTGTGGCATTCACACTATCCAAACCGGAAATGGGATGATTGCCCTCCATAATGGCGAGGTTATCGTGATCCTGGCCAGAAAATGTGCGGCAAACGTCGCTGCCCTTCTTACAAATCACCAAAGCTGAATGGAGATCATCTTCCAAAACCTCAATGACCGGATGTATCATGGCCACAGCCGCCTTGCCAACACTCAGCACAAAAACACGCCCCCGATCGAGATTGTATGTCATATCTCCCACATGGAGAATGCGATCTTTTTTGATCAAATGCTCTCGTACCGCCTGTTGGGGATCGGCTCCGGATAGGGCAGCCATCACCAGTTCTGCAACATGCTGCCTGTAATCGGCGTATCGAATCACAAATGCACCATCTAAGATTCAAATGCGGCAATGGCCCCAGAGGCGGCCGATTGTGCACTTTCTGTCCCTGCCAACACCTGAAATGCAGCATCACCCAACACGGTGAGCAATTTACTGCTTTCAGCAACCGGCAGAGCTTGCGCATTGTCCAATTCCTGCTCGATAAATTGAACATAGGATTCGTCACGGGTCCATGCATTCAACGCATCCTGGCGCGCCGGCAGAATATCACTTTCCTGGCTCCAGACCGTTAAGTTTGGTTCTGTAACCATATGCCGGACCAGATCCGTGGCTAATTCACTTCTTCTTTCATCGGCCGTGCTTACAGCCCAGGCCCACCCCGATACCAAAGGAGTCAACGAACGATCGACGCCGGGCGTTACCGTATATTCAATGGGCAGTCCTGTGGTGACCTGGCCCAGAAAATGATTAGAAGACGTACGCACGATGCTGGCTCCACCACCGAGAAAGACTTGCCATGCCTGGTCTTCGGAACTGACAGTGCTGCTTTGGGGCACAATAAAACCACTATTACGCCCCTCTTCCAGGTTATTAAGCGCGGCTGTTAAAGGCTCTAATTCCAATACGGGTTGTCCTATCTCATCTTCCAAATTTCCGCCTGCATCCAAATAGAATTGTAGGGTCAACAACGCTCCGTCGCTCCCTCCACCACCCATAACTAACCTGCGCTCCGGATTAGAGATCAACCTTTCCCAGGTTAAAGGAAGCGTTTCGCCCAATACATTGCTGTTATAAACGAGATGCGGCAGACTATTTAAGGCGAAGGGATAGCCCAATATATTTTCACCTTGCCGGCTGAGTTGGCTTGCTGCCGGGTATAAAGGGTCCAGGTCGGCCGCATCCAATTGATCATCAAGAGGGAAAATTAAATTCTCATTACCCGCTGCGGATAACAATTCAGTAGGCAATACAATGACATCAGGCAGGACTGATGGAGCAATTCCCCGCCCGGTCCGCAAATAATTCAGGATTCCACCATCCCCTCTTGCCTGTTTGGTCTGCAAATTCACAGTTAAATTCGGATTTTCACTATCGAACGCTTGCAGTTGCCGGCTCAATGCCTGGGCACCTTCCGGTGTGCGTTCGGCAATTTCCGGTGGGATCCAAACTTTAAGCTCGATGACTTCTGGCGTGGGGGTCGGTATATTTTCAATAGGTGGCGGAAAATCAGCATCGAAAGTCTCCGATGGCGTCGCCGGTTCTGGCGTAACCTGCGGCTCCGTTTCTGGTTCATCAGCTCCATTCGTCAATCCACAAGCCGTGAATCCCACCAGGACAACCAATAGCATGAGGAAATAGCTCACTTTTTGCACGCGCATAACGTAGAGTATATTCCCGAATTGTCAAACGGTAAATAAAAAATCTCGTTTGCGCTTCCATCAATCATAGGCTATTCTTTTTGCTATGTCCTTTTTTGCTGAATATACAAAATCAATCATTTTTGCAGGCTTCCTGGGTTCCGATTCCGCCGTGCCTCAGTTAAACGCGCCTCATTTATGATTTTTATGTAAAGCTAAATCGTTGTAATTTCAAGTCGAGGTGCAGAAAACACCTCGACTTTTTTGTTTTTAGGAGAGAACTCATGGCCGAAATATTACTGAACCTGGATGGCATCGGCATTGCCCTGGCCGGACGGCCGATATTCGATCATTTAAACCTGGAACTGCAAAATGGGCAGCGCGTGGGTCTTGTCGGACCCAATGGAGCCGGAAAATCAACGCTCATGAAAATTATGGCAGGAGAATGGGATGTTGATTCAGGCAACATATTTCGCCAATCCAGCCTAACCTGGGGCCGGCTTGAGCAAGAGCCACTTCTCCCGCATGGCCTTACGGACATTGAAGAAACCATTACCACAGTCCCCCAAATCGCCGTGATTGAATCTCAATTAGCAGAGCCAGAGGAGCAAATGGGCCTGCCGGAGATTTATGGCG
>JANQGC010000282.1 GCA_028277515.1 Anaerolineae bacterium
TCCCGGGGGGTCCCAAGCTGTTCCGGATCAGACAGAAAGACGGCAGTGAGGTTTTGCCGGTTGCCGTTCGCCGCGGTGCCGTTGGTGACGCGTGTGAGGATCATATGAAGTGGCGCTTTTCCGTCAGGGCGCGAGACCGCCAATGCCTTGCTCGTCTCCGTCGGCCGCTCCGGCGACGGAACCAGAAATTCGCTGAGGATGGCCTGAAGCTGGAGGTTTTCTTTCGGTAGGGTCAGAGAGAGACTGCCATTGAAGGCCGTGAGTGTATCTCCCCGCCGGAGCACCTCGAGTGCCTTCAAATTCAGAGCCGCGATTTTACCTTTATGGTCCAGCAGGACAATGCCGAGCGTCAACCGGTTGAGGACATTCCAGGCAGCACCGGTGTGAGCCACGCGCGCCCGTGCCAATCTCTCCATACGCCAGGCGCTGGCCATAGCCCGCAATATGACACCAAAGCGGCGCACCTCTTCTTTGCAAAACGCCGGCTTGTCGGCCTTACGGGCAAGGACGAGGCACACCACCGTTTTTCCTTTACGTTCGACAACGCCGAACATGTGGTGGGCCAGACCCTGCGGCATCACCCAGTCATTGTAGAATTTGCTTTGCTTGAGTTGCGGGCTGTCCACCAGCTGGGTGCCCGTCCAAACGGTTCCCGGAGCACGAAAGCGGTCTTCATTCCGGAGCCAAACATTGGAGCGAGAATAAACATTTTCATAGGACGCCAAGAAATTAGGATCAATGCCAGATGCGTGAGTGAACCGGCCACGCCCCGTTTCATAGTAGTGAACGCCTATGGCGCAAACGTCAGCATCGACAGCGACTTTGAGCTCGCCAACGGCTTGTTGCCAGGTTGCGGCCTCCGGGAGTGCAGTATCATTTCCCTCTTGGCTGGAGGGTGCGTGGTCGACCGAACAGGTTGAAATCCCCATGGCGTTTCCCGTGTCTATCTTTCAAGAACAAATGGCGGGGCTTTCGATCCCGCCACGACTGAAAACTTGATCACCGACGGCCAAAATGCCGCAATACGCTGCTTCTTATGCAGCTCATAGTAGCATAAAAGTATTTTGCTCACATTTTATTGTTTTGAGATTATTTATATAAAAAAATAGCTTCTATTAAAAAAATTGAATATAGTAGTCCTTTTTATTAGAACAAATTACTTATTAAAAAATAAATTATTATATATTGTACCTAAATCACTCTTTTTTCCGAATGTTGGCGATCATTATCGCGATTAATTTCTATAAATACAAGAAAAAAACCACTTTTTACTCTCGTGTTTATATGACCCAAACTAGTAAATTCCAGATCAATAATTCCCTAATCGCGGCAGGTCCTCGCTCATTTGGGGTAGAAAAATATGTCTGAAGACGTGTGTTTTTGATCATGGCAGTCATTAAAAAGGTATATCTTTTATAATAATCACGTAAAACGTGTAATTTGCTGCTGCTGGGTGGTTGGCGAGCAGCTCAATGCAGCCGATACGCGCCGCATTAACGGAGCGTGCGAGCGAGACTGTGTTCCATGCAGTGCCGTGGAGATACCCTAAACCGCGGGGTCAGAATGGCATTTCTGGAGCCGGTATGATGGCAATCAACGCTGATCTATCGCTGGTGTTGCTGACATTTCCGTTGCGCGATGGTTTTTCCGGTGCGCTCATTCAGCCGCACAGGTTCGCGGCGCACAGTCAGGCCCATGTGTGGATTGGGCGAGGCTCCCCCGAAGACCGCGGGCCCGTCAAGATGGAAGAATTTAGCAGCATCCAGAGGCATTGGTTTCGCCACGCCAGGCAGTTGGGCGTCCGCCAAACTCCTTCCCTGTCTTAGACACCGTACGTTTCCGGACGGTCTCTTAGGTTCCGATTGGCTGATGGCTTCGCCCTAGAAAAAAGCTGAATGCGTTGATCGAGGATCTCGCGTTGGCCGGTTGCTGGCAACCGAGATATGTACCGATAGCCGGGATTTTCACGGGATATTAATAGGATATGTCTTATTCTTATGAAATTAGATCTACATCTAGTATCGGGTTGGTTGAAGAAGTAAATTGGCAGCTCTCCCGGAATAATTGCAGAATGTGCCTAAAAAAAGACAATATTTCGATTCTGCAATATGTTTATAACTTTAAAAAAGTATGGGTTTTTATTGGTTAACTTTGTCTTTACATCATCCTTAGGCCTGTTACAATTTTGTTATAAGCATAGGTTTCATGCCAAAGATACTTCCGAGGCAGAAGAAACCATTGTGCGTGATCGACTGGGTTTTTTTTGCCAAACAGTCGAACGTACGCTGAGTGTTTTTGAGGAAGTCAACCATGAAAAAGCCGAGTGTTTCGAGTGCAGATTCAGGATCGCCGGCCGATATTGTGCCGGACCAGCGATGGCTGGGTACGCTCTTGTGTTGCTTGTCGGCGCTGACAACCACGGTTTTCATCGTTCTATTGGCAACCTTCCTAATACCTGACGACAACCGGGATATAGCGAGAGGAGATAACCCGGAGTTGGGTATACTGGCGCCCGGCAGTGAGGGCATTGTGGACTAACGCGCGTCCGTAGTGGAGCACGCGGGTCACGCTGGTTGCCATAGACACATTTTTTATGAAACCCATGGATGCCCGATGAGAGTGCATGCAACGGCATCAGGTGTTTTGACTTGGCTTTCCCTATCTTCTCCTGCGCGAGTTGGTTGCCCATGGAAAAGCAGCCGTGCCGATGTCGATCAGCGGTTGGTTGCGCGCTCCCCACGAACCGACAGATTAAACTGAATTTTCATCGAATATGCACAGCCGCACGGGGTGCGGGCCGATGGATTGGGTTCCACGCACTATTGGCGCGGTCAATGGCTTGCACCATTTGGTTATGCGCCTGGATGTTCGAAGCGCCTTGGCAAGCGCCGCGGGTTCTGTATGATACGCGGCCATTCCGACAGCGGAGAGGGCATGGATATCAAAGAGGCGCTAGCGTTCGACGATGTTTTGCTGGTGCCTGCGGCGTCCAGCGTTCTTCCTGCGCATGCGGACACCGGGACTCGGCTTACTCCATCGGTTGAACTGCGAATTCCGCTGATCTCCGCGGCCATGGATACGGTCACCGAAAGCGGGCTGGCCATAGCGATGGCTGAGGCCGGTGGTATAGGTATCATCCACAAAAACATGGATCCTGAAACGCAGGCGGGCGAGGTCTGGCGGGTAAAGAAGTTCGAGTCGGGTATGGTGGTCAATCCCGTCACCATCGGCCCGTCGGCGACGCTCGGTGATGCGCAGGCGCTGATGGGTTCGCACCAATTTTCCGGTGTGCCGGTAGTGGAGGAGGGTAGCGGCCGATTGTTGGGGATCCTGACCAACCGTGACGTGCGGTTCGCCACCAATCTGCGGCAACCGGTCAGTGAGTTGATGACCCGCGACACGCCCGAAAAACCGCTGGTTGCCGTTCGTGACAACGTCGACCGAGAGGAGGCCAAGCGACTTCTGCACCGCCACCGGATCGAGAAATTGCTGGTGGTCGACGAGGGCTACCGCTGCATCGGCCTGATTACGGTCAAGGATATTGAAAAGGCGGAGAGATTTCCGAACGCGTGCAAGGACGAACGTGGCCGCCTTCGCGTCGGCGCGGCTACCGGGGTGGGCGAGGACGGATTGGTCCGGGCGGAGGCGTTACTGGACAAGGAAGTCGACATCATCGTCGTTGACACCGCCCACGGTCATTCCCAAGGTGTCATCGACGCGGTCAGGCGCATCAAGAAACTGAGCAACTATGTGCAGGTGGTGGCAGGGAACATCGCCACCCAGGACGGTGCCCGGGCGCTCATCGATGTGGGGGCCGACGCGGTAAAGGTCGGCATTGGACCGGGGTCGATTTGCACCACCCGCATGGTCGCCGGGGTGG
>JANQGC010000364.1 GCA_028277515.1 Anaerolineae bacterium
TGTGGTAGATCAAATCTCTATATCAAGACCGGTGTGTGAACAACCTCTTTAGCATCTACAGGGTCCGTGAATGGCGTGGTTATTCATCGAACGCCCCAGAATCCGCTCGGGATGCATTCGGCTCCCACCGGAGTCAAGATTGATGTTCTCGGTGATATCGGTTATGTACCGACCGATCCCGATGGGGCCGGTTGCGGTGGTGCTGTGGTTGTATTTTCCATCAGCAGAAGCACTTGAATTGACGGAAAATCTTTTGGTTGTGGTGTGATTGGTGAATACATCGCCGTCAGCCGGGGCATCCGGTTTGCAGTTGTCGGATTGGTTTTCAGGGCTCATGGTATCCCTCCATTGGAAAAGGCGCATGGAGTGATCCCCACGCCTCTGTATTTAGGCCGCATTGTTGAAGTAATCATCTTGGGTATCGCCGCAGCAATTTACGGCGCCGGGTTTAGGCTTGGCCGTTTGACCGTGACCATTAACCACACGCACCACACGCTGGCTGATAACTTGCCGAATCTCCTTAGTCTGAGAATAGGACGACTTGCGCTCTTCAAAGCTGGACTTGGCGCACCTTTGAAAATCATCCCGCCCCGGTTCATGGTGGAGATGGTGCTCATCTTTAAACCAGGGCAAGCCTTCTTCGATCAGCCACCTGCAGACATCAAGGGCTTCTCTTTTCACCTCCTTGATGGTGCACTCGGGATCTAGGCCAAGCTCGTCAAGTTCATCCCTGCAAGCTCTCTGACCGTTCAGGAGCTTTTTAATGACATATGGCGGCCCGTGGGTGGTCCCAATTTGAAAGCTGCTCAAAAAGAGCGCGGATAGTTTGGTTGGCCTCCTTGCGCAATAGAACGGACTCAGGGGTTTCCCCGTATCCAAAAGCAACTGAAGTTTCCTGCAGGCAATCTACCGGCTCCGTGGCGCCGTACCTGGGATCATACTTGTTGATTGAACCCCAACGCTTGCCTTCGGCCATGGCAGATGCCTTGCAGGTCTCAAGCAGGCGGATGTACTTTTTGAACCAGTCGGCGCGTCTTCTTTCGGCCAGTATTTTGGTGCGTTTGCGGATATTGTGGGCAGATTTGCCGCCCTCCAGGATATCTGCCTGAAATATGAGGGTGAGCTCACACGAATAGTAGAATTCTATATCATTAGAATCATGTAGTTTTTCACGTAGTTCCCACTCACTCATTGTGTTTATGATTTCAGGCTCAATAACATCGCGGCGCATACTTTCAAGCAGTCCCCACTCTTTTGGGTCCAAACTGTGTGACAATGCCCGGTATTTGCGATACCGCCTGCGGCCAGCCTTGCTACTGCCTGGTAAGTTGGTGACAGCAAGAAGGTTTTTTATTGATGGTCTTTTTTTGGACAAACTGGTCCGGTCGTGGTTGGTCATAGTACCTCCACTTTTGTAGGTGTTTTATTTGTTTGATTAAAGAGGAGGCGTTGAGTTGGCCGGCCATTTTGTGGTAGTGTCTTTTTCGCGAGTTGACAACTACCGGTTCAACGCTGTCCTTGTCTTAGTTTTATCCGGGTATTACATGTAAGGCAATATAATTTAAGGGGGGTTCAAGATTTAACCTAACCGATCTTATAAATCCAATTAAAATAATAAATCCAATTAATCCAGAGGTATTTATCATGATCGATTTTCGCATTAAATTGGTGGAACTTTTATCCGTTGGTATCAATTGTGTCCCCTATGATCTCAAGAAAGCAGCTAAAGACATTAAGCTGATTCATAAAATATTAGACATTGCTATGGGAGCAGCGGCTGGTCAGAAGAGAAAAAACAAATACACAGCATTCTATATAGCCGTCACAGAAGCTCCTGGGAAAATACTAGATAGTTATCAAGACTGCGGTTACGGGACTATTATTAGCCAGAGCATTAAATAGATTGCATTATTGAACTGATTTGTCATAATGTTTTCATGGAAACGAAAGATGCCAGATCGCTTGCCCCCATTGCCCAGCAGGAACTTAGGCAACGAGCCGTCAAGGCTGTTTTGGATGGTAAGACGCAAATAGAAGTGGCCCGTTTGTTTGGTGTAACCCGTCAAGCATTAGGACTTTGGGTAAAAGCTTATCGAGAGGGGGGTAGCCGGGCCTTGAAGCAAAAACGCCGTGGACGCCCACCGGGCGGGTCTTTAGATGCCAAACAGGAACGGCGTATGGCCAAGATTGTGATTGATAAACGTCCCAATCAGTTGAAGCTGCCATTTTACCTTTGGACCAGGGAAGCGGTTGTCCAGATGATCAAGGAAAAGCTTGAAATTGAACTGAGCGTTTGGACGGTTGGCCGTTATCTGAAAAAATGGGGTTTTACCCCCCAAAAGCCCATCCGACGCGCCTATGAGCGGAGCGATTTTAAGGTCCAGCGCTGGCTCACCGAAGAATACCCTGCCATTAAAAAACAGGCAGCTCATGAAAAAGCCGAGATATTCTGGGCAGATGAGATGGGGCTGCGTTCAGATCACACCAGCGGAAAGACCTATGGGCGTAAAGGCCAGACGCCGGTGGTTCCCATCACTGGAGACCGTTTTGGCTGTAATATGATCAGCGCCTTGAATAACCGGGGGACCCTGTACTTCATGGTATTCAAGGACCGATTCAAAACCGATGTATTCCTTGACTTCCTAAGACGCCTGATCCGTCAGGCAAAACGCAAAGTATATTTGATCGTGGACGGCCACCCGGTGCGCAGGGCGAAAAAAGTTAAGTTATGGCTGGAGAAACACAAAGACCGCATCCGCATGTTTTTCCTGCCTCCTTACAGCCCGGAACTTAACCCCGATGAGTACCTGAACAATGATGTGAAAAGCAACGCGGTGGGGCGTAAAAGAGCGGGAACTTTGAGGCAGATGCTATAGAATGTCAGAGGACATCTGCGCAGCAGGCAGAGAACTCCACAAATCGTCATGAATTTCTTCAAGGCTACTAAAGTTCAATATGCGGCTTGATGTGCAATCTATTTTATGCTCTCTTTAATAATTATCAAGCAACCATTGATATTGCCTTTACATTGAGTGATCCACTGATCAGAGTGCATGGGATGTTTTATAGTCAAAATCACTACTGTCCGGTTAAAAGTTAAACAATGACAATTGGTTACGATTATGGTCCTTGTTAATATTGTAATCACTCATCGAGAAGGCCGATAAAATGGG
>JANQGC010000048.1 GCA_028277515.1 Anaerolineae bacterium
GCCGCGCTGCTGGTACGCGCTGCCCGCCATTTTGGCCGGGGGACTTTCTCTGCGCTGGCTGCGGGATACATTAGGGCTGGCTGGCCAACCGGATGCTTATAGGCGTCTCTCCCAGATGGCCGCCGAGGTCAACCCCGGTGCGGACGGCCTGATCTTTTTGCCATACCTGGCGGGGGAACGATCACCGCTGATGGATGCCAAAGCCGGCGGTATGTTCCTGGGACTGCGCCTACACCACGGGCCAGGCCACCTGGCGCGGGCGGTGATGGAAGGGGTTGGTTTTGCCTTGCAGGAATGCCTGGCCCTGGTGGGTGAGCATGACGGACTGATCGCGCTTTCCGGCGGGGTGACGGGATCGGCCGTCTGGCCCAACATCCTGGCCGATATTTGGGAACGGCCGCTGGCCATGCCGGAAGAAGAACTGCCCCGTGCCTGCTGGGGCGCTGCAATTTTGGCCGGGGTTGCGGTTGGTATTTATGACAATGTACAACAAGGAGCGGCCGTACGCCAGGAACAGCTGCGCATCGTTGAACCCCAACAGAGAGCCATTTACGAGGACCGCTATGCTCAATACCAACGGCTCTACCCGTTATTAAAGGAAGAGATGCATTTATTGAGTGGCGAGTAGGGAGAGTTTATAGTTGATCAGTTCCTAGTGGTCAGTCGTCAGTTGTCAGTTTCCAGTTATCAGTTGACTGCCTACTGTCCACTGTTTACCTTAAACGGCCAGGATTTTTACTTCCTCTTCCAGGCGTCCTTTTAAGCGATCTTTTTGTACCTCTAATTCATACCTGGATTGCAAATTCATCCAAAAACGCTCCGATGTTCCAAAATAACGTGATAGACGCAAAGCTGTATCGGCCGATATGCTCCTTTTTCCCTGAACAACTTCGTTGATTCTTCTTGGCGGTACACCAATATCCTTTGCTAACCTGTACTGGCTTATTTCCAGCGGTTCCAGGAATTCCTCTAAGAGGATTTCACCTGGGTGAATTGGAGGTTGAAGCTCATTTTCTTTCATTTTGAACCCTTAATGATAATCTACTATTTCAACCTGATAAGCATCTCCGTCTTGCCATTCAAAACAGATTCGCCATTGACTATTTATCCGAATACTATACTGACCCTTCCTAGACCCAGACAATTTTTCAGGTGATCGGATTATAATCGAAGATGACAATTCGGCCGTAATGTTTTATTCTTATGTCGATTTATATTAGCCGGCGCGGCGGGAAGACCGCGTCGAAAGGGGAATCGCATCATGAAGGGCTTGCGACCATTACTTGCATCGATCACTGGAGCCTTATTGGTTTTACTTTTGGGGGGCGCCTGGCTGGCGGCGCAGGAAGAGGTCACCGCCGGACCGGCCAATCTGATCGCCAACCACAGCTTTGAACTAGGAGATTATGACCCGGACACGTTGCCTGAAGGCTGGGAAAAGGAGTCATTTCTGCCTAATGCCACATTTACCTGGCGCGACGATGCGGCCCAGCATGGGCGGAAAAGCTTACAGATTTCGGCCGAATCGCCCAACGACGCGCTCATCGTACAAACAGTAAAGGTCAAAAAGAACACCACCTATCTATATTCCGGCTGGATCAAGACTGAAAACGTACAGTCAACGGCCGCCGGAGCCAACCTCTGCATCAACGGCACCTTCGAGCGCACGACAGGGCTGACCGGCACCAATGATTGGGCCTTCGTCAGTATGCTGGTGCAGACCGGCAACGAAACCGTGCTCTCCTTGTGTGCGCGGCTGGGCTACTGGTCAGACGCCACTTCAGGAACGGCTTGGTTCGACAATCTCAAATTTGTGGAATTGGCGCCTGATGGCCCCAAGCCAACCTGGAAAGTGCTGGTGCTGGTCTATGGCCTGACCGACTTCACCTATGTGGACGGTTCGGGAACCACGCACCGGGTGCTCGCCTCCATGAGTATTCCAGAAAGAGAGCAGGCGGCTAAGGTTGCCCAGGATTTCGTCAACATAGACATCCCTGCTCTATCCAGCGGCAACCTGGTTCCGGAAGTGACGGTGCGCTATCCGGAGCAGACCTTGACCAATCTCACCCCTTATGGCGCGGATGCCTTTTGGCTGGGTCCGAATGATATCGGGGATGACCTGGACCCGGCGTTTGATGCGGTGATTGTGATCTGGAACCCGGAAGGGGAGGATATTAATTCCGGCAATGATGATGATCTAAGCGGTGGCAAATATGACCGCTTCTCACCCGACCGGGGCACAAACCAGGCGTATAGTTTAATCACCGCGCGGGCCGTCTTGAACGGGGAAGACCGCAATGACTTCAAGTGGGCATTCGGCCGTTCCATTCTCAACTTCTTTGATTCCGCCGGCACAACTCCCTTGCCCAAAGTCAATAACAATCCGCTGCCTACCGAATTTGTGAACTGCGTCAGCGGTAAGACATATGTCTGGGAGGAGGAAACCTTAGAGAATCCGATTCCCAATTCGATTTATAACAATGATTCCGGTTTTACTCATGATTACTACTCCGGGATGACCGCCCTGGCGACCCGGCCCGATCGCTGCCTGGGCATCACAGCCCAGGCCTGGGCAACCGGCGGTCCGGTGTCCGGCCCCATCTTTTTCACCTTTGGAGCCGAAGTTGATCCGCAAGAACAATCGGCCGATCCGGGCGTGCAGGTCATTTACCAGTTATCGCTGGAAAACCAGGGCAACATGGCCGACACTTACCAGGTCGCTTATTCCAGCAACCAATGGCCGATTGACGGTCCGGCGCAAATCGGTCCTTTGGATGTGGACCAGGCGCAGGAAGTGCCGGTCAAAGTGACCATTCCCCAGGGCGCGGACGGCCTGGCAGCGGATACGCTGACTGTCGAACTGCTTTCGACGCAAAACGACGATATCAGCGGCACGTTAGAAGTGACGACCACGGCCAATGCCATTTACGATTTTTCGGCCGTACCTGATGCTGGCCAGAAAAGCGGAGATGCCGGAGAGGTGATTTCCTATACGGTGACTATCGAAAATATGGGCAATATCACGGATACGTATGACATTGGCTACAGTGGCAATGATTGGACAGTTGGCGGTCCGGCGCAGGTCGGGCCGGTTGCCAGGGGTCAATCGGCCGATTTTGTGGTGCAGGTGACCATTCCTGATGATGCAATGGGTCTGGATACGGATGACTTGCTGCTGACCATTACTTCTCAGGGGGATGATACGGCCGAAAAGAGCCTCAACCTGACCACCATTGCCGGTGCGGTGTATGCCTTCTCCGCTGCGGCCGATCCCGATCAAAAGAACGGTGACGTGGGGACAGATGTGAATTATACGGTGGAAATTGAGAATAACGGCAATATCACCGACACTTATGATATCCAGGTTGCTGGTCATCAGTGGCCGGTGGACGGACCACAGACGGCCGGCCCGCTCGGCCCCGGACAATCAACTGCGGTGGATGTCACGGTTGCTATTCCCCAAGATGCATTAGGCACGGCTTCAGACACTGTTGTGGTCACGCTGACTTCGCAAGGGGATGATAGCCAGAGCGCGGAGGTGACGCTGACCACAAAATCCAACCCGTTTTACGCCGTGCAGATCGCGCCGATGGAATTGACCGCCTTTGGCATCATCGGCACGAACAAGGAATATTCACTGACAGTAAAAAATACGGGCAATGTCCGCGACTCTTTTAATTTGAACAGTTCCAATGGAAGCTGGCCGGTGGATCTGCCCGGTGAGATTGGCCCGTTGTCGGCCGGACAAAGCGCCCAGTTCATAGTGACGGTGGCGATTCCTGAGGATGCCGGTGATGGGGAAGAGCAGACGGCCGTGATCACCGCCACATCGCGAACCGAGAGCAGCGCTGCCGCCGGTGCTGCGCTGACGACGCTGGCGCGCTGGCCGGTCATCTATATGCCGGTCATGCGCAGGTAGCGAGTGGCGGGTGGCGAGTTAATCGTAATCGCTGTTGCCAATCGATGTTAATTAGTTAGATGGTAGGGGCGGGACCGCGCGGCATGGAATAGCGGGGACCTAAAGTTATAAAAACCGCGCGGTCTCGCCCAACCGGCCGAACATCAACCCATAGGGCAAGGCAGGCGGGATTGTTCATTCAGGTTATCCGGCGAACCATTATCCGCCTGCCCTGCCCTTACAGTACAGCAGCGTGAAATTGAACAGCGTTTTGAACTAGTGTTCGACAAGGGGCTCTCTCGGCAAAAATATTTTACATTGATTTTATTATTGTGAAGTCATAAAAAAGAGGCTGGATGTGGACTATCGTCCACTTAGGTTGTATCATTCATCTAATCTTACTATCATTTCAAAGTGGAGGTGAACATGAACATTTTATTGTGGATTTTGCAGATTGTTTTTGGTCTTTATTTCATTGCTGTTGGCATTATGCATTTCAGCCCACCATCCGGTCTACCGGCGATGATGAGTTGGATGTATGAACTGCCGGCATGGCTTCATTATGTATCAGGAATCGCTGAAATATTAGGCGGCATCGGCCTGATCCTGCCGGGATTGTTGAAACGATATACGCAGCTTACCGCTTATGCCGCGCTGGGCCTGGCCCTGGTCATGCTGGGTGCGGTTATTTATCACATCACTCGCGGCGAGTTCGCCAATATTGGTGTCAATATCTTAAACATGGCGATTATGCTGTTCATCTATTACGGCCGTACGCGTCTGGCTCCCCTCAAAGACCGCGATTCCCTATCCGCAGTATAATGAGAACCCGTTGAAAGATGCTATCTTGTACAAAGATGGCATCTTATTTGGTAGCCACTTTCCCCATTTTCAGTCATACTTAGCCCCTCTTGCATAAAAATTTAAATCCATAAGGCCAATTGTCTCCCAACAATTACAATTGATACTTTACAATTTGCCAATCACTATTGTTTACTATGTCACCCAAGGCTTTACCTTATATTTCCCTCCTGGCCACCTTCTGGGGAACCAGCCTGGTCGTTTCTCGCTTTTCCCTGGGCCAATTTGACTCCCTGGTTTATATTGCCCTGCGTATTTTCCTTGCCGGGCTGGCTTACCTGATGATCATATTCTTCAGCAGGAAGCGGCAGATTCCACGCGGGCGAGATATTTGGAAGCAAGGGGCGCTAATGGGGATATTTTCAACGGCCGTGCCTATGACCGGCATCGTGTCTTCGTTGCAGTACCAATCCAGTGGCGTGACCGCATTGATCCTCACCCTGGTCCCAGCCATAACCGTATTACTGGCCCATTTTATGCTGCCGGATGAAAAATTAAACCGACGTAAAGCAAGTGGCATCGGCTTGGCCCTCATCGGTGCAGCCATCCTAATTTTACTTGGCGAAAATGGGCTGCCTGGTGTTAATGAAACCGATCCAAGGGGTTATCTGCTGTCCCTGGGAGCTGTAAGCGTTGGCGGCTATATGGTTGTCTACATTCGCAAGAATATGCAGCATTTGGATAGTTTCGCTGCTAGCAGCGTGCGCATGTGGGTCGGCGGTTTGGTGATGATTCCCCTCGCTTATTTTTTCGCCGGCTTTGATTTAAGCCGGGTTAACAGCGCAGGGCTTACTGCATTGCTTTATGCCGGCCTGATCGGCACCTTTGCCGGCATGCTACTGGATTTTTACAATATCAAGCGTTTTGGGGCGACAGCTTCGGCTATGGTCTCCGTTCTCATCCCCATTGTAGCCATCGTCACAGGTGCGCTGTTTTTAGAAGAAGCGATCACACCGGGGATGATCGTGGCCATGGTATTGATAATTGGTGGAGTTGCCGTTCTGAATACGGGGCAAGACCCGGAAACCCTGCCCCATACGCCGGAAAATATCCAGCTTTAAAATCCCAATCCCAATCTCTATCTCAATCCCTTATGTGACTGACCTCATCCAGGATTAATGGACACATTATGGTCACTGACGCTTTCTGCGGTGTCAATCAGTTCATCAAACGGTTCATAAATCATTGTAAGAGGAGGACACCAATATTTTCGGCCGCTGCTTTTAATTTTTCATCCAGCGTGGCGAGGGGCACGCCTCTATTCACGGCCAGGGCCAGATAGGCGGCATCATAACTGGATAATTCTTGCGTTCGGCCCAATTCTAACAGTTCTGCCATCCGAACCAGCCCATCCTCCAGGTCGATTCGAATTGGCAAGCGCTCTAAAATAGATAAAAAGTACTTACTGCTGGCGGGGGTTAATCTCTCGCGCCGCTCTGCGACAAGGAGCACATTAACGACCTCAAGCGGCCAAATCGTTGGCACAATGGCCTCTGATTCCAGCAGCCGGTCTAAAACCCGGTCGGCATATTTATTTTTTTCATCCTCGAAACACCAGGCCATCACGACCGAATTATCAACGACGAACATTTGCCTGTTCACCGCCTACCCTCAGCTATCATCTCTTTTATAGATAATCCGTCTAGTTTGTTTTTCTGGCGAAATTGACGGAGTTCGCTGATAACGGCCGACACGTCGATCCGCTTTTCCCTACCAAAGGGCTGCAAAATAGCCACCGGTACACCATGCTTCGTGATCACAATGCTTTGTCCTTCATCGACTTGCTTCAGGAGTTTTGCTAAATGTGTTTTAGCGTAGTAAGCGCCCACTGTTTCCATCATCATTCCTTTTAGACTGGTTTAAGACCAGTCTAAACAATCGCGTGATGTTTGTCAATCCCGTGAGCAAATTGCCTAATTTGCTTCCCATCGCAAACCAGGCAATTTGTGTTACGAATCAACCCATTTTGACGCTGATTCCCCTTCGTGCTATCGTTTACAAAGGCGTTTGTTAACCATCCCTAAAGGGGTTTCCAATCTGATGATAAATGATCCACGCTCCAAATTTACAGGTTCCAACACTGCGGAGGAATTATGACGCGCATCATTGCCATCGCCATGCAGAAGGGCGGGGTCGGCAAAACGACCACCACCATCAACCTGGCCGCCGCCTTATCGGAACAGGGCAAGCGGGTGTTGGCCGTTGATCTTGACGCACAAGGTAATCTGACCCAGCATTGCGGTTATGATCCGGAGCGATTGTCACCAACCATTTATGAGGCGTTGAAGGCTGAGGTCGAAGGAGAAGAAGGAGATGCCCTGGACGCGATTTATGAAACAAGTGAAAGCTTTCATTTACTGCCTTCGCAACCGGAATTGAGCTTTATTGAAGTGTCTCTGATCAACACTCTCAGCCGGGAACAGGTTTTGAACACGATTTTGGAAGATGTTAAGCCGCATTACGATTATATCCTGGTTGATTGCAGCCCTTCTTTAGGTTTGCTGGTGATTAATGCCCTGACGGCCGCCGATAGCGTACTCATCCCTATTCAAGCCGACTACCTGGCCGCGCGCGGTGCTTTCATGATCCTCTCCAGCATTGAAACCGTGCGCCGTAAAAAACTGAACCCCGATTTGAGAATAGAAGGCATCCTCTTGACCATGGCCGACACACGCACCAACCTGGCCCAGGAGGTACAGCGCGCCGTCAGCAGCCAATACGGTGGCGACATCACTATTTTTGCACCTATTGTGCGCCGCTCCGTCCGTTTTGGTGAGAGCGCGGCCGCCGGCAGAAGCATCCTGGCCTACGATCCCCGGGGAGTTGGGGCTGAAGCGTACCGGCAGGTGGCCCAGGTTATTTTGGAGGGCAGCAATCATGGCTAGAAAAAAGCCTAAAATCGATCTTTCCCAACCTTTTCAGCCGCGCCGCGGGGATATGGCCAGGCTGTTCAGCGGTGATGATGACGTGGAGCAGGCGGCGGGCATGCAGCTTGTTTCCCTGCGCCTGGATGCCATCCAACCTGATCCCGACCAGCCGCGCAGCACGTTTCCCCGTGAAAGTCTGGAGGAGTTAAGCCGGAGCATTGCCCAGGACGGGGTGATTCAGCCGATCGAAGTAGCCGAAATTCGGCCGAACCAATATTTAATTGTGCACGGCGAACGACGCTGGCGGGCGGCCAAGATGGCCGATTTGGAATTTATTCCGGCTGTTGTTCGTCGCCGTGATTATGATCAGATCACACGCTTTGTGCGCCAGCTTGTGGAGAACATTCAGCGCGAGGATTTGAATGATGTTGACCGGGCTGCGGGTATGATTCGCCTGCGCGATTTCCTGCAGGATGAACTGGACACGGCGCGTTCAGAAGACATCCCCAGCGATAAACCGTGGGCAAAAAAAATCACCTGGGCCAAGGTCGGTGAGCGATTGGGCTATTCTCGCCAGCGCATCCATCAGTTGATCAAGCTGCTCGATCTGCCCGATGAGATCAAAGAAGCGGTTCGTGACGGCACACTGACTGAGCGCGATACGCGCGTCTACCAGGGGCTGAAGCCTTCCCAGCAGCGTGCGTTGCACAGAGCGCGCATGGCCGGCGACATCAGCCCTAAGGAGATGCGTGACGTGGCGGTCCTGCTCAAACGTGCCCCCGACCTGACGGTGCACCGCGCCATCCGCCATATCCGCGACCCCGAATCAAAGATCGAACCGGGATTCAGCCCCACTTCCTCTCTAGAAAACCTGGGTTCGGAGCAAATGGCCTGGCCGGCGGAAGATGAATGGTTGGCCGAGAGTGCCGCTGCTACGCGGGGCGGCCAGCCCGGCCCGATTCAACGTTTGGTCTGGGCGCGAGGCCACCTACACCGCGTGCAACCACAGCAGTTGAGTGCGGCCGAACGGCAGGAGATTGTACGCTTGCTAACCCTGATCCGGCGTGATGTCAACTCACTCCTTGATACCCTGGAATAAGTCATAATTTCGATTTAACGCCGAATCGCTCATCGCATTTATCCAATTGATGAACAATCACATGATCCGAATATTAAAGCCTACTGACCAAAACATTCTCGAGGATTATTTACTTCCTCGAATAGAATCTTCAATGTTTTTCGTTTCCAACTCGCGTAATGCCGGCCTGCAAGATTTTGGACAGCTTTTTCAAGGCAGTTACGCAGCCGCTTTTGATGGAGACCGGATGATTGGAGTGGTAGCTCATTATTGGAATCAAAATCTAATCCTGCAAGCGCCATTGAATCTATTACAGCCGCTGGTGCGTACGGCCGTTTCTGCTGCCCGGCGACCGATTAAAGGTGTCATTGGTCCCCAGGAACAGGTGCAGGCTGTGCTGGAGTTCCTGACTGTGCCTCCGGACAATCTCCAGGTAGATGAGCCGGAATATTTGTACAGTCTGTGTCTGGCTGATATGAAACTGCCAGGGCCGCTGCAGACCGGCCAATGGCACGGCCGAATGGTTGGCCTCAATGACATCGAGCTGATGACCCGCTGGCGCGTGGGCTATGCCATTGAAGCCCTGGGCGAAACGGATTCCCCCCAGCTTTGGCGGCAAATGCGCCAGGGGGTGATTCGCTATATTGAAGGGCGGCTGAGCTGGATTCTGGAGGATCGGGGAACGCCGGTCTCAACCAGCTCTTTTAACGCCAAGATCAAGGAAATGGT
>JANQGC010000098.1 GCA_028277515.1 Anaerolineae bacterium
TTTCCTGGCCTGGTCAAGGCCTTGCCCTAGAGGGTGGCCTCCGGCCAGCCTGGACCAGACCAGGAAAATATGGAAATCCACATGTAATGACGAAGAACCTGCTTTGTATAGTTTCATTTCTTACCAATTTGCCCGCTAATTAAGGATTGAATGATTGACGGGAACATTACAGGCAAGTAATGTTCAATTTCGATTGTTTAGCCTCCGTAACGGCATGAGGAAACCTTTGAGCATTTTCATTTTGCCAAGAAGGGTGATTCGGGGTTGAGCCACCCGTATATGGGGGCATGGACAGTCAGTTTCCGGATTGAGGAATCCTTTGCCGGGTATTTTGGTTTTGGTTCATTTGGCAAGTTGATTTGGAACATGCCTGAAATAGCCCAATGGCGGCAATGAAAGGTTCCTCATAGTGAAATTCATTCCTTCCCAAATTATCTACTTTACCCGAAGCAGAACAACCAAAAGGAACTTCAAACTTTTATTTGAATTCTTTTTGGCGCTGGCGGTGCTGGTGGCTGTATACAGCATTTTGTTTCATTTCATTATGCTGTTAGAGGATAAAGAATATAGCTGGGTTACAGGTTTCTATTGGACGCTCACTGTGATGTCCACCCTTGGTTTTGGCGACATCACCTTTTCGAGTGATTTGGGCAGAATATTCTCAATAGTTGTCCTTTTGTCCGGGATTCTTTTTCTTCTGGTCATGTTGCCTTTCACCTTTATTCAATTTTTCTATGCACCATGGCTAGAAGCCCAATCCAGGGCCAAAACTCCACGCGACTTACCCAAAACCACCAGCGGGCATGTGATACTGACCAGCTATGATCCTGTAACCATAAACCTGGTGGAAAAACTGAGAAACTATGATTATGAGTACGCTATTATCGCATCTGATATGCAGCATGCCTTAGAGCTTTATGAACTGAACTACAAGGCGGTAGTGGGAGATTTGGGTGATCCGGAATCTTATAAACGCCTGCAGATTCAAAATGCCGCCATGCTGGTCGCCACCAACGATGATATGGTCAACACCAATATATCATTCACGGTCAGGGACCTATCAGAGAAAGTAACCATCGTCACCAATGCCGATGCGGATCATTCCATTGATATTCTGCAGCTTGCGGGCAGCACCTATGTCTTTCAGTTTACCAAGATGCTGGGAGAATCCCTGGCCAGGAGAACCCTCGGAATGAGTATGGGGGCCAATATTGTCGGAAGATTTGATGAACTGCTCATAGCCGAAGCGCCTGCAATGCGGACCCCGCTTGAGGGAAAAACCATCATGGAAAGCAATCTGCGGGAGAAGACCGGGGTAACTGTGGTCGGGCTTTGGGAAAGAGGCCGGTTTCAAATGCCGCAGCCCCATACCCGGATCAACTCCACGACTGTGCTGGTGCTTGCCGGTTCGTCGGAACAATTTCGAAAATATGAGGAGGCTTTTTCCTCATACCGGGTTAATCAGGAATCCGATGCCCCGGTTATCATTTTGGGCGGCGGCCGCGTGGGGCGTGCGGCGGCACAGGTGCTGGATGAACGGCAGATTACCTATAAGATCGTGGAAAAAAACCGCAAACTCGCTCAATATAACAATTGCATTCTGGGAAATGCCGCTGACATAGATACCCTGCAAAAGGCCGGAATACGGGAAGCTCAATCAGTCATTATTACCACCCATGATGATTCCATGAATATCTATCTCACCATCTATTGCCGCCAGCTGCGGTCCGACATACAGATTATCAGCCGGGCGAATCTGGACAGAAATATTTCCAAACTTCACCGGGCGGGTGCGGATCTTGTCATGTCACATGCTTCCATAGGCGCAAATACCATAATTAATATTTTAAAACCCAATAAAATATTGATGTTTGCTGAAGGGCTTAACATCTTCCGGGCCCCGGTCCATCCAACCCTGGCGGGCAAATCCCTTGCTGAAAGCCAAATCAGGAAACAAGCCAACTGCAGCGTAATAGCTATTGGCAGAAACAGTAAATTGAATATCAATCCGGAACCTTCGATTATTCTTGATATAAATGATGAGATGGTCCTGATAGGGACCAGCGATGCGGAAAAACGTTTCATGGACATCTACCGGTAGCCCAGAAAAAGCGGGAGGAATTCGAATCATAGCGGATTTATAGTAAACCGCCTGCTGCTGGGCCAAATCTTGTCTGCTTGCCGGGCTGGTGCCTGGGAACAAGAATAATAATCCGCAACGGCTGTTGCTTTTTGTGACGAGCATCCCGAATTGAATGTTGTGCCTATCCGCTTAAAGCATGTATTCGGGAAGATCATATTTACCAGTCCCGTTCCCAGGCTGGAGCCCGGGAACAGCAAAAAGCGAGATTATGTAATCATAACAAAAACATGTAAAAACACCTGTCACGCTCGTTCCGCCGTTTTCTGACCTTTTTCATTTATCAACTCACCTCCTTTCGCGGTAAATCTGACTGTAATTATAGCACAGCAGCAAAGTCGGCATTCAAGCCTTTTAGGTTACAAGAGCCATTGCGGGATTCAGCCCGTCCGCAAGGGGCTGAAATATCTTTGTTGTCTAGGTGCCAGGCTCCAGCCTGGGAAAGAGAATACCAATCCACAACGGCTGCGGTATTTGGTGTCGTGCATCCCAAGTTAGTAACAATCTTGGCAGGCTGCGCACGGCGCGTCATCCTTTAGCCAAACACCAGCCGGTGCGCAGTGCACACCCTACGAGGTGAATATGCTCACTCAATGATTGGATGCCGGCAATGATGTCCTAGCCCTTTTAGATGATAATGAGAGAAACAAACAGGAATTTGGTTTAAATCCCTTTTACAGTATGCTGCCATTCCAAGTGCTTACATAAACCATCTAAGTCAGGGAATAAATGAGAAAAATCGATACCTTGTCTAAAAAGCAGGTGCCTGATCTGATCTTTACTCGAAGCCTTAACGATATATTTTTCTAGCTTCCAATCTCCGCGAAGACATGCATCAAGAGAGGATTCGGGATCATCCATAATTATAAATACACCTTCTTGTGCAAATAATCGATTTGTTACTACTGAAGGTAAATACTTATATGGTTTTTCAAGTTCGAAAGGTTTGTCTTCATTAATACGATCAGCTTTAATTTTTTTGGGTGCATATAATGAATAAAAAGCAGCGTCGTGTTGTACATTATCGGATACAGCAAAAAACAAAGTAACATAGGGATTT
>JANQGC010000275.1 GCA_028277515.1 Anaerolineae bacterium
ATCCCCAAACAGTGATGTGCGTCATTGTCTTAATGGCTTACGGCTGCCCACTACAAGCGATTGTCAAGGCCTTTGGCTTTGATGAACGCACGGTCAAGAATTGGTGGCAGCGTGCAGGCAGGCAGTGTGAAGAGCTGCACCAACACATGATTGGGACAAGCCAATTGGACTTACAACAGGTACAAGCCGACGAACTGAAGGCCAAAGTACAAGGCGGACATCTCTGGATGGCGATGGCCATCATGGTATCGACCAGGCTATGGCTAGGTGGTGTTGTCAGCCAGCGACGCGACCTTAGATTGATTCAGTCTCTGGCTGACCATGTCCGTGCCATCGCCCTCTGTCGGCCCTTATTGTTAGCCGTTGATGGGTTGGCCAGTTATCCAAAGGCGTTTCAGCGTGCTTTTCGCACGAAGGTCTTTACCGGACGCAGAGGAAGCCCTCGGAAATATGCCTGGCCGCAAATTGCTATCGTCCAAGTCGTGAAACGTCGGCTGTTGACCGGACTTGAAATTGAGCGCCGCATCGTTCAAGGTTGCCCGCGACAAGTGGACCGTTTGCGGCAGGCCACGCAACAAGCGGCTGGTGTCATCAATACCGCCTACATTGAACGGCTCAATGCGACCTTCCGCTTGCGTCTGTGCTGTTTGACCCGTCGCACACGTGCTTTGGCCCGCCAAACGGAAACGCTAAAAGCCGGCTTGTTTATCGTTGGTTGTTTCTACAACCTATGCGGTGGACACCATAGTCTGCGCTTACGCCTTGCGGTTGGTGAACACGGTTCCCGTTGGGTCAGGCGCACTCCGGCCATTGCTGCGGGTCTGACCGATCATATTTGGACAGTCGATGAATTGTTAATGTACAGAGTGCCTCTGCCTCGTTGGACACCACCAAAAAAGGTGGGCAGGCCCTCTAAAGAATTATTACGGTTGATTGAACGGTGGTGTTAATCAACCACGATTAGTTGTTGTGATACCTCCAGAGGTACAAGAAAATAAAATTGACAAATCTTTCGAATGTTTACTCAAGTATTTGAAAAGTCCGTGTAATTAAAAATTATTTGATGCGTTCAAATCGATCAGGTAATTGTAATTCAGCGCGCTGCACAATGTTTTGGGCGGTCAGCTTCGCTTCTTCCAAGACCTGGGCTTCATCCACAATTACAATTTCATTGTCCCGCATGAGCCAATGACCATCACACATCACACTTTCAACGTTATGCGCCTGCATTGACGTCACAAGGTTGGCAATGGGATCGTGCATGGGAAGCATATTGGGTGTATTGGGATTGATTACAACCAGGTCTGCCTTTTTTCCCTCCTCTAAGGCACCAATCTCATCATCCCAAAGCACAGCCTTGGCCCCATTTCTAGTAGCCATTTCTAGGATCTGATGAGCCGGCACGACCGTTGGCTTAAGCGTCCTACCTTTGTGGATTAACGAGGTCAACCACATCTCGTCAATTAAGGTCATGCGATTATTCGAGGGTGCTCCATCGGTACCAATAGTGACACAAATTCCCGCATCAACCATTTCCGGGATTTTTGCAAATCCCAGGTAGCGCATTGCTGCTGCAGGACAGTGAGAGACTTTCACCTCCTGATCGGCGAACATCTGAATTTCATCTTCTGTCATCCAGACACAATGAACAGCAAGAAAATTGGCGTCCAACACCCCCAGGTTGGCGAGATGGGCTACTGTCGTTGCTCCCCGCGTCTGCTTAGCATATTGGACTTCTTCCTCTATTTCTGCAACATGCATATGGACGCCGACCTTATATTGATCAGCAAGTTCTTTGGTTTTAACAATGAGTTCATCAGAGGTGTTGAAGATGGTGCGCAAGCCAAACCACATACGGATGCGGCCGTTTGCCGTGCCGTGCCACTGCTCGTAGTTGGCAATTTGCTTCTCCAAAGATTGCTGGATGTCCTCATTCCAATTGGACGGCAAGCCTTCTCCTTCATCCATAGTAGAGCGCGCAAGGCAAGCCCGGATCCCTAATTTATCTATGGCTTTCACCATGCCACTTACGTGTTGCCCCCCAGGTTCAGCAAAACAGGTAACCCCACTTCTAATAAGTTCCAGTCCGCAGAGCAGGGAACTGATGTAGCTATCTTCCTCAGTAAAACTACTTTCGTAGGGCCAAATGCGCTCGTGAAGCCAGGTGATCAAATCAACATCATCACCTAAACCGCGCCCTAAATGCTGCGAAGTGTGGACATGGGTATTGATGAGGCCGGGCACGATCCAACGCCCCTGCAAATCAATTTTCTCCGTATGCTGATCTTCCCCGTCTAACAAACTTTCGCTCTTTCCAACTTTGATGATGCGGTCACCCTCAATTAAAATTGCCCCATTATCGAACTGCCGTCTTCGGGCGTCCATGGTTACTACGCCCGCGTTATATAATAAAGTTCTTTTGCTCATGTTTTCCTCCAGATAAAGATTGCTAATATCCCGATATTGAACACTCATAACCTGGACGCTACCAGTTATATTCCTTTGGCGGCATGTGCCAGGGTGTGTTCAAAACCCAATCCAATAGTTCGCTTTAACGGTGGCGGGCTACCGATTCGCGGATAATCAACTCGGCCGCGAACACTTTATCTTCGACCGCTTTGCCATTAAGTAAATCCAATATGCCATTGGCGGCAGCCTGGCCCATTTCCACGGCCGGTTGTCTCAAGGTGGTCAGCGGTGGGATCATATAGGGGGCGGAGGATTCATCGTCAAAGCCTACGAGGGATATTTCCTCCGGCACACGAATGCCACGCCGGTAACAGGCTAATCGGGCGCCAAAAGCCATTTGATCATTGGCGGCGAATATGGCGCTAAATGCGCGTCCCCTGCCCATGAGCATTTCGACTGCTAACACACCCGATTGCTGTTGTAAATTGCCTTCAACGACCAGCCGTTCATCTGGCTCAATCCCCGCATCTTGTAACGCCTGTTGGTATCCTTTGTAACGGCTATAAACATCGTCCACGGCCGCTGAATAATGTATATCGGCCGAAATATGAGCAATATCCCGATGCCCTCGCTCCAATAAATAGGTGACAGCCTGGTAGGCCGCCTGGAAATTATCCACATAAATACTGCGATCTTGCATAGATTTTAGCTTGCGGGCGACCACAAGCAGTGGTTTTTGGCCGGCGATGCCAATCAGTTCAGACTCAGGTAACTGGCCACCAAGGACAATAATCCCATCGACCTGGCGATCGACCAGCATATTGAGCGCGCGCCGCTCTGATTCCGCTTGCCAGCGCCCATCGACAAAGAGCGGCCAATAATTATTTTCATCCAGACCTTCCAAGATACCTCGTAAAATGCCATCATAAAATGGACTGCCAAAATTTTGGGTCAAGACGCCGATAGTCATTGATTGGCCGCTGGCCAGGCTTTGAGCAAAGATGTTGGGGCGGTAGTCTAACTCCGCCACCGCATCCATCACTGCTTTATATTTCTTTTCTGAAACTCCAGTCGTGCCGCGCAGGACTCTGGAAACCGTGCTGGGCGAGACATTAGCCTTGCGTGCAATATCAGAGATTTTGACATTTTCCTTCATTTCCATAGCTGCAAATTACCCTTCACTCATATGAAACCGCTTTCAGTTATTTTAGCCGAAACGGATGAATAAAGCAATTATTTCCAATTAAATCATACCATAACAATCCTTTGATCGCCAATAATTCATGGTTGACATCCGGGAAACGTTGTGTTAATATGTAAATTATGAAAGCGCTTTCAAAAATACAGGGATAAAACAGGTATATATTGAAAGTGCTTTCAAATACGGACCTTTCTTGGAGGTGTTTATGGTTTTCGGCCGCTGAATAAATGATTTTCGTTTAACTTTGTTTGTTTTTTGAGTTTTCATAGCAAAACATACTCCGGAGGAGATCTCATGATGAAAAATATTCGTTTAGTGTTGATAGTCATGCTTCTTATCTTTAGCATGATCTTAGTCGCCTGTGGCGGCGGTGAACAGGAACCCGCGGCAGAAGAAGCGGAAGCCCCTGCTGGAGAAGCGCCCGCAGAAGAAGCGGAGGTCCCCGCAGAAGAAATGGAGGATGTAACCCTCAGAGTCCTCACCTGGCAGAATCCACCTATGGTGGAATTCATGGAAGGTTTTATCGAAGAATTTGAAACCAACCACCCCAACATCATGGTCGATTATTCAGTTGTTAATGCCAATGACCTGGCCACGATCCAGCAGACGCGTCTGACAGCGAATGATGTGGATGTCATCGCCGGCTTCGGCTTCGCCAATGGCGCTCAGCCTTATATGAGCGAAGTAGATCCCCCGAACTGGCAGCAGTTCATTCAGGCGGGTCTTTTAATGGATCTGACCGGGCAGCCGTTTGTGGATAATTACGATGAAGCCACGATCCAGGATGCGGGTACTTTTGATGGCAAGGTTTACCAGGTGAATCTCGGCCGTGTGACCTACAGCGGCATGTTCTACAACAAAGACCTCTTTGCAGAATATGGGGTTGAAGTGCCTACGACCTGGGACGAGCTGGTCGCTGCTTGCGAGACTTTCATCGAGAACAATGTCTCTTGTATGACAGCCGGTGGGGCAGACGGTTGGCCGATTTTCGTTGGGTCCTATGGTCTTCTCGGATCACTTTTCCCTGACCAGGAAGCTCTGGTTGAGGGCCTCTGGACGGGCGACATTCAGTGGAACGATGAAGAAACCATGGAGCTGTGGAATAAGTATCAGGTTTATGCCCAGGAAATGCTTGAGCCGGGCACCAGTGGCATCTCCGGCGATGCGGCTCCCGGCCGTTTTTCAGCCGGTGATGTGGCTATGTATCCCATCGGCAATTGGGCTGCTGAGGCGATTGAATCAGCCGAACCGGCATTTGAATGGGGCTATATTCCCTTCCCCGGCAATGATAACGCGGAAGATAACCAGTATCTCTTCGGTAAATACGATATGGGTTGGATGATTAATGCCAATACACCCAATGAAGAAGCTGCTCTGCTCTTCCTGGAAGAGTTTTCCGAACCGGAAAATTATCAGGAATTTGTCAATGCCGTTGGGTTTATCCCCACCCAACCGGATGCAACGCTGGAAACACAAATAGGCCAGGAAGTTGCACCCTATCTTGATGATTTCCGTGTCGGCATCGAACAATACTGGGTTGCTCCTAAGGGTGCCGGCCAATGGGCCAATGGCGCACAAGGGTCTTCCTGGTTCCAACCCTTTAATGAATGGGACGATGCGGCCGCATTAGCGGATCAAGCCCAGGCTGACTTGCAGGCCGGACTGGATACCCTTGAATAATTCGGGTACGTAGTAATGGCTTTAGCCGTTTGACCGCTAAAGCGGTTACTACAAACCACCCGGCAAACCTTGATAGTAGAGTGAGCTTCCCGAAATCGAATCGGGAAGCCCACATTTTTGAAATCGCTAGGAGGCGACAAGGCCATGGACAATTATCTTTTTGGTAAAGGCTGGAAAAAGTGGCTCCCTTTTCTACTGCTTCTACCAGGTTTACTTGCTTACTTCATCATCGCTCTGGGGCCATCGTTGGCAACCAGTCTTTTCTCGCTAACAGATGCCAGTGGTATTCCTGGTATTCCGATCAACTGGATCGGGTTTGAGAATTATGAAGAATTCCTTTTACGCGGATTGGCCTCCCGGGATAACCTGGCGGCTATCTGGCGCACATTTATATTTATGTTTTTCGTTGCGACCATCCAATTCACACTTGGCCTGGCGGTCGCCTTGCTGCTCAATCAAGGGTTGAAGGGCACACCCATTTTTCGCACCCTGTTTTTCATGCCCGTGATTTTAGGCGTGGTCATCCAGGGTTTAATTTGGAGTCTGTTCCTCTATCCATTGGGCGGGCCGGTGGCAACGGTGTTTGATTTTTTAGGCATCCAATCTGAATTTTTAGGAGGTAGACCGCCCGAGGCTTTTGCCTGGGTCATTGTGGTTCAGATATGGGCCAACATGGGTATCACGATGGTCATCTTCCTGGCTGGATTGCAGACGGTGCCGGAAGAGCTTTATGAAGTGGCAGAGATTGATGGGGCCAATGGCTGGCAACGCTTTCGCAATGTCACCTGGCCGCTGCTCACGCCGGTGGTCAACACCAACATTTTGTTGAACGTTATCGGTGCGCTGCAAGCCTGGCAGCTCTTCCTGGTGCTGCTGGGATATAAGGCAGGAACGCAAGTTTTAGGGTATGTGATCTTTGCCGAAGGTTTTGCGCAAGGCTCCGGAGGAACGGCGGCCAGTTTCCGCCAGGGATACGCGGCCGCAGCTTCCATGGTCCTGTTTGTTATTGTCTTGATTTTAGGTCTTGTCACCCAGAATATCTTAAATCGTAGAGAGGAGGGTTTGTTCGGATGAGCAGTATTCCAGATAGTCCAATTTTATCCCCAGATGATCCATTACCGGGAAGTGCAGCCTCAGCAAAACTTAGTGAAGGGCGGGGTATTAATTGGTGGCGGATTATCGCCTATGTGGTGTTAATCATATTCGCCATCATGTATATCGGCCCGTTATATATGTTGGTTAATACATCGTTGAAGACGCTGCCTGAATTTTTCAAGAGCGCTACGTCTCTCCCGGAAACGCCCAGCCTCGCCAATTTTGCTGAGGCATGGAACCAGGCCAGTTTCCCCAGGCTCCTGATAAATTCAGCGATTTACACCGCAGTGTCGACGACGGTATACATTATCACGGCCGTTTTTGTGGCCTTCCCCCTGGCCCGTGGCCTGGTGCGCGGACACAAATTAATTTTCACTTTGTTTGTTATCGCTCTCTTTTTGCCTCCGGCTTTAATTCCTCAATTTCAGCTTATCCTGCGAATGGGCTTATACAACAATCCCGTCGGATATATGTTGTTCTTTTTAATAAATCCCATTGGGATCATCATCCTGGTGGGTTATATTCGCACGCTGCCCAAAGAACTGGATGAATCGGCGGCGATGGACGGCTGCGGCTATTTCCGCTTTGTATGGCAGGTCATTATCCCCTTATCGAAACCGGCAATCGCCACAGTCGTTGTATTGCATGCCATCGGTATTTGGAACGAGCTAATTTTGCCCACCATTTACCTGACCAGTGAAGAGTTTTTCCCTGTTACTCGTGGTTTAATCGTCTTTCAAGGGGTCTACGGCAGCAATTGGCCAACCCTGGCGGCAGCGGTGTTGATGTTGACCATTCCTATGATTGTGCTGTTCCTGGTGCTACAAAAGTACATCGTCTCCGGCCTGACGGCGGGAGCAGTCAAAGGGTAGGATGTCTGTTTTTTCTGGAGGATGCTTTGGCTCCTGAAGATATGGAATGGTTTAAGATCATCATGCAGCAGACAGCCACCCCGCAAGCGATGGGTGAGCTTTTTAACAACCCGCATGAATGGCGGACGCTCATTACCGAACGGCTGATTGACTTTATCCGCATGCACATCAGCCAGATGGGCGGCATCAC
The DNA here is from genome assembly GCA_028277515.1 of Anaerolineae bacterium. Next base: position 7,448 of record JANQGC010000275.1, read on the forward strand.
TCCGGCCAGGAACGTCTCCGCTTTGGCTCATATGTTTGGCATCCGCACCGCCTGGTATGGTCCGGCTGATACGTCCCCGGTTGGCCATGCGGCCAATCTTCATCTCGATCTTTGGGCGCCGAACTTCGGCATCCAAGAATGGTACCAGCCCGCAGAACTGGAATATGAGATATTTCCAGGGCTGCCACGCGTCGAAGAGGGCTACCTTTATGCCAATGACCAACCGGGATTGGGCATTGATATTGACGAAAAACTGGCGGCCAAGTTTCCCTGCCGGGAAGTTGTTGAACAGTGGACGCAAACGCGGCTGCCTGATGGCAGCCCTGCCCGTCCTTAGGCGTTTGAACAGGGTGTGTGGTGGGATTTTACTGATGATGGATATGAAAGAACAGTTCCAGGCCATGCCCACGCGATATCCGGAACTCAGGGGACAGGTCGCCGTCATTACGGGAGGCGCCAAGGGCATTGGTTTGGGGATTGTCATGCGCCTGGCACGCGAAGGCATGCGCATTGTGATCGCAGATATTGACCGGCAATCGTTGACGGCCGCCGTCTCTACGCTCCATGAACTAGGTGTTGAGGCTTTTGCTTTTGAAGGTGATGTTTCGCAAACAGAGGTGATAGGCAACCTCTTTGAAAAAACAATAGCGAACTTCCATACGGTTCATTTATTGGTGAATAATGCGGCCGATCTCAGTCGCCAAAGATTGCTGGATGAACATGAAGCATTGCTGGATCACCAGCTTGCAAACAATATTCGCGGTCCTTATCTTTGTTCTTATCAAGCGGCCAGGATTATGTATGAAGGTGGCGGGGGCAGTATCATCCATCTTTCCTCCGTTGGTGCGCTTCGAGCGCACATGTCTCCCTTCCCCTATGATGTGACCAAGGGGGCGATCAATGCGATGACCAGGGCTATGGCTATCGACCTGGCTGAATATAATATTCGCGTCAATGCCCTTGCCCCAGGTGTCACCCAGAAAAACAGAAGCAGAACACCCAATAAGGAAATTACCAGCAGGATCCCCTTGCAAAGAGCCGGATCGCTGGAGGAATTGAGCGCCACTGTGGCTTTTTTAGCCTCGCCTGATGCCGGCTATATCACCGGCCAGGTTATTTATGTGGATGGCGGAATAACGGCCCAGTTGAGTCCGCCAGGACAGCTCTTGTAGCCAACAAGAAAGGGATGCATGTGTTATGAAAAGACGGAACTTATTATTAGTATTAATCATGACGGCCGCCGCTTTCACGGGCTGTCAATTGCTAGAGGCGCCGGCGCCAACGGCGACCCTGCCACCAACCGCCACTCCCCAACCCACGGCAACGGAAGAACCAACGGCCACGCCCATTGCCACATCAACTCCTATTCCTACGCCGGAACCAATCCCTGTCTCCCAAGAGGAAGGTTGGGAGTTGGTCTGGCAGGATGAATTTGAGGGGGATGCAATCAATCCGGACAACTGGATGTACGATATCGGCGGCTGGGGCTGGGGCAATGGGGAAGCGCAGTACTATACGAATCGGCCGGAAAATGCCCGGGTTGAGAATGGTTTGCTGGTGATCGAGGCGCGCCAGGAAAGATTTGAGGAGAGCTATTACACCTCAGCCCGGCTCTTAACGAAGGATCGCCAGGCTTTTCAGTACGGCCGCATTGAGGCGCGTATCAAGGTGCCCAAGGGGGCTGGGACATGGCCGGCTTTCTGGATGCTGGGTGATAATTTCGGGCGAGAAACCGAAGACCCGCAGCAGAGTGAATGGCCCAACGTTGGTGAGATTGACATCATGGAGTATGTCGGCCGTGAACCTGATCTCGTCGTGGGCACCGTCCATGGCCCAGGCTACGCCGGAGCCGGCGGGCTGACCCGGTGGAACCGGCAGGAACACCTGATTGCTGATGACTTTCACACGTTTTCGATTGAATGGGATTTCGAGGGCATCCGCTGGTTCTATGATGGTGAAATGTACTATGATCTAAGCAGGGATGCGGTCGGTGACCGGGAGTGGGTCTTTGACCAACCCTTTTTCATCATCCTCAATCTCGCATTGGGCGGCACTTTAGGTGGATTTATTAGCCCAGACATGGAATTCCCGGCTAATATGTATGTTGATTATGTACGAGTTTATCAGAAAACGAATTGATTTATGGGCGAAAATCATTTAAAAAGTTGTCAAATTTCAGGTAACATAATATTCAGTGGGTCAACACACAATGACTGATAATAGACCAAATCTTTATGTAGGTCGCGCGGCCGTCGACATGCATCAACCACCTGTGCACGGCGGCTTTATAGAAATGTCTGGCGAGACCACCTATCGCATCAGCAATTATGATCAAATGCCGCCCTTCTTCATGAGCTTAGTCAGCGGCGCCGACCACTGGTTGTTCATATCTAGCAATGGCGGCTTGACTGCCGGTCGCATTGACGCCGATTCAGCCCTTTTCCCCTACGAAACGGAGGATAAAATTACGGCTCACCACGAACAGACGGGTAGCAAGGCGATCATTCGTGCCCAACGCGACGGCCGGGTCCATCTCTGGGAACCGTTCTCAGATCGTTATCGTGGACTTTACCGCTGTGAACGCCATCTCTATAAAAATATAGCAGGCAATACCCTAATTTTTGAAGAAGTGAACCATGATTTACAGCTTACGCTGCGAGCAGCCTGGCGGACCGGCGACCGGTTTGGTTTTATAAAAAGTAGTTGGCTGCATAATTGGGGCAAGAAGTCCGGCCGGATTGAACTGCTTGACGGCCTGCAAAATATCATGCCCTATGGCGCAACCCATGCGCTGCAGACCTCTTTTAGCAGTTTGCTGAACGGATATAAACGGAATGAATTAGATGCCCGCACGGGGATGGGTTTGTTTTCGCTAAGTGCCACCCTGACTGACCAGGCGGAGCCAAGTGAGTCCTTAAAGACAACGGTTGCCTGGCAGCATGGCTTGCAAGACGGGGTTTATCTGTTGTGCAGCGATCAGCTTGATGATTTTCGTCAGGGGCGCAGGATCAGACAGGAAGAGGATTTACGCGGTAAGGCCGGATCCTATTTTGTAAACGCAACAATCGAACTGGGCGCCGGGCAAGCGCATCATTGGCATATCGTCGCCGATGTAAACCAGGACAGCGCCGCTGTTGTGCGTTTGGCACGCTTCCTCGCCGAAGATCGGGAAACGATTGAACCAGCAATCGAGGCAGATATCATCCAGGGTGCGGAGGACCTCAAACGGTATGTCGCCGCTGCGGATGGGTTGCAGTTGTCGGCGCACCAGGCGACCACGGCGCACCATTTTGCCAACACTCTTTTTAATATCATGCGCGGCGGCCTCTTCGCGGATGGGTATCAAGTGCAGAAAGCGGATTTGCTGGCTTTCATCCGGACCCGAAACCGGGTGATATTGCAGACGCACCCGGATTGGTTTTCTGCCCTGCCCGAACGGCTGCATATCAGCGAATTATATGCCCTGGCGGCCGCCACGGGAGAGCCTGATCTGCGTCGCCTCTGTTATGAATATCTGCCTCTTTTCTTCAGCCGGAGGCATGGCGACCCCAGCCGCCCCTGGAATCGCTTTTCTATTCATTTGAAAAAAGCGGATGGTTCTCGGAATTTGGATTACCAGGGCAATTGGCGTGATATTTTTCAGAATTGGGAACCATTGGCACTCTCCTACCCGGCGTATGTTGAGGGTATGATCGCCAAGTTTCTGAATGCGACCACGGCCGATGGTTACAATCCATACCGGGTCACACGCAGCGGCATCGAATGGGAAGTGCCGGAACCGGATAATCCCTGGGCGAATATCGGGTATTGGAGCGACCACCAGATCATTTATCTGCAAAAGCTGCTGGAGATTGCCGAGCAGGTCCATCCGGGGCGTTTGACCCGACTATGGAATGAACCTGTGTTTTCTTATGCCAATGTCCCTTATCGCATCCGCCCTTATCAAGCGTTGTTGCAGGATTGGACCAACACCATTAACTTCGATTGGGAGGTTGAGCGGGATGTGCAATCGGCCGTCGCTCAAATGGGGACTGACGGCCGCTTGCTGCGTGATGCTGCCGGGAATGTGCTTCATGTGACGATGGTTGAAAAGCTGCTGGTGCTGATGCTGGCCAAGCTGACCAACCTGGTTCCCGAAGGCGGGATCTGGATGAACACCCAGCGGCCGGAGTGGAATGACGCCAATAACGCGCTGGTAGGGAAAGGGCTGTCCGTGGTTACGGCCGCTTATCTTTACCGGTTTATAACTTTCTGGCAGTTGAGGTTGGCAGGCTTTGAAGAAGAAGCCTTCACGGTCAATTCGGCCGTTTATCAGCTTTATTCCACTGTTCAGGCCACTCTGTCCACCTATCAAAACCATCTGCAACAGGGTTTTGATGATCGGGGGCGCAAGGCTTTCATGGATCAAATGGGAGAGGCGGCGAGCGAATATCGGGCAACTATCTACCAAATGGGTCTGCCTGAGACGAAAAATCAACTATCCGGGGAGGAGATTAGCCATTTGCTCTCCACGGCTCGCGCTTATATTGAGCACACCCTGCGCGCCAACCGGCGCTCCGACAACCTGTTCCATACGTACAATATATTGCAATTGGACGGAGAAAATGCGGCCGTTGAAAATCTCTATCTCATGTTGGAAGGACAGGTGGCGATTCTATCCGCCGGTATCCTGACAGCGGATGAATCCCTGGGATTGCTGCAACATTTGCGCAGCAGCGCCTTATATCGCCCGGACCAACATTCTTATATGCTCTATCCCAATCGCGACATCCCGGGTTTCAGGCAAAAAAATAATGTGAGCGCGGCGCAGGTTGCCGGATCAACGTTGGTTGAATATTTAGACAAGGCCGGAGATACGCGCCTGCTGATCCGGGATGAAATGAATGATTATCATTTCAACGGTAGTTTTCGCAATGCCGAAGATGTGCAGCGGGTGCTCAATGAGCTGGAGCAAGACCCGGCATTGGCGGAATGGGTGACGGCCGAACGGGCTTTCATTTTGGACCTGTTCGAGACCACCTTTAATCATCGCGCGTTTACCGGCCGTTCCGGTACTTTCTTCGCCTACGAAGGTTTGGGCAGCATCTACTGGCATATGGTGGCCAAGCTGCTGTTGGCCACACAGGAATGTTATCAGCAAGCATTGGCTTCGGCCGCGGATGAGGATGTCATTGCCGGCCTGGAGGCGGCCTATTATGACATTAGAAGCGGAATTGGTTTCAACAAATCGCCCCAGGAATATGGCGCTTTTCCCAGCGATCCTTATTCACACACGCCAATGGGAGACGGCGCTCGCCAACCGGGAATGACGGGCCAGGTTAAGGAAGAAATCTTGACGCGCTGGGGTGAGTTGGGGGTATCGGTGCAGGATGGTGTCTTGCAGTTCCGGCCGACCTTATTGCAAGCTGATGAGTTTATGCCCGAAGCGGCCGTTTTTACAACTATCAATGCTGCGGGAGAGACGAGGAACTGGTCGCTGCCGGCCCATTCACTCGCTTTTACTTACTGCCAGACCCCGATCATTTACACGTCGGGACAAAATGCAAAAATAGAAGTGACCTTTGCCGGTGGACAAACGGTTGTCAGGAGCGGCGGCCGATTGGATGAGGGCTTGACGAGGCAGCTATTGGATCGGGACCAGGCGTTGGAGGCGGTACAAGTTACTATTGAAAAAGATGAAAATCAAGCGGTGCGTGATTTTCTTGAAATTACAAATCTAAGGTAATTCGCAGCGCCCGATCAATATGCTGCATTAATTCAGGTTTCAATGTGCCGCGCTGCCGCAAAAGGCGCGACTTTGAGATAGCCCGAACCTGCCCACCAAGTAGCACAGAATCAAATGTCAAACCGCCTTCTCCTTTTGGGATGGGGACGTTGTTTGGGTAGCTGCGCTTAATATTGGCCGCTTTAGTAAAAGGCACAACGACTATTACAGAGCTGTTATTGTTGATCGCATCACGGCTTACAATGACGACAGGTCGAATACCCGCCTGCTCCGATCCTTCCGTGGGATTCAAACGCGCATCAAAAATATCGCCACGTTTCACTCTGTTTCACCCTCAACCAGCGCCTGCCAATCGCTTTCTGAGAATGATTCAGAAAGCTGCTCGTTCATGTGCTGGTATTCTTCATCGTCAGCCATCGCTTCAAACTGGCGATCGATTTCCTCTCGTTCTAATTCCAGGAGATATTTTTCCAGAGCAGCAACGATTAGCGCATTACGGTTGGGGACCAGCCCGGCGTCAATAAAATGTTGTGACCGTTTATTCATTTCAGCAGGAAGAGTGATTGTGGTGCGCACAGTCTCAAATATTTCTAGCATCATTTTCACCATCGATTTAACTATCAATAATGATGATACTTTAAACCCCCTGCCCGTTAGGGTCAAGAAGATTGCTCGGATTTTAATCGTGAGTCGACTGATTTGGCAGCAAGCGGCCGTTTATGGAGGCTCATGAGCAATATTGGTCCAATCTTTAAGATTGGACCAATCTAAATGGCCAATTGAAAATCTGCTGTTTGCTTACTACTGGATGTCTCGGCCGTTTCATGATGGGGTTAGGCCGGCGGGATTCTACGTCAGATGCTTCCTTTGAATCCTATCCCGCCGGCCCAACCCTTACCGAACGAACGGGCGCATCATTTGAACGGCCGATTCATCGCAAACGGGTGGACAGCCAATCCTATTTTTAGCAGTTAATTCTCTATATTCACAAAAACCCGCTAAATCATGGGCTGGTGGCTGAGGAGGCGCATGAGCAAGATTTGTCAAATCTGCCAGATTTGACCAATCTAAATGGCCCATAGAAAACCTGCTGTTTGCTTACTGCCGGAAGTTTCGGCCGTTAGTCCAGCCTCCACAACCTCCCGTTTTCAAAGCAGAACATTTCTGTTACACTGAGGCTGGTTTCAGAAAGAAAATCGGTTGGAAAAAAGCTAGTGAGAAATTTCGACAATTGAAACTTAAGCAAGGATCATTTTAGCTTAAGTATGGTTAACAGCTAGTGTTACCATCAAAAATTGGGTTTTTAGCTTTGTCAAGAAATAGTGGGAAAGGGCCTTAATTAGTAGTTCGATTCCCTTTGTTCCGCTTTATGGAGTGTACTACTTGTTGAGCGGTAAAAGGGAATGGAATATCGTTAACGAGATTAATCAATTGCGCATATTTCCGAATAGTATTTGCAAAGAGAGTTAAATTTGTGAAAAAGTTGATCTTGCTAATCGTAATATTTGCATGTGTTCTTGTATTTATCTCAGAGCAGACTTATGCAATAAGCAGTTTGGAATCCTGGTGTCTTTCAGAGCTACAGATTTGGGATTCGAATAATTTTTCATGTATCGTAGATGGAGAGACCGAAGTCTCTGACTCTTTCGAATTAACTATTTTAATGGAAGAAACTCTTACCATTAACAACAGAGGAACCGTCAACAATAACGGAAAAATCATAAATGAAGGCGGTACTATCAATAACGAAGGCATCATTGATAACAAAGGTACCATTGATAACAACGACTACGGCAATATCAACAATAATAGCGGCACCTTCAACAATAGTGGCACTCTCAACAACAACGCCGAAGGCTTTATCAAAATTGAAGAAAATGGCACCCTCAACAACAACGGCAATGGCTTAATTACTAACAATGATGGAAGCCTCATCAGAAATTATGATGGCACCATCAACAATGATGGTACTATCATTATCAACAACAACGCTGGTGGCAGAATGCACAACATTGCTGCCTTCAACAACAACGAAGATGGCACAATTGTTATAAGTGAAGGTTCACTATTTAACCAAAGCACTCTTTACAACAACGGTACCATCACCAACGACGGCACCATCACCAACTATGACAACAGCACCATCAACAACGACGGTGTTATCAAAAACAATGATGGTAGCAATTTGTACAACACTAACGGCACCATCACCAACAACGGTACTATCTCAAATGTCGGAAGCAACATTGAAAACAACGGCACCTTCGATAACAATGGCACCTTCGAAAACTATGACCGAAGTAAAATCGCCAATAGAGACATAATCACAAACGACGGTATCATCGAAAACAAAGATGGAACCATCGAAAACAAAGACGTCGGCACTATCACTAACAACACCATAGGCAGTGTTAACAACAACGGTACTATCATTAATGATGGTACCATTGTCAATGACGGAACCATCGAAAACAACGACATTGGGACCATCGAAAACTTAGAAATCGGGAATATCAACAATAACAATGGCACCATAAATAACAGTGGTAGTATCAACAACAGTGGTAATATCTACAACAGCGGCAGTATCAACAACGATGTATTTAGCACCATAGATAATAATGGCGATGGCAGCATCGAAAACGATGGCAGTATCAACAACAACGGTACCATCTCTAACGAAGGTGGCACGATCGAAAACAATGGCGCTGGCACTATCACCAACAATGGTGCCATTAACAACAAAGGTATAATCCGCAACCAAGGCAACATAAAAAATGAAGGCACCTTTATCAACTGTTTGGGAATCTATAGAGGCAGGCTGCCGGTTGGTGCCCCCATAATTGACGTTTGTTATGACTTTGAGATATAT
>JANQGC010000280.1 GCA_028277515.1 Anaerolineae bacterium
CCTTTTTGGCATCAGTGATCCTTGCGTTACTGGCTACCTATCGCCATCAGCCTATTATTGATGGCATTGTCCGTGCGATTTCATCCATTGGATTAGGCACGCCTCCCTTCTGGTTTGCCATATTAATGCTGATAATTTTCTTTGAGTGGTTAGAATGGCTTCCTGGCCCAACAGGTCGCCTGAGCACAGCAGCCATACCCCCACCGCCCGTCACCAACTTTTATACAATTGATGCGTTACTAGCCGGCGATCTTCATACCTTCTGGGATGCATTGCGTCATCTCATTCTTCCGGCCATATCACTAGGCATCGTTTCGTTCGGCTTCCTGGTACGATTGCTCAGGGCGAATCTCCTGGAATTTTCCCATGAGCCATTTATCATTGTCGCCCGTAGCAAAGGGATAAGTCGCTGGAAAGCCCATGTGCGACATGCGGCTCCTAATGCATTTTTACCAACATTAACTGCCAGTGGTTTAATTTTAGCCGAGCTTTTGACGGGTAGTGTCCTAATCGAGAAAATATTTACCTGGCCAGGCGTTGGCTCCCTGGTAGTTGACTCAATATTACGTCAGGATTATGCTGTTGTTCAAGCTTTCATCCTCCTGAGTGCCTTGATTTATGTCACTGTCAGCGTAGTGGTTGATATTCTATATGGCGTCATTGATCCCAGAACGCGATTGGCGAAGGAAGCAGCATAAAATTGATTAATGAAGAGTATACAAAATCATTGGATAATGTCCTTCTGAGCGTGCGGGGCTTGCGTACGGATTTTCTCACCTCAAAAGGCGCGGTCAAAGCGGTACGCGGGGTTAGTTTTGATGTAAAACGGGGATCGAAGGTTGGCATCGTAGGCGAATCAGGTTCAGGGAAAACTGCACTTGCCCTATCCATACTAGGTTTGCTCACGCCACCCGGTCAGGTTGTTGATGGGGAGATTTGGTTCGATGGACAAGAACTTACAGGATTAGTTGAGGCGAAAATGGGGAAAGTCAGAGGGAAGCAAATCTCACTGATCTTTCAAGATCCAATGACCTCGCTCAATCCAATCATGCGAATTGGAAAACAAATTGTCGAGAGCATTAAGAAACACCAACCACGTATTGGACGTAAGGAAGCGCAAGATCGCGCGATAAAACTTCTCCAGGATGTGGAGGTGCCGCATGCTGACCAGCGCATAAATGACTACCCACACCAATTATCTGGGGGAATGCGGCAGCGTGTAATGATAGCAATTGCATTGGCAAATGATCCGGAATTGCTTATCGCTGATGAACCAACGACGGCCCTGGATGTTACTACCCAAGCCCAGGTATTAGATGTATTGGAACGCCTGGTTGAAAGTCGAGGAGCAGCGGTAATTCTCATTTCGCACAATTTGGGAATTGTTGCTGATTTTTGTGATGAAATCAAGGTAATGTATGCGGGTCGTATCATCGAAGAATCCTCAACAAATCTTATTTTTTCAGCCCCAAATCATCCTTACACGGAATCATTACTCAGATCTGTACCTAACCCGAGACACCTTGAGAAAGGACTTCTTCCAACAATTCCTGGCAGTCCTCCGGATTTAATTTCGCCCCCACCAGGCTGCGCATTTGAACCCCGATGCCAGGTGGGGAATGGAGTTGAGATTTGTCGCAACAAGCCGCCTGTTCCTGTTGAACTACAATCTGAAGATGGACTTGTAATCTCTGAATGTTTCTTTGCCGAAGAACGATGGCAAAAACGTGATAAGACTTCCGGGAGAATAAGCTAGAATGGCTGAGGCTCCAAAAACACCTATAGGGATCGATCCAGGATTACGCGAGGGATCGAATCAATCGCTGCTCCTGGTCAAATCTCTCGTCAAGGAATTTGTATTAAGTAAGTCTGGTTTGTTTAACCGTAATAAAGAGATGTTCAGAGCGGTTGACGGGGTATCCTTCGATATTCGCCGGGGAGAGACATTTGGACTTGTTGGTGAGTCCGGTTGCGGAAAGTCAACTACGGCACGGTGTATTCTGCAATTATTGAAGCCGACAAGTGGAGAGATTTGGTTCGATGGGATTGACCTTAACAATCTAAACGGTGAAGAAATGCGCCAATTCCGACAACGTATGCAGGTGGTTTTTCAAGATCCCCATGCCTCGCTCGATTCGCGCATGTCAATCCTTGATCTCGTTGCAGAGCCACTTTTAGTTCATGGCATAAAAGACCCAGCCCAACGCAAAAAAAGGGCGGAAGATATGTTGATGCGAGTGGGGATTAAACCAGAATTGGCAGATCGCAAACCCTTTGCATTTTCTGGCGGACAAAAACAGCGTGTTGGCATTGCGCGGGCCCTCATCCTTAACCCGGAATTCGTTGTGCTTGATGAACCTGTCTCGGCGCTTGATGTGTCCATTCAAGCACAAGTGCTCAACTTGCTGCGGACCATGCAGCAGCAGTTAGATTTGACATACCTATTTATTGTTCATGATCTCATTGTCGCTGAATACTTTTGTGATCGACTTGCAGTACTGTATTTGGGATCTGTAATGGAAATGGCAAGCAGGGAACAGCTATTTAAAAAACCGCTGCACCCATATACTGTTGTATTGCTTTCGGCCGTTCCCGTTCCTGATCCTGCCGGTAAGGGCCGGGTAAAGCGAATTATTCTTGAAGGGGAAGTCAATGCTAATGTCATAAAGGAAGGTGGCTGCCGCTTTCGTTCTCGCTGCCCGGTTGGCAAAGACCGCGATATTTGCAGAGAACATGAACCCCCACTTATTGAGATGGCGCCCGATCATTGGGTGGCCTGTCACTTTGCCGGGGAACTAAATATCAACGATATGTGACAGCAGCTGTCTTATTCTCTCTTTGCAACAGCCATTTTTGAATGGATTGTTTTGTCTCTGCGGAGCGTTTTCCCAGCAGTAACCCTATGACATTCCTCATGGCCAGAGCATGACGAATGTCACTTATCTCATCACCCATATAATTTATAATAAGGGCAACCTTATAATTTAGGATTTGGATTGCCCGAAATATGCGCACCCATTCGACCAGTAACGAAACCATCGAGATGTATCTCAAGACCATCGCCGAATTAAGCGGCAATGGCCGGCCGGTGATCATCGCCCGTGTGGCTGAGCGGTTGGGCGTGACGGCCGTCTCCGCCAATGAGATGATGAAACGGTTGGTGGAGCAGGAATTGATCGTCCATGAACGGTATAAGGGGGTGTATTTGACCCCGGACGGCCGCTATATGGCCAATAACGTCATCCGCCGCCAACGATTATGGGAATGTTTCCTGGTGGATCACCTTAATTTCAACTGGTCCGGCGTTTATGAAGCTGCCTGCCGCCTGGAACATGCTACCTCTAACGTTTTGGCCGAAGCCTTATCCGCTTATCTAGGCCACCCGGAATTGTGCCCGCATGGCAATCCTATTCCTAAGGCTGACGGCTCCGTCGCCAAGACAGGGGGCTGCCCGCTTTCAGATTTGAAAGTTGGCGAATCAGCGACAGTGACCAGCATTGCGCCTATGGATACGGAGGTGTTCGCTTATTTGAGCCAGCATGGAATTGTGCCCAATCAAGAGATCAGGGTCACGGAGCGAGCGCCGATGAATGGGCCGATTACGGTGCGTCTTGACTCACAACAGGTCTCCCTGGGCCAGGCCCTTGCGGCCATGGTCATGGTGGAGCGATTATAGAGGAATTTTCAATGAGCGAATCAGTCATAACTTTAGATGATTTACAACCTGGACAAACGGCAAAAATTAAAAAGATACAGGGCAAAGGGCCGGTTCGCCGGCGGTTGATGGATATGGGTATTACCAAGGGGGAGGAAATTACAACCGTAAAACGTTCGCCATTTGGAGATCCCATTGAATTTCGTGTGCGCGGTTACAGCTTATCCCTGCGCAGCAATGAAGCGAAAATGATTGAAATTGATAGATAAAGGTGCCAAATTTCTTAAATAATTTAGCATCTTTTCTAAGGCAATGGAGGATAGAAAAAACGTTATGCCACTCAGCCTAGTTTCTTCAGGACAAACTGTCACCATTCAAGATGTTCGCGGCGGGCGCAAGCTGCGCCGCCGCTTATTAGATCTGGGTTTAAACCACGGTGCCCAGGTCCGCGTTGTTAAAAATCAGATGACCGGGCCGATGATTGTTGCGGTTAAAGAAGACGGCCGTCTGGCCCTGGGCCGTAGTATGAGCCACTATATCATGGTGTCTGAAGCGTAATATTGAAAAACCGGGTTTTTAGCTATTGTTGAGGAATAAAAAGAGATGACCCCAACCATCGCCCTCGCCGGCAATCCCAATGTTGGTAAAAGCACAATATTTAACACCTTGACCGGCTCCCGGCAGCATGTCGGCAACTGGCCAGGTAAAACGGTAGAAAAGAAAGAAGGGCGGATGCTCGTTGATGGGCGAGAAGTCCTGATCGTCGATCTGCCGGGGACTTACAGCCTGACAGCCTACTCCATTGAGGAGATTATCGCCAGGGATTTTATCGTCAATGAACATCCGACGGCCGTCGCCGTCGTCATTGACGCCTCGAATTTAGAGCGCAACCTTTACCTGGTCGCCCAAATCCTGGAACTAGGCGTGCCGGTCATTGTTAACCTGAACATGACCGATGTTGCCACCAGCCGCGGGCTAAAGATTGACGCCAAAAAACTGTCGGAACGTCTGGGCGGCATTCCCGTCGTGGAGACGGTGGGCAACCGCAGCATGGGCCTGGACCAGCTCAAGAGAACCATTGCCCAAATCAGTGAAAACCCACCGCAAGCATTGCCGCAAGCACACTATGAAGGGGTGCTTGGGCAGGAACTGGCGGCAATAGAAGCAAAAATTCATGAAAACGAACTGCTGACTACCAGGTATTCCCCACACTGGTTGGCCACCAAGCTACTTGAGGACGATCCGGGAATCATTGAAGAAATGAAAGCGATTGGTGCCGGTGAAATTTTATCGGCTGTGCAAACAGCCCAATTACGTATCGAAGAAGCCACCGGTGAAGATGCAGAAACGCTGATTGCCGACCGGCGCTACGCATTTATTGGGTCGATCTCTACGCATGTCCTGGAACGGCCGTCCGAAGCTGTGGAAACCGCCTCCGATAAAATCGACAAAATTATCACCCATCGCATTTGGGGCCTGCCTATCTTTCTGCTGATCATGTGGGTCGTTTTTCAATTCACAGCCAATGTCAGCGCCCCTTACCTGGATTGGGTAGACACCTTTATCAACGAGACCGTTTACGGTTGGGTAGGCGCCTTTATGGCTGCCCTGGGTCTTGGAGCATCCTGGCTCTCTGACCTGGCTACGGACGGCATCGTCGCCGGGGTTGGCGGCGTGCTGGTTTTCGTCCCTGTTTTGCTTTTTCTTTATATGGCCCTGGCCGTGCTCGAAGATTCCGGCTACATGGCTCGCGCCGCCTTTGTTATGGATCGGGTGATGCGCTGGATGGGGCTGCATGGTAAAAGTTTTCTGCCGATGATCGTTGGATTTGGCTGCACGGTTCCGGCCGTATATGCGACACGCACCCTGGAAAATGAAAAAGATCGCCGGCTGACCGGATTTTTGGCCACGTTTATGAGCTGTGGCGCCCGCCTACCGGTTTACGTAGTATTTGGCGCCGCTTTTTTTGGCGCATTGTCCGGCAACTTAATATTTTCCATGTACTTGATCGGCATTGCTATCGCCCTGCTAGTAGGTTTCGCCTTCAAACACACGGTTTACAAAGGCCAACCACCGGCGCCATTTGTCATGGAACTGCCCCCGTATCGCGCGCCACGCGTGCGTGATGTGCTGCGCCAGACCTGGGAACGGACCAAAGGATTCATTATCAAAGCCGGCACAGTGATCATGCTTGTCTCTATTGCCATCTGGCTGCTGATGGCCATTCCTGTTGGCGCAGATGCCGGTGCGTTTAACAATGTTGAACCGCAAGACAGCGTATTCGGCCGGACGAGCGAGATCATCGCCCCGGTATTTGCGCCCGCTGGTTTCGGTAGTTGGGAAGCATCCGGATCGCTGATTACCGGATTCCTGGCCAAAGAGGTCGTGATCAGCACCATGAATGTCATTTATGTCGGAACCAGTGGTGAGGGAGAAGAAGCGGAGCCGGCCAGCACGTTCCTGGAGGATGTGGGTAGTTCCATTGGATCCTTCATCGAAGCCGGTGTGCTCACGGTTCAGGAAATCTTGAACATCATCCCGCGCACGATCAATCTTCTCCCCCTGGTAGAACTGCCTGAATTCAATTTCTATGGGTTGGAGGAAGAATCGGAAGATACGACCAGTTTGCAGTCGGCACTGGTAGCCTCATTTACGCGGTCGGCCGGGTCACCGGAGGCCGGAGCAATTGCTGCTATTGCTTTCTGTATATTCATTTTACTTTATGTACCTTGTATGGTGGCCATCTCAGCTATGCGCCAGGAGTTTGGCTGGCGTTTTGTATGGGCACAAATTGGTTTTACATTGGCGTTGGCCTGGGTTGCGGCCGTCCTCGTCTTTCAAGTCGGCAAGGCGTTATTTATTTAAGAGGCTCTGATGAGTAAAAGCACACTTGGACAGGTTTTAGACGCTTTTAAAAACAACCGGGGTCCTCTCACCTTGGGGCAGGTGGCCCGTGATTTGAATATATCGCCGCCCCAGTTGGAGGGGATGATCCAATACTGGGTTCGTAAAGGCAAGCTGCGGCAAAGTGCATCTTATACTAACTGCGGCACCTGTGGCCACAGCGACGATGGCTGTGCATTCGTAATGGAGATGCCGCGGAGTTATGAGTTGGCCACCGGCCAGGGGGGGCAATCCATCCCCATTGAAATGATCGGCGTTACCTGCCAACACAAATCCTGAGCTTAACCAGACGCCAACTTTTATAGAGTTGGCATCTGTTCTATTCCTGGAGTTTTATAGCTTTTTTATTGTCTGTTAACTTCATTCTAACGGACTTCCATGAGAATAATAGTTGGACCAAAGGCGTTGGCCAGTTGGCCGGCGTCTTTTCATTGAAAAGGTCTGAGCAAACGGGAAATTAGGAAGTAAGCAACAAATCTGAGGCGTTCATGGAATATAAAGATTACTATGCCATCTTGGGTGTCAGTAAAGATGCCAGCGAGAAAGACATCAAGAAGGCATACCGTAAATTAGCCCGCAAGTATCACCCTGATGTCAATCCGGGAGATGCCACGGCCGAAAATAAATTTAAGGATATTAACGAGGCGCAAGAAGTCCTGCTCGATCCTGAAAAACGGCAGATGTACGATCGCTTTGGTTCGCAGTGGGAACAGTACCAGCGCGCCGGTGGCCAGGCACAGGATTTTGATTGGTCGCAGTGGCAAAGCCAACCGGGTGGCGGGCGAACCACCTATCGTACGGTTAACCCGGAAGAGTTTGAAGAATTGTTCGGCTCTCAAGGTGGCTTTTCAGATTTTTTTGAAAGTTTGTTTGGTGGAGGAATGGCCGGCCGGCGGAATACTGGCGGTTTTGAGGGATTTGCCCAAACCCAGATGCCTCCACGCCGCGGCCGTGACCAGGAATATACGGTGGAGATCACCCTGGAAGAAGCTTTCCACGGCACAACACGCATGTTGGAATGGGAAGGCGGCCGCAAAATTGAAGCCAAAATCCCACCGGGTGTCAAGACCGGCTCACGGGTTCGTCTAGGCGGGCAGGGTGGTTCCGGCCTCAGTGGTGGGAAAGCGGGCGATCTCTTTCTTAATGTGAAAGTTCGGCCGAACGATTCCTTTCAGCGGGAAGGGGATAATTTAAAAACAACCATCCCAGTAGACTTATATACGGCCATTTTGGGTGGCAAGGCTGAGGTCAGCACCATCGACCGCACGGTAAAATTGACTATTCCCCCGGAGACGGACAACGGTAAGCAGTTTCGTCTACGCGGCTTGGGGATGCCTAAACTGCGGGAGCCGGGCGAACGGGGTGATTTATATGCTGTCGTTTCTGTTCAACTGCCAGGCAATTTAAGTGACGAGGAGAAGGATTTATTTCGGCAGCTTCAAGCAGCCAGACATTCATCCTCATAACCAGGAGATTTAATGGCTTATCAAATTAGAATTTATTCTGAGGAAGAAGAACCATTTTACACGCGACAGGTCGCGGCGCAGCTGGCGCGCATCTCGCTGGACTTTTTGCGACGTTGTGAACTTGAGCAGTTTGTCCAGCCACGGCCGATGTCCGGTGGTGAGGTGGGATTCACGGCGGCCGATATTCGCCGTCTGGCCCGCGTGCGCCGCCTGCGTCAATCGCTAGGCTTAGATTTACCCGCCGTCGATGTCGTGCTTCATTTAAGGCGCCAGGTCGTCGGCTTGCAACGCGAGATGATGCGTATGGAAGAGCGAATGACCCTGCGCGAGCAGGCGTTATTGGAAGAGATTGCCGAACTGCGCCGCCAGTTGGCACAGGAGACGAAATGGGAATGAGCAAGTGGGCCTGGGTTTCTCACGGTTACATTGTGTTTAGGTCTGCTATAATAACATCACCATTACGTGTAGAAGAATCCATATGCAAATGCCAATTATAATTGAACCTTTCGTCCGGCACGGTATGTTTGCTGATTCGGATGCGGCAATCGCCTAGATGGCTCGTGATTACATCACTCGCCACGTTGAGGAAAATCGAACGACTATTGAACACTTGCAGAGCAAATACGGCATGACCTATGAGCAATTTTCCATATACTTGCAAGCGCGAGCCGATATCCTGGCCCAGAAACCAAACCCTGTCTTGAACGAGGTAGTGATGCAAGAAGAGGAAGATGCTCTAGTGTGGAAAATCGCGCGGGATATGCTTAAAAATTGGCTCATCATTCAGGCCGAGGCAAATTTATAAGGATAACATTCGTCAAAAAATTGAGGTACTGTAATGAAATCCACTTTAGGTGATTTGATAGCAGCGGGCAAACCGGTGATTGCAGATGGGGCGATGGGATCTAATTTGATGGCGGCGGGCTTGATGATGGGTAAGGCCGCCGAATTGTTGAACGTCACCCAACCAGAAATTGTGCAGCAAGTGCACCGGGATTATATTGCTGCCGGCTCCCAAATTGTGCTCACCAATACATTTGGCGGCAGTCGCCTTAGCCTTGAACGGCAAGATGTTGGTGATCGCACGGTTGAACTGAATACCGCCGGTGCGCTTAATGGACGCGCGGCGGCCGATGCTGTTCCGCAGCCGGTCGTCGTCGCCGGCTCGATTGGCCCTTCTGGCGAATTGATGGAGCCTTTCGGTGCGTTAACACTAGAAAGTGGAGCTGAAATGTTTGCGGAGCAGGCGGAAGGGTTAGCGGCAGGTGGGGTGGATGTTTTTTGGATTGAGACGATGTCCGATGTGAATGAAGTCCTGGCGGCAATAGAGGGTTGCAAGCGGGCTGCCCCGGAATTGCCTATCGTAACCACGATGAGCTTTGAGCGTTTAGGGCGAACGATGATGGGGGTCAAACCGGAGCAGGCGCTGCAAGCCTTTAAAGAACAAGGTGTTTTGGCGCTGGGTGCCAATTGTGGCAATGGGTTAGATGAAGTGATTGGCGTTATTGAAAAGATGCACGCTCTTGATCCCAACGTTGTTTTGGTCGCTAAAGCGAATGCCGGCATGCCCCAAATTGTGGATGGTCAGACGATTTATGATGCATCACCGGCTGAAATGGGAGTGTATGCGCGCGCTGTTCATGCGGCCGGCGCACAAATCATCGGGGCTTGCTGCGGCAGCACGGCCGAGCATATCAAGGCCATTCATGCGGCGTTATCAAATTAAACTTCCAAATAGGTTGCCGGCACAATCTCCTCCAAATGTTTTGATGGTTTTGCTTATTTTCTTGCAAATGCTACAACTGGTGTATCTATTGTGACTCGAACTCTATCTCCAACTGAAATGTTGGCATGAGACCATGTCCGTGCTTGCAGCGTTTTACCATTTTCGAGTTTCAGGATCACTAATTGATGGAAACCGAAATAGCTTACACGGTCAACAATTATTGCGCTCTGGGAGTCAGGAGTAAGTGAAATTGTCTCTGGGAACACAACGACCTCAACTTCTCCAATAATATCAGGATTTTGCAGCGGCGAACTGCCCAGGACTGTTTCTACAACACCATGTTCGGCCTCCCCAGGAAGCACATTGACTTCGGCCAGAAATTGGGCGATCTGTAGACTGGCCGGATAGCGGTAAACATCTTCCGGCGTGCCACATTGAAGCACACGGCCGTTATCCATGATGATTAGTTCATCTGCCAGCCGCAATGCTTCTTCTTGATCATGCGTAACGAAGACGGTGGTTACTTCCGCTTCATTTAAAATATTGCGCACTTCTTCACGCATACTTTGGCGCAGAGAAGCATCTAAGTTGGAGAACGGCTCATCGAGCAAGATCACATTAGGTGCGGGAGCCAGGGCACGAGCCAGCGCAACCCGTTGCTGCTGCCCCCCACTTAGCTGATGCGGATAGCGAGCCTCCATGCCTATTAGTCCCACTAAATCAAGCATGTTGGCGATGCGCTCGTTGCGCTCTGCGGCCGTCAGGTCAAAGAGGCCAAATCCAATATTTTGAGCGACAGTTAGATGTGGGAATAAGGCGTAATCCTGGAATACCATCCCAATTTGGCGCTGCGTTGCCGACACCCAAACCTGGCTACCACTGACCTGCTGGTCCCCGATCCAGATAGCACCCGAATCAGGCCTTTCTAATCCGGCAATAAGCCTCAGTGTGGTTGATTTTCCACAACCGCTTCGCCCCAATAATACCGTAATCGCGCTTTTGGAAATGGTCAAATCCAAATCGGTGACAGCCATAGTTCGATCATAGCTTTTGCTAACATTTAGAAACCGAATAAATGTCATGATTCTTGCTCTTCGTTTTCACCAATTTTCAGCAATAAAAATACAGGGATTAACCCAACAGCCAGAATCATTAGCGACGGGATGGCCGCGGACTCATGAAACCCCTCAATACTTAGGAAATGGGCACGCACGGCCAA
The DNA here is from genome assembly GCA_028277515.1 of Anaerolineae bacterium. Next base: position 10,971 of record JANQGC010000280.1, read on the forward strand.
CGTATCCATGCCAAATGGGCGGAGAAGGAGTGTGATTGGCAGTTCCTTCATAATGTCTACGAAGACGAGGATAGCACCGGCGCCAATACCTGTCCTCACCAGGGGTACATGGATATGACGAAATATCCGGCCACTACCAGCACCCATCGTTTGGGCCGCAGCTTCCATAGTTGGTCTCACTTTGTCAACACTAGCAGAAATACTGTTAAACCCCAAGGCCATAAACCGGACAGTGTAACCATAAAGAAGAGCGATAACGGTTCCCGTCAATAAATACCCAAACCCACTATAACCAAGATGCACAGCAAAATCTGTTACTGCACCGTCAATTGGGTTAATCACCGTTAAGACACCGACAGCGATAACTGCTCCCGGCATTGCATAGCCAATGGTCACAAGACGCGACAGCCAGCGTGGGCGGTTCTGGGTGGCAATGGAATCACGCCGGTTGCTGTAAGCGACAACAAGAGCAATCAATACAGTGATGAAAGCGCCCAAAGTACCGATAACCAGAGTGTCCCGTGTATAAATGAAAAAGGGTTCGCTTAGCACATTAACCGTCGGTTCACGGATCTCAAGTATCGTCCAAACAGCCAACTGGGTGACTGGCAGAATAAAGGCAGCCCCCAAGATCAAAAAGCAGGTCAGGCTCGCGAGCCATCGTTGGCCGCCAACCAGTCTCTGACGAGACATACGGCGACCATAACTGCCTTGTTGGTAGAAGCGGGCTTGTTTACGAAGCAACCGCTCGCCGATCAACAAGAAGAGCGCTAACATAACCATTAAGCTGGCCAATTGTGTCGCAGCAGCATTGTCGAAGGAGGTATTCCACAGCACAACTATGCGCTCACTCAATGTCGGATAGCTGAAAAAACTGACTGTGCCATAATCGGTCAATGTTTCCATCACCACAAGCAGAACTCCCACGGCAATCTGGGGGCGTGCTAGAGGTAAGGCAATACGTCTAAAGGCCTGCCGGCCTTCATATCCCAACATACCGGCGGCCTCAAGCGTATTAGCGGCTTGCTCGCGAAACGCGGATCGCGCAAGGATGTATACGTAGGGGTACAGGACAAGCGTCAAGACCAGTATGAGGCCACCGGAGGATGCGATATTTGGGAACCAATAATCATTACGCGACCAGTCGAATTGCTCCCGCAAAAGAGTTTGAAAGGGACCGGCAAATTCAAATATCGTGACGTAAACAAACCCCATAATGAAGCCAGGAATCGCCAAGGGCAACAAAAGAAACCAGTCAAACCATCGCCGGCCGGGAAAATCATAAGCGGTCACCAACCAGGCGCAGCCAACGCCGATTACCAGGGTGCCCAGCGAAACACCTACCACGAGGCGCAGGGTATTCCAAAGCGTTCTTGGCAGAATGGTCCGCCACATACGCTCCCACAGGTCAATATCTGGAGTCAGAAGTTCGATGGTTAAAACAGCAATCGGGAGCAGTAGAATAATCGTCAGAATCAAAACCGGCAGCCGACCTAGCCAAGAACGAAGCCTTAGGCGGAGACCCTGATTTTTCTGTTGGACGGTTACTTGTGTGGCTTGTTGGGGTTTGAAATCAAAATTCAATGAAATAGCTTATTACCTGTTTGAGACTGAAAGGCAGTGGCGAGTGACCGGAGTCACTCGCCAAAACGACATCTATTGGTCGGTTTGAGCGCGCCAACGTTCAACTACCCATTAATTCTCGCTAAAACCATAGCCTGCTTCCTCAAGCATGCCTACGGATTGTTCCTGGAGAGAACCATACTCCCACAGAGGATAATTCAAATCATACTCGAACTCACCAAAGCCGGCGATCGTTTCATTTGGTTCTGCTTCAGGGTTGGTGGGGAATTCAAAGTTGCTGCCGGGGAAGCATTCAGGTGCCCCACACTGATTTTCAGTTGCCGCCAGGAATTCAATGAACTGCACTGCATTATCATAGTTTGCCGCATTGGTTATAACGCCTGCCCCATTAACATTGAAGAACACGCCTGTGGTATCCTGGTTCATCCACTTCAACGCAACCGACTCGAAGGTTTCAACGTCGGCAGCATCGCCATTTGCCAGGCGACCCATATAATAATGGTTAACGACTGCAACATCACATTCACCGGCGGCGACAGCCCGGATCTGGCCGGTATCACTATTGATGTAACGGGTCACGTTATCAGCGATACCACGCGTAACTTCAGTGGCTTCCTCCAGACCGAGATGATTAATCAAGCTGCTAAAGAGAGAGACGGTGTAGATATGGCTGGCCGGGCGCATGCATAAGCGGCCGCTCCACATGGGATCGGCAAGATCACTATATGTGTTAACGGAAGCGATTTCCTCCTCTGTTACATTCTCCGGATTGTAAACCACGGTGCGTGCACGGATACTGAGTCCATTCCAATGACCATCAGGGTCCCTAAACTCTTCTGCGATGCTGGAACTCAGTGCTTCAGACTCGACGGGTTGGAGCAATCCTTCCTCAGCAGCCAATGACAGCACACCGGCATCAATCGCCAGGAAAACATCGGCAACACTACGGTCACCGCGCTCGACGTCGGCACGTAAGCGGTCTAACAATTCACGTGGGGATCCGGCAGAGACACGAACTTCAATACCGGTGGCGTCGGTAAAGGCAACAAAGGGGGCTTCTAAATCGCCGTAGTGACGGGATGAGTAAACATTGACGAAATTGTTTTCCGCAGGCACCTCGACTTCAACGACACGGGTAACTTCTACCTCGGTCTCTTCCGAAACGACACGGGTAACTTCTACTTCGGTCTCTTCCGAAACAACACGGGTTACCTCAACCTGCACTTCTTCCGTCACGGTTTCGGTGACAATACGCGTTACCTCAATAGTCTCGGCCTCCGGCGTGCATCCGACCATTATAACGACAATTACGATAGCTATCATCAAGATAGCCTTTCGATTTAAAGACATTGAATCATCTCCTTAATTTTTTTGCTCAACTTGTAGAATATTTATCAATTTGGAATGTCATGGTTTTCCATTGCTTTGCGAACGTTAAGACACCTGAACTATTCCAATGCGCAGTAATTATTACAATGCTAGCAAAGAGCAAAATCGAATACAACGACATTGGTTCATCTAGAATTTAAGTAAATAATAATTAACAGTGAACATTGATTCAGATTGGAATTAACAACATTTCAATTTCTGGGCTAATAGTAATGAAAAAAACCGTTAATGCAGTTAAACGAATAAGCGATGGGAATAGATCTTTCTTGACAGGAGCCACAATTATCATTAGAATAACTTTATTCAATGAATAAAGTTACTTTATAAGGATCGTGGTGCGCAAAGGGAATCGGGAACTGATCAAAGAGATTAATCGTAATCTGGTGTTGAATTTAATTAAACGCCAGGGACCGATTTCGCGCACGGACCTGGCCCGGCAGTCGGGGTTAAGTCCCGCCTCAGTGTCCGGGATCACGGCCGATTTGATAAACATCAACCTGGTGCAGGAAACGGGGGAAGGAAAGTCCAGCGGGGGGCGCCGGCCGGTTCTGCTGCGCTTAAACAGGAAAGCGGGCTACGTCGTTGGCCTTAAATTGATGGAAAAAGCGATTACTATCGCTTTAACTGATCTGGATGCTCATGTCGTGCAGCATGAAGTCTATCATTTTGCCGGAAGTGAAGATGATTCTCCCTCAGTTGGCAAGGTGATCGAGCACATTATCTCTGCCGTGCAAGACATCATTAATAAGTCCCAAATTGAGCAAGAACAAGTGCTGGGCGTTGGCATCGGCATGGCCGGGTCGATTGATGGTGAGAATGGTATCTGCCGTTATTCCCCCTTTTTTAACTGGCGCAATGTCCAAATTGCCCAGCCAATCGCCCAACGTTTTAGCCTGCCGGTCTACGTTGAAAATGACGTCAATACCCTGACGATTGCCGAAAAATGGTTTGGATTCGGAGCGGATGCCGACCATTTTATTGTTGTAACCGTGGGACGAGGCATCGGGGCAGGGATAACAACCAATGGACAGTTTTATCGAGGAGCGTTCGGCAGCGCCGGAGAATTTGGCCATATTCCAATTTGTAGCCAGGATGGCCATGTGGTCACGTTGGAAAGCCTGGCCTCTGATCCGGCCGTCTTGAGACGAGCACACCAGTTAATTGATCAAGGGAGAGTAACCCGTTTAAGCAAGGCTGATTCCCTTACTATAGAAGCTGTAATTGAGGCGGCTGACAATGGAGACGAACTGGCACAGCAAGTTTTGACGGAAGCCGGTCGTTGGCTGGGCATCGGCATCGCCGGCTTGATTAACATCCTCAGCCCTGAACGAATTATCGTAGGTGGGGAAGGCGTGCAGGCCGGTAAATGGCGTCTCAACTCCATGCGCCGTGCGATTAAAGAACATGCTTTCGACGGGCTGGCCGATCACCTGGAAATTATCGTCGAACCTTCAGGAGACGAAACCTGGGCTAGAGGAGCAGCGACGCTCGTTTTAGGAGAGATATTTAAATCACCCGTATACAAAAAGGACGGCCGCAAGGCTTTTGTTTAGGATTCGGTTTTTTTTGCCAAACTTTTTTCACTCATTGTATAAAGTTTGGAGAAGTTGAAAATCAAAGTAACGATGGCTGGTGACAAAGGGTTAAAAAAATTTTTCTGGGTAGTGGTGTTTCTTGGGCCAAGCCTCATAGGATTACTGCTGTTCACCGTGTCGCCCATATTAGCATCATTAGGTCTAACCCTTTTTGAGTGGGATTTACTCACTCCGCCGCAATTTGTCGGCTTCAATAATTTTCAACGGCTGCTGGCTGATGAGGATTTCTGGCAAGCTCTGTTCAATACTCTGCGTTTCATAATTGCCTATATTCCCCTGGTCATGGTGTTTTCATTGGGCATTGCCCTGGTTCTCAACCAGAAGCTAAGGGGATTGATATTTTTCCGCACGGCTTTTTTCATTCCTGTTGTGTCTGCCTGGGTGGCCATCGCGCTGTTGTGGAAGTGGATATTCAACCCTCGTTTTGGCCTGATTAACTTTTTATTGGGCTTGGTCGGCATCGAAGGTCCGGCCTGGTTGTTCGATCCCCAATGGGCGATGTTTGCTGTGGTGATCACCAGTGTTTGGAAAGATATCGGCTTCTTAATGGTTATGTTTTTGGCCGGCCTACAGGGCATACCTGAGGTTTATTATGAGGCTTCATCCATTGACGGCGCTACCAGAAGTCAGAAGCTGCATTATATCACATTGCCTTTGCTTTCCCCTACCGCCTTTTTTGCCTTGATCATTTCCTTAATCAACTCGTTCCAGGTATTTGAGCAAGTTTGGATCATGACTGAGGGAGGTCCGGCAGGATCAACCAGCGTCCTGGTGGAGTTAATTGTCAAAAATGCCTTCAGTTATGGGCGGATGGGTTATGCTTCTGCGCTTTCCTGGGTATTGTTCGTGCTTGTCTTCGCGGTCACCGTTGTTCAGATGAGACTACAAAGGAGTTGGGTGACCTATGACTGAAATGACAAATCAATCGTCAACTCAGCATAGGATAAAAACCCTATGGATGCCCGCTCAAGGGGAGGGTATCAGCCTTTCTCGTATTCTGTTTTATATCGTCTTAATCCTGGCAGCCCTTATGATGCTGGTGCCCTTTTTGTGGATGATTTCAACGTCGCTCAAAGCGGATGAATATGTGCTGACAATTCCGCCGCAGTTAATCCCTCGTCCACTGACATCGGGAAGTTACAGCCAATTGCTCGATCTTTTCCCGATCGGCCGCATGTTCTTTAACAGCTTGCTGGTTGCTGTGGTCACCACCATCGGCCAACTATTTATCAGCGCCATGGCCGCTTATGCCTTTTCCCGCATCGAATTTCGCGGCCGTGATGTTTTATTTCTTCTTTATTTAGCCACATTAATGATCCCTTCGCAGGTGACCATTATTCCCTTATTTATCTTGATGCGTTATCTTGGATGGATCAATACATACCCAGGTTTGATTGTTCCCGGGATTTTCAGCGCGTTCGGAACTTTTTTGCTGCGGCAATTCTTTCTCACCCTGCCCAAAGATTTAGAAGAAGCCGCGTTCATTGATGGAGCCAACCGCTGGACCATTTTTTGGCGCATCATTTTACCCCTTTCACGACCTGCATTGGCCACCCTGGCAGTTTTCGCTTTTATGGGAGCCTGGAATGCCTATTTATGGCCGTTGTTTATTTTACGTGATGAGCTGTTGATGACCCTGCCGGTTGGCCTGGCAACCTTACATGGTCGTTGGCTGACGCAGTGGAATTTAGTCATGGCCGGTTCTGTTATTACAGTGATTCCCATGGTCATTATTTATTTATTGGCACAGCGTTACTTTGTACGCGGCGTGGTGCTCAGCGGCTTAAAAGGATAGAAATTTTTAGTTGCTAAAGAAAAGGAGGTAGTGATTATTGATTGAAAGCAATGCCTGGTCAATTTGTTTGACCGGAAATTTTAATTCATTGTTGGCTATTTTGAACAGTTGATTTGTTGTGGTTTGTTTTCTAAAAAATTTATGGAATGTGACAGTCACTTTGGTCAATATTTGAGTGGTAATAAAGGTAATAAAAGTGACTGTCACTCAAGCCATTTAGTAATTTGAGTTGCTTCCCAAAAAGGAGGAAGAAATGTTTAAGAAAAACCAAACGAAAGTTGTTTTAGGTATTGCCTTACTGTTTCTTATGATCCTGGCAGTGTCCTGTGCGCCGGCTCAGCCGGCAACTATTGTCGAGACGGTTGTAGTGCGTGAGACCGTTGAGGTTGAGAATATTGTCAAAGAGACCGTCGAAGTGGAAACGATAGTTGAGCAAGTGGTCGAAGTTGAGGTGACGCCTGTGCCTGAACCGGAGGAACCGGTTACGATTTCCTACTTCACATTTTCAGCCGCGCCCGATCATTTGCAAGAGTTGGATCAAATGATCGCGTTGTTTGAGGAGAGCCATCCAAATGTTCAAGTGGAAGTTGAGACCGCGCCCTTTGATGAATATTTCACCAAGCTGCAAGCGTTAATTGCCGGCGGTGAAGCACCAGATGTCTTTGAACTGAACTATGAAAATTTTGTCACTTTTGCCTCTAAAGGGGTGCTGGCTGATTTGTCGGCTGAAGCAGAGGCGGATCCGGAATTTTCGGCCGATGTTTTCTATCCGCGTTCCTATGATGCCTTTAACTACAACGGCCGTCAATTAGGTTTACCGGCAACGTTTTCCACCGTTGTTCTATTCTATAACAAAGACCTTTTCGACCAGGCAGGCGTAGAATATCCTGCGGAAGATTGGACCTGGGGTGATGCAGTTACCGCTGCCCAAGCCATGAACGATCCGGACTCCGGTGTTTGGGGCTTGCACTCAGGAATTCAGTTCTGGGAGTTTTATAAGAAAGCGGCTCAAAATGGCTGTGAATTCTTCAATGAAGATATGACCGAGGTGACCATTGACTCACCGGCCTGTGTCGAAACTCTGCAGACCATGATTGACTTCATCGAGACCGATGGGGTGATGCCCAGCGACGCCGATATGGCCGGTCTGTCCGATGGGGATATGTTTAGTGCCGGCCAGCTTGGCATGAATGTTACCGGTATTTGGATGTTCGCCGCTTTCGAGGAAGCGCCATTTGCATGGGATATTCAGGTCGAACCCGGCATGGAAGAGAAGGCAACACACTTTTTTGCCAATGGCGTGTCTGTATTTGCGGCATCGGAAAACCGCGATGCAGCCTGGGAATGGGCCAAGTTTTTCACGTCAAGTCCGGAAATGGCCGGCATCCGCGTCGATTCTGGCTGGGAATTGCCGACACTTAGCAATTCCGAATATGTCGAAGGCTACCTGGCTCAGGAAGTTCCGGAAAATCGTGAAGCGGTTTTCAATTCATTGGAATATTCCATTGTTCCCCCGGTGATCGAACGGCAAAATGAAATGCAGGATGCGGTAAACCAACTGCTGGACCTCGTCAAGTTAGGGGAATTAACTCCTGAAGAAGCGTTGGGACAGGCAAAGGTACAAATCGAAGAATTGATCCAATAAAGCGGATCGTTATGAGTTGCCGGCATTTTTCACGCCGGCAACTCTAATAAGAATGCGGTTACCAATGGATTTGTACCGACGCAGCATACAAATAATTCGCCAGTGTCAAACGACATCCGGCGCCTATCTGGCCTCCCGGACATTTCCACAATATCGTTTCTCCTGGTTAAGAGACGGCAGCTTCATTGCCCACGCGATGGACCGTACGGGCAACCGTGATAGTGCAGAAGCATTTCACCGTTGGGTATCAAGAACGATAAGAAAATATGAATGGAAAGTGGATCGGGCGATCAGTCAGATAAAAGAAAATCGGCCGCTCAGCCAGGATGATTACCTCCATACCCGCTTTGCCTCTCAAGGCGAAGAGGTTGACGGAAATTGGTGGGACTTTCAGTTAGATGGATATGGAGCCTGGTTGTGGTCTTGTGGGGAACATATCAAAAACAAGCAAACCGAAGGCTTAACCCAGGTGCTATCAAGCAGCATCTCGACAACGGTGCGCTACTTACTTCATGTCTGGCACTTGCCTAACTATGATTGTTGGGAGGAGCATGCTCAATATGTACATCCCTATACCCTTGGAGCGATTTACGCCGGATTAAAATCAGTTCAAACCCTACAACCAAATCTGGCTCAAGAGATTGAAATTACGACGGTTAAGATTAAAAATTTTTTGCTGGAACACGGCTTAATAGCTGGCCGATTCGTAAAATCATTTTCGTTAAACGATCACCCACAATCTGTTTTAAGCGATACCCAATCCATATTTCATGATCCTGGAACTGGCGAGCCGTATATTGACGCTGCAGATGCCAGTCTTATTGGGCTGATAACGCCGTTCCAATTTTTAGCAGAGGACGATCAGCGCATCGTAAATACCACGAGCCGTATTGAGACCGAACTGCACCGGCCAGGGGGTGGGGTCTATCGGTATTGCAGCGATAGTTACTATGGTGGTGGAGAATGGATCCTTCTGGCTGCATGGCTAGGCTGGCATTATGCCAGGACGGGGAAAATAGCCGCTGCAAGAGAATTAAAAACATGGGTTGAGGCCCAGGCTAATGAAAATGGCCTATTGCCTGAACAGGTTTCAGACCATATGTTAGCACCCGACCGTTTATCTGAATGGGAATCTCGTTGGGGGCCGTCTGCCAGGCAGTTAACCTGGTCTCATGCGATGTATCTACTGCTTTGCCAGGAGATGAATGATAATGACCAACTCTAGAATGCGCCGGCAGGATGTTGGAGGAGCAAATGAGCGAAAAACTACACACATTAATCCATCAACCACGGGGCAATGAGCACCCATATAAAAGAAAACCCTTTGAAAGGTCGCCACGTGATCCGGTCGCGGGAGATGAGATTTTGCTGGGAGCGATTACCAGGCCACCCGGAGCGGCGCAGCAAGTTTGGGTTGAGTGGAAAGCCGGTCAACAAGAGTGGCAAAAGTTACCTGCCATTAACCTGAAAACCAATGACCAGGAAACTACCTGGCAAGCCAGGTTTCCGGCATTTGCAGCGGATCAATGTTTATTATACCGTTTCTGCGCCCAGCAGGATGAGCAGCGCCTCTGTTCTCCTGAGTTTGAATTGTTCATTCCTGGTTGGCGGCAACCAGATCGTGTCACCTCTGTTGCAATGCGTGGTCGCCAGGTCAATTTATCGTTAGGTGGTTTAGATGGGGAGGCGCAGGCAGCCCTTACGCTTTCGCAAATAGATGCCAATCACCTACAAATACAATGGTGCTGGGGATCAATTATCCCGGAGACAACTGGTACAGGGGTTGACCATCCCAAGTTTGAGCTTGTACAAAATGAGGGGACCATTGAGCTTCTTGGCCAGGGTTTGCATATTGTGATTAATCGTGAGCCATTTCGTCTGAACATTATTACAGCTAATGGCCGGTCTCTTTTAGAACAAGTGGAGAGTCCGCGCTGGCTCGTCGGCCGAAACAATAACTCTTCTCAAGTGGCAATGCACTTTAACAGCCCGGAGGATGAAGCTTTTTATGGTTTTGGCGAACGATTTAACCAGCTTAATCAACGAGGCCAGGTGTTGGATGTGCGTGTTTACGAGGCGTATAAAAATCAGGGGAGATTGACCTATATTCCCATGCCGCTTCATGTCTCATCAAAGGGGTACGGGCTGGTGGTTAATACAAATCGCTATGTCAGCTATGATTTGGCGGCGGCCGATCCGCGCATATGGTCAATGACGGCCGAATTAAATGATGGCGCATTGTCTTATGATATAATCACCGCCGATCATCCCTGGAAAATCGTCAGCCAGATGACCCGCTTCACCGCACAACCTTCCTTGCCACCGGCCTGGGCATTTGGACCCTGGATGAGCGGCAATGATTGGAACAACCAGGATCTTGTTATGGAACAGGTCCGCCTGACGATGGAACATGGCATTCCGGCAACAGTATTAGTGATTGAAGCCTGGAGTGATGAGGCGACTTTTTATATCTGGAACGAAGCACGTTATGAGCCACGCTCAGACAGCACGCCCTTTGGCCTTACTGACTTTGACTTTCCGGAAGATGGTTTATGGCCTGATCCTAAAAAAATGATTGATGAACTACATGATTCAGGCTTGAAAGTGATACTTTGGCAAATTCCGGCCTTGAAGACGCCTGAGTGGATCCATGACCAAAGTGCGCACGATAAAGCACATATGATCGACAAGGGCTATTGTGTTCATGAAGCTGATGGTTCGCCATACAAAATACGGCCGTTCTGGTTCCATGATGATTTGCTGCTGGATGTTACCAATGAAGAAGCCCTGGAATGGTGGCTGGACAAACGCGCTTACCTGCTGGATGAAATGGGTGTTGACGGCTTCAAAACTGACGGTGGAGAACATATGTGGGGACGCGATCTGCAATTCTCCGATGGGCGAAGCGGAGCTGAATTGTGGAATCTTTACCCCAATCTATATGTTGGCGCCTATTATCAATTTGCCAATGAAAAACGAGCGGAAGGGGCTATTATTTTCAGCCGGGCAGGATATACAGGGGCGCAAGCTTTTCCTTGCCATTGGGCAGGGGATGAGAATTCAACATGGCCGGCATTTCGTGCTTCGATCACGGCCGGACTGAACGCCGGCATTTCCGGCATCCCTTTTTGGGGTTGGGATATTGGGGGATTTAGTGGCGAAATTCCCTCGGCCGAACTTTACTTACGAAGCACGGCAATGGCCACATTTTGTCCCATCATGCAGTATCATTCGGAATATAACGGGCGCCAACAGCCCAGCCGCGATCGCACGCCGTGGAATATTCAGGAACGCACAGGTGATGACGATGTCATCCCTATTTTCCGCCGCTACGCCAATCTACGCATGAATTTACTACCGTACATCCTGAGCGAAGCTCATTATAGCAGTATATTAGGCTTGCCGATGATGCGTGCCTTACCCCTGGAATATCCGGATGACCCGCGCTGCCGGGAATATCCATATCAATATATGTTCGGCCGTTCTCTATTAGTCGCCCCCGTGGTCGAACCTGGCCAAGATTCCTGGCAAGTGTATTTGCCGCAAGGACGCTGGTTTGATTTCTGGACCGGCCAGGGATTTGATGGCCGGCAGACAATTGATGTCGTAACAGGGAAAGGGCATATTCCCGTTTTTGTTATGCAAGGATCGATTCTACCCTTAAACCTGGATGCGACATTTGCTATTCCCAGTTCGGTCGGTAATAGAATTGATGGATATAAAAATCTTTGCTTCAAGGTGTTTGGAGAGGAAGGGGCTTACGATTGGTTTGACTCGCTGAGTGAGAATTTAATTGAACTTCAGATCAAATATGATGCCCCAAGGGGGCAATGGACATGCATTGCTCCCAAAAACAGCAGTTTGATTGGTCCAATCTTGGAGATTGGACCAATCTCGATATTTAGGCTTCAAATGTATTCTCAGCAAGCACAGGAACAGGACAGTTGACCACGAAGCCGGTGGGGTGACTGTCCGGTACGCCGTTGAAAAGCTCCAGGTCGCCGCTGTCAATTAGTTCCCGAATTTCGGCCGAACTTTTGAGCACTCTTGGCTCAACGCCTTCAGCCCAGGTGACGGTGAAGTGATCCCAGAAGGGACTCCAGGCAGGCTCGCCCGCTTTGTTATCAAAGATAGCCGGTTGGAAACCCATAACCCCGCTGCCCTCAATGCCGTTGCCGAAGACCCAGATCTCGTCCAAGGCTCCGGAACCCATCAACCCTTCGTTGGGCACCGATGCCGGAATACTCATCATGGGCGCCATAGCGGCAATAGAGGTGTCGGTAATAATGTAACGGCTGCCAGGGTAACATTCATGCAGCTTAAATGTAACCGTCATATCGCCGGTATTGACCGCTTCAATGAGCTGGCCTGTACCCAGGTAGCTGTCCTTCTCCGTGTCCACGGCCAGTTCGCCGCCCGGCCATTTGACAACCGGGTAATTGACAAATATGTTGCTTTCTTCAATAGTCGCGCCGCCATTGGCCGCGGCCTCTTCGACGGCCGCGGCCGAATCGAGGGCCATACTACTGTCGCTGACACTGACATTTTTAATCTGGAAAAGGGAGGTGAAGCTTTCTTCATTCCCTGGCGAAGTGGATAAAACCGGCGGCCGATCATCATCGAAAATATAAAGAGAAGCCGCCACTTCACGCCCGGCGTTTAAGAGGGGCACAAAGACCAGTTGATTTTCTTCAGCGAAGGCTGACTCTGATGCGTCGGTGCGAATGAAATAGATCGGCTCACTCTCATAAAGCCCTTCATGTAATCTAAAGGTGACGAAACCAAAAGACCCCGCCCATTCATCGCTGGTCAGAGCGTGATCGAGAACATCACCGACGATGACTTCTCCCTGAGCAGGGGCAGCGGCCGGTTCAGGCGGTGTCGTTGGCTCAGGGGGTGTTGTGGGGGGAACTGCGGTCGCGGTTGGCGTGGGCGAGTTTCCGCTGCACGCGGCTAATATTAGCCCCCCACTGCTTAAAGCTCCTAAACGCAAAAATTGACGTCGATTTAGAGTTTTATTGGACATAACTGCTTCCTCCGATTAAGGTTTGCGGTGAATTGTTTAACTCACCAATTGATAAAAAGCAGTTTACAGTCCAGGCTTGACGCAGCGGCCGTTATCTGTGATGATAGGCGGGTCGCAGGCGCCCGCCTGGGCGCTGTAAACGGCAAACAAGTGCTCGCCACACCTTGACCGGGGAATGCGAGCACTTGTTTTATTATATCGTTGCTTGTTTTATTGTTTTGTAAGAGACGTTACTGTGTAAGAATGGTCCAATCTCAAAATCAACCAAATTCAATTCCTTGCGCCAGTGGCAGGTCGCTGGACCAGTTAATGGTGTTGGTTTGGCGGCGCATATACGCTTTCCAGGCGTCGGACCCGGATTCACGGCCGCCTCCCGTATCTTTCTCTCCACCAAATGCGCCCCCGATTTCCGCGCCGCTGGTGCCGATGTTGATATTGGCAATACCACAATCTGAACCTTCAGCAGAAAGGAAGCGTTCGGCCGTACGCAGGCTGTCGGTGAACATGGCGCTGGATAAACCCTGTGACACATCGTTTTGCAAGGCGATGGCTTCATCCAAATCGTGATAAGTGAGCAGATAAAGGATGGGTGCAAACGTTTCTTCTTTGACGATTTCGGTCTGTGCAGGCATTTTGATGATCGCCGGCTCCACGAATTGCGGGCCGATATCCGGGCGCGGGGAGCCACCGATTAGCAGTTGGCCGCCATCGGAGATGGCCCTATCCAGGGCGTCCTTCATTTGCTGAAGGGCTGTTTCTGTAACAAGAGGGCCGAGGAGCGTTGCTTCATCTAACGGATCGCCGATTGGGATGGTTTGGTAAGCTCTGGTCAGCCGCTCAGCCAGGGCATCGACGACCGATTCATGGGCGATGATACGCCGCGTGCTGGTGCAGCGTTGCCCGGCGGTGCCCACAGCGCCAAACAAGATGCCGCGTGTGGCCAGTTCCAGGTCTACCGCTTCGGTCACAATGATCGCGTTGTTACCACCAAGTTCCAATATCGTGTGCCCCAGACGGCCGGCGACGGCCGCGGCCACCTGGCGACCCGTGGGAATAGAACCGGTGAAGGAAATCAGGGGTAGGCGGGTATCATGGGTCATCCAACTGCCGACCTCGCCGGCGCCGATGGTTAAATTGAAAATACCGCTCAAACCATGATCGGCCATGACCTTGTTGGCCAGCTTCTGGGCAGCCACCGAAACGAGGGGAACCAGTTCACTCGGTTTCCAGATCATCGTATCGCCACAGACGGCGGCAATGGCCGCATTCCAGGAGTAGACGGCAACAGGGAAGTTGAAGGCGGTGATGATGCCGATCGGACCTAAGGGATGCCACTGTTCAAACATGCGATGCTGCGGCCGTTCGCTGCCCATCGTCAACCCATAAAGCTGGCGCGATAGACCGACGGCGAAATCCATGATGTCGATCATTTCCTGTACTTCGCCCCAGCCTTCAACGCAGATTTTGCCCATTTCCAGGGTGACCAGATCACCCAATGGTTCTTTGTATTCGCGGATGATATTACCTAAATCGCGAATCAGTTCACCCCGTTTAGGTGCGGGAACCATGCGCCAGGTCTTGAATGCGGCCTGCGCTTTCTCAACGACCCGGTTATAGGCCGCGGCATCGGCCGCCTGGACCTTGCCCAAAAGTTCGCCCGTTGTGGGATTGTAAGAGGCGATCACCGGCCCGCTACTTTCCAACCATTCGCCAGGGCCGGTACTGACGCCGAGGTTTTCAGTGGCTAACTCGAATTTGCCAAGTATGGATTTCGCTTTCATAGTTTTTCCTTGTTCTCGTTTGTAATAACCGCTTCAGCGGGAACATAGCTAAAGCCATTGCTACAAACCAGGTTAGACCAGTTTGTGTTGATTTTCAAATACGGGCCGGTTATCCAGGATGCGCTGGGGAGAAAAAATGGATAGGTCCAAGGTTGGCTCCTGGCCCACGATTAATTCGGCGATGTAGCGGCCGTTGGCATGGCATTGTTGAAAGCCGTGTCCGGAAAAGCCGCCCATGACATAGAAGCCTTTCAACTCCGGCCACTCTCCTAAGATGGCATTGCCATCAAAGGTATTGACGGCGTATAAACCGGCCCAGCCGCTGACTACTCTTAATCGATCAAAGGTGGGTAAATAGTATACAAGGTCCGGCCACAACCGCTCCGCAAATTTTTCCCGCTGCCAGCTAAAGTCACTGGTAGTGACGGGATCGTCAGCCAGCGATTTGCCGCACAAAAGAGTGGATGCATGCTCATGAATAAGATAAAGCCCGCTGGGAAAGACAATCAATGGCCAGGTTGTTTGCGGGGTAACGACCGTCTCCAGGACAAAAACCTGGCGCATCACCGGTTCTATGGGTAATTCAATGCCGGCCATTCGGCCGATTTTTGTGGCCCAGGCCCCGGCGCTGTTGACGATGCTGCCGGTAATGACTTGATCTCCCGAAGATGTGATAATCTTTTCGACCTGGCCACCCCGGCTAACCAGGCCGGTTACCTCCCCTTCGATAAATTCGGCTCCTAAGTCAATGGCTTTATTTTTATAGGCGTGGAGCACAGCATGGGGATCCATTGTGCCTTCGCCCTGGCCAAATGTGCCGCCGACACAGTTTTGCAGGTTTAGTTGTGGATAACGATCATTGATTTCATCTGGTGAGAGCCATTGTACCGGGCAGCCCAGGCTTTGTTGCAATTTCAAACCTTCGAGGGCAGCGGATCGGCCGTTATCGCCGGTTAAGAACAGATTCCCCTGCATGCGGAAAGCAATATCCGGTTTGTCGTCGCCGACAGCCATCTCCTCGGCGAAATTTTTCAGAAACGCCAATCCAAATTGGGAAATCTGGATATTTTCCTTGATGTTGAATTGCATACGAATATTGCCGTCGCTGAGGATGGTCGAATTTTTCTCGTAGGTGGCATCCTTTTCAAAAATAGCGATTTTCAGGGTAGGGTCGGCGTTCAGCAAAAAATAGGCTGTGGCGCAGCCCATGACCCCACCGCCGATAATGACGATATCGTAGATATTGTTATGCATTCTCAATCTCTATCCCTATCCCTTTCGCCACATCGTAAAAAAACTGCCTAACTTGCTAGGCGCAAGCTGGAAAGCTCACGCTACAATGTAGAGCAAATTGCCTAATTTGCTGTAGAACAAACTTTCCAGTTTGTTTCTGCGCAAGCAGATATGCCGACAGTTTATGCGCAAACAAGAATGTTCACGCTACACGGACCGGGTCAGGCCACCATCAACACGAATATTTTGCCCGGTGATATATGCGCCGCCAGGGGAAAGCAGGAAATGAACTGTTTGGGCCAGTTCCCGGACACGGCCGTAGCGCCCCATGGGAATCCGCTCCAGATTTTCGGCCGTTTCCGGATAATTATCCATAAAACCGGGCTGGACATTGTTCATGCGGATACCATCTGCTGCATACCGGTCGGCATACATCTTGACGAAGCCGGCCAATGCGGCGCGCAGGCTGCTAGAGACAGGAAAGGCCGGGCTTGGTTCAAAGGCGGAAAAGGTAGAGATATTGACGATTGCCCCGTCCCCTTGCTCCTGCATGATAGGTGTGACCAGACGGGCCATGCGCACGACATTGAGCAGCAGTAAATCCAGCCCCTCATGCCATGACTCATCACTTATTTCCAGCAATTCCCCTTTGGGGGGATGGCCGGTGTTGTTGACGACGGTGTCGATGTGACCGTATTCGTGCATGGCCAGATCAACCAGGCGCTGCAAATCATCCGGCTCAGTCACAGAGCCGGTCACTGCCCGGCCGCCAAGCTCTTGAGCCAGTTTTTCAGCCCCGCCAGATGCGGATAATAGGGCCAATTGATAATCGTTTGCAGCCAGCTCCCTGGCAATGGCTGCGCCAATGCCCTGGCCGGCGGCCGTGACTATAGCTACTTTTTTTCCAGGCATGACTTTCTTACCTATTCCTTATCCGTTTCCTATAGTTCCTTAACAAGTGACACTCACTTGAATCGCCGCGATCTCTCTGATTTGAAAAATTAAGTGACTGTCACATTTTGACCGGTGAACCATTCTTCAATCAAAGGTTTGGCCGTTTCATAACCCAGGTCGATCATTTCCTGGTAAGCTTCCCACTCTAAAATATTGGTTCCACTGGTATCAAGCTGGATGAGCAGGTCGGCCTCCACCCGTGCTTGCTGCATGCGATAGGTGCTGTTGACGGACAGGGTATGCATTAAAATGCCGCTAATGCTGGGTACGCGCAAATTCTTAGCAAATGGATTTAGCCTGCGAGCCATGACCTGCCAGCCGGAAATGCTGGTGTCAAAATCCCAATCTTCTCGTTTTTCCCTGACCGGACTGACATCAACAGCGATTACCGGGCCATTCTCACAGAATCCACGCATCAAGTCGACGGGCATGTTGTTCATCACACCGCCATCAACCAGGATATCTCCCTGATAGTTGACGGGCGCGAACACCCCGGGAATTGCGATGCTGGCGCGGACCGCTTTCCACAGGGGGCCATTTTGATGAATGAAAGGACGCATTTCAGTTAAGTTGCTGGACACACAAAAGAACGGCCGTCCCAAATCCTCAATACGTT
Source organism: Anaerolineae bacterium (assembly GCA_028277515.1). Next base: position 28,589 of record JANQGC010000280.1, read on the forward strand.
TGTCACCAAACAAATCTTGCAATACCCGTGTAATCTTCTTGGTTTCAAACAGGGCGGATGCGGGATAGGTGTAATCAGCCAGTGCTTTCTTTGAAGCGAATCTGCCGGCCAATTGGATAATGTCGTCATAGGGCGTGTCGCAGGCAAATACAGCGCCCAATAAAGCGCCCATGCTGGTTCCCCCAATAATGTCAATTTCCAAACCGGCTTCGATTAACGCGCGGTAAACGCCGATGTGCGCGAAGCCACGCGCCCCTCCGCCGGCAAGTGTTAAGCCCACCGGCCGGCCGGTCAATCGACGAATGAAACGACGATAATCTGATTGATTTCCTTCCTGTAAATGATGGTAACGGATGCTTTCCCGCCTGGCCAACCAGGCTGATGTCCCGGTTGGTGAATCTTGTCCTTTCCTAAGCAGGACCAGTTCTTTTTGGGTTAAAGAATTATGCTCCGCGATGGTTTCCTCGATATGCCTGATCTGAGCGTCATCTTTTGGATCGGCCAGGAGCAAAATTCTATCGGCCTGTCTTAAGCAACGCTCGGTCCAGGGAGTAAACGAATCGTCTGCTTGATAGATGATGGTACGGTGCAGTTCTTCCTGCTCAGTCAACCAGCCTAAAATGGGAATATTGATCGCCTCGTTTGACCTGGATTGGGCGGCTCCTTCCTTGCCGAACCTGCGATCAAATTCCTCAGCAGTCAGTAATAAAGCGGGACCTAAACTTTCCATTTCAGCAACCAGTTGTTGGCAAAAATGAGTCGGGTCAATGCTTTCGGATAAGATGAGAATGGCTACACTAAAGCTGGAAAGCGGATCGTTAACTGCGTTACGACTTTGTTTGGATACACGTAAGGCGATATTTCGTGCCATCTGCATTCCAATTTGGGGATGGACAGTTGTGATTTCATCAAAGGCTTTTTTGTCTAGAATGAGCAGGTCACTGTCCCGAATGGCGTAGACGGCCGCGCTGCGTGGTTCTCCGGTGAGTAATGAGAATTCGCCCGTTGTTTGGCCGCGGCCAATCTCTGATGTCACTTCAACTTCTCCATCAGGCCCAGTGACAACAATGCGCAATCGGCCGTTGACTACAATAACCATGCTCTCCCCAGGATCTCCTTTCTCGAACAGAGTTTCACCACCAGTGATGTGCTGCCAGGTCATGCTTTCCTGCAAATTCTGCAAAGTTTCCGTATCCATTTTGCCGAAGAAGGCGGATAATACCCCTGAAAGTTGGGTGCGCCGGAAGCGGGGGATGGCCAGGTCGATGATCGCGTTTTCAATTTCCGGGTAGGCGGCCGCCAGGCCATCAAAACCACTTTTTGACAGGCAAATGAGGCGGCAATCCTGATCAGCCTGGACACCGGCGGCACGGGGACGGCCGCTGAGTAAGGCCATTTCTCCCAAAACTGCACCGGACGTTAATGTGTCGATGCAGGTAGGTTCACCAGATCCGGTTTCCAAAAAGACGAGCAGTCGCCCGTTTTGTAAAAAATAAACGCTATCGCCGGGATCTCCCTGGTGAAAAAGCCATTCACCCTTGGGAAGTGAGATCCCCTGCAGTTCCTCGGACAGGGCGGTTAGGCTGCTTTGGGATAATTTATTGAAAAGACCGTGGGTTTGTAGATCCTGAATCAGAGGGGTGTTGGCTGAATGATTGATCTTTCCACCTCCTGAACCTTTTGGTCTGCCATAAAGGCAATTATACAAATTCCTGATGTTTCAGCACCATTAATTTTCTCCTGTTTCGGTTTGATAATGAGAATAAGTTATGCTAACATAATTATACATGTATAACACGGAGGCGGCATGAAACGGACGACTATCATGGCTGAAGAGGAACTACTTTACAAAATTGAGCGAATCGCGCGTCGTCAGGGTAAGTCAAAAGCGGCCGTCATCAGAGAAGCTTTAAATGAATATGTCATTGAAATGGAAAAAGCCCATCCTCTGCAAAATCCGCTGCTGGATCTTGTTGGTCTGGCCGGTGAGGAGGGCCCAGAAAGTGATCTTTCTGATGGCAAAGATGAAGACATTTTATCTAAAGAGTGGGTAGATTATCTTGAAGGTCATCGCTGATACCAGCTTTCTGGTTGCTTTGACCAGTTCCAAGGAACACTATCACCAACAATGCATTGAAGCTGCCCAACGAGTGCGAGGCAGAACTATCATTCCGGTAACTGTTCTTCCCGAAATAGCCTATTTGTTGGCCGGCCGGCGAGGCCACAGGATCATGCGCTCCTTTGTCCAAAAACTGTCGCAGCCAAGTTGGGAATTAGTTAATCTTCAACCGGGCGATTGGGACCGGGTATCATTGTTGTTGGAAACCTACCAAGACGCCCATTTAGATTTTGTCGATGCGACAATCGTAGCCATAGCTGAACGGTTGGAAATTGATGTTGTTCTCACCCTGGATCGAAGAGGTTTTCAAATGATCCGGCCGCTTCATGCTGAATACTTTACTATTCTGCCCTAACAATGTTAACTGAATTGACAAATTATGAATGGGGAGAAAAGGAATTTGAATTAAGCTCAACTAACCAATTTGTGCACGTACCATAATTGCCCCCATGATTACACATAAAGGATTATTCTCTATAAAATTTTACAACATAGGTTTCCGAGCGAGGATTACTCGTTTGACTATGGGTGTTACTTATCAATGTATAGGTTAAGGTTCTAGGAAACCTGAACCGGCCGCACTTGCCAGATTTCATCACAGTATTGTTGAATGGTGCGGTCAGATGAAAAGAAACCACAACGTGCGGTGTTGAGGATGGACATGCGTGTCCATTTTTCCTGGTCCTGGTATTGAGCCGCGGCTCTTTCTGAACATTCAATATATGCCTGGTAATCGGCCAGGAGCAGATATTGATCATCATAAAGCAGGGCATCGACGATAGGTTTGAACAGGCCAGGATTGCCGTGCGAGAAACGGCCGCCCCCAATGGCATCAATGACCCGTTTCAGTTCCGGATTGTTGGCATAGATGCTATACGGATCATAACCGCCGGCTTTTGTGGCCATCACTTCATCGGCCGTTAAGCCAAACAGGAAGAAATTCTCCGGCCCGACCGCTTCCCGGATTTCAATATTAGCACCATCCAGCGTGCCCACAGTGAGCGCACCGTTTAGAGCAAACTTCATATTGCCTGTGCCGGAGGCTTCCTTGCCGGCCATAGAAATCTGCTCAGAAATGTCGGCCGCAGGATAGATTTTTTCAGCCAGGGAGACATTGAAATTGGCGGGAAACAGGACGGTGAGACGGCCGTTGATCTCCGGATCATAATTAATGACCGTGCCGATAGAGTTGATCAGCTTGATAATCAACTTGGCCATGAAATAACCCGGCGCTGCTTTAGCCCCAAATATAAAGGTGCGCGGTATAAAATCTTGATGGGGATCATCTTTCAAGCGATGGTAAAGTGTAACGATATGCAACGCTTTAAGCAGTTGGCGTTTATATTCATGCAGCCGTTTAACCATGATATCAAAAATTGAATCGGGGTTGATGGGCACGGTGGTGGTTTTTTTAATATAGGTGATCAAATCATTTTTGTTCTGTTGTTTGATCTGGCGCCAGGCCTCTCGGAAACCCGCATCCTCCGTATATGGCTCTAAATCGCGTAACTTTGGCAAGTCGTTTAGCCAGCCTTCGCCAATTTTGGAAGTAATCAGATTGCTCAAACGGGGGTTGGCCAATTTCATAAAGCGGCGTGGGGTGACCCCATTGGTTTTATTCTGGAATTTGCGCGGATAAAACTCTGCGAAATCACGTAAGGTTTGTTCTTGTAATAGTCTGGAATGTAATTCTGCCACACCATTGACCGCGAAACTACCCACACAGGCCAGGTTAGCCATCCGTATCTGGCGCTCCGGTCCTTCCTCAATAAGAGACATACGGCCGGCGCGTGCCTCATCTCCCGGGTAGCGGTCTCGGACTTCCAATAAGAAGCGGTGGTTAATTTCGTATATGATCTCCAGGTGGCGGGGTAGCAAATGTTCAAAGAGGGCTACCGGCCACTTTTCCAGCGCCTCAGGTAGCAAGGTATGACACGTATAGGCAAAACTGCGCCGCGTGATGTCCCAGGCCCGGTCCCATTCTAAATAGTTTTCATCAACCAAAATGCGCATCAACTCGGCGATAGCGATAGAGGGATGGGTGTCATTTAGTTGGATGACCACCTTTTCAGGGAAAGTGGACCAATCACTGTTACGAAGATGGAAGCGACGAATGATGTCTCTTAAAGAACAGGCAACGAAGAAGTATTGTTGTTTCAAGCGTAGCTTTTTCCCTTGTGGCGTGCTGTCATTCGGATATAAAACTTTACTGATGGTTTCTGAATTAACTTTCATTTCCACGGCATCCTGATAATCACCCTCATCAAATAATTGAAAATCGAAGCTGTGTGATGCTCTGGCACGCCAAAGACGGAGGATGTTGACCCGTTTTGTTTGGTAGCCGGGCACAAGCATGGAACAAGGCTCTCCCAAAACGGTATATTCGGGCACCCAGCGCACGCGCATATGTCCTTCATCATCCTTGTATTGTTCGGTATAGCCGTTTTGGCCGACTTCTACCATATTGTCTGATTGAGGAAACTCCCAGGGATTGCCGTGCAACAGCCAATTATCAGGCTGCTCTACCTGCCAGCCATCGACAAAGGTTTGGGTGAATATGCCATGTTCATAACGAATGCCATAACCGACAGCGGGAATATTTAAAGTGGCCAGAGAATCGAGAAAACAGGCGGCCAGGCGGCCCAAGCCACCGTTTCCCAGGCCAGGTTCGATGTCCTCCTGTAGGAATTGGGATAATTTGAGCTCGGTATCGGCAACGGCCTGGCGAGAAATTTCCATTGTGTCCGTATATAGTAAATTTTGGGCAAGCTGTTTGCCCGGCAAATATTCGGCCGATAAATAATAAACAAACCGGGGATTCAATTCATAATCAGCCTCGGTGGTCTTGCGCCAATCTTCAATGAGATGATCGCGCACAGTAGTGGCTAAGGCCATGTAAGCATCATGAAGGCTGGCCGATTGTACGGCCGTGCCCCGTGAGAAATATAAATTATCGAGCATCCCTTTTTTAAAGGCTTCCACAGTGCGACCGGTGCGACTATTCATGCTATTGTTATCTGTCATTTGATTTCCTTATATGAGCTCTTCGTAAGAGTAGCCCATTTTAAAAATATGATAAGTGCCAAGTCACTTCTTGAACCCGTCAATAATTTCTTAACAATCCAGCAATGAGTAAGTTTTAACTTAGTTTTTGAAAAACGCCAGTGTTACGATAAATGATCCATTCACACATATGAAGCACGCAGCATTTCTGTCCACCTTTGCCATGCTTTAAGCCATTGGTTACGAGCTAAACCACTCAACTATAGGTGCATTTTAATATCACTTTCTTAATGAATTGAAAGCGAAATGTTAATCAAAAGTCAACAGAAGGTTAACAGATTCCTCGATTTAAATTCTCCTTGTTGTAGAATTCATTCTCTTTGAAAAGCAAAGTTTAACATTTATAAAATGAACAGCTTTTGGTTAAAGCGAAGGATCAATAAGGAGAATGATTAGATGGATGATCAAGTAAATTGTAAATTGTGCGGCAGTTCGGAGATGGATGTTCCCATGCTGCCGGTTCGCTACGCCAATCAGGGTTTTTGGGTGTGTTCCCGCTGCATGCCGGTTCTCATCCACCGGCCGGAAAAATTGGAAGGCATTTTAGAGAATGCGGAAAAGATCCCCGCGGCCGATCACGAGCATTAATCATGTTTCACAATATATCCCCAGCTATACAAGAACGCATGACCTATTTAGAAGGCATTGACGCCCGCGACCGCCAGGATGGCACGCCACGATTGAAACGCCTGCGCCAAATCCCTTCGGAAACAGGTAAGTTTCTGGCTATGATGGCTGCCGGAGCACCTGAAGGAGAAATGATCGAGGTAGGGACCAGCGCCGGTTATTCTACGCTCTGGCTTTCATTAGCCTGCCGGGCAAACGGCCGAAAACTGACCACTTTTGAACTGCTGCCGGAGAAAGTGAAACTAGCCGAGGAGACATTTGCCGTGACGGACTCGGCCGATTGGATTAATCTCGTCGCTGCCGATGCGCGAGAAATCATCCCCGACCTTGATGCCATCGCCTTCTGTTTTTTAGATGCTGAAAAAGAAGTCTACAATGATTGTTACGAAATGGTTGTGCCCAAACTGGTTCCTGGGGGGCTGCTTATTGCCGATAACGCCATTAACCATCGCGAAACATTACAGCCTATGCTCGATCGCGCGTTGAGCGATGTACGTGTAGACGCCATTATTTTACCTGTTGGAAAAGGGGAACTGGTTTGCCGAAAGATATAAGAAATATGCGCGGAAACTTCATGAATTTCCCAGGGACCAAACGAGAAGCGGTATCCAAATTTCTTAATTTTCTCTCCTTTGTGGTTCAATAGCTGATTGATCATTTGGATGAGGTCAACCGCGAAAGAGATTGGGATAGAGATAGAGAGGTAAATGATGTTGATATCGGAACAGGTTGAGAATTATTTAGAATATTTAGTCCCGCAAAGACCAGAGGAAATGCTAGCAATGGAGGCCTATGCACGGGAGAACAATTTCCCGGCGATTGGACCGGTCGTTGGTTATTTCTGTTACCAGGTGGCGCGGATGATAGGCGCCAGGCAAATTTTCGAGTTGGGTTCGGGTTATGGCTATTCCACGGCCTGGTTCGCGCAGGCGATTCGGGAAAACGGGGGTGGTACTGTCCATCATGTGGTTTGGGATGATGAACTGTCACATCAGGCCAGGAGACATTTAGAACGCTTGGGCATGAGTGGGCTGGTACAATATCACATTGGTGAGGCCGTGCAAACGCTCAGCCAAAATGAGGGACCGTTCGACCTCATTTTTAATGACATTGACAAGGATGGCTACCCGGCGTCTGTTCCGGTGGTCCATGAAAAGCTGCGTCCAGGGGGTGTGATGATAATTGACAATATGCTCTGGTACGGCCGAATCTTTGATGATAATGATCAGGAGGCCAGCACCAAGGGTGTTAGAGAGGTTACACGCCTGCTGATAAAGGATGACAGATGGATTTCGACATTGATGCCCATTCGCGATGGGGTGATTGTGGCTTATAAACGTTGAGTGACGCCAGTTCCGTGAAACTTAACAACCAGTTATCTTTACAAAGACATTTTAGAAAATCGTCCGCATCGGCAATGCCCTCGCCCGTGCTACCCCCTGGCGATCGAGCACCGGCAATCCGCCAAATGTTTTCAAGGGATGCGTATGACTTCCAGGACATCGGGTCACCGACAAAGCCGCCCTGTTCCGGTTCCAGGGCGATTGTCCAGCCACTTGACGGCAATGTCTCTTCAAAAAAGGCAATCACTTCCTCCGCTGATTGGTTGCTGTCCAGGACAATTCGCACCTCTTGCGGAGGATTGACCATGCTGCCGATGAGGGTTGTATCTTCAGGCAGCGGCAGATCAATGTCGGCCGGTAATTGGCCGGGTAGAAGTTGGCCATCGGCCGGATCTGACTCCATATAGCGGGATATGAGTAGGCGCAGCGCCAACGCTTCAAGTGCACTGTTTGAATTATTTTCCGTATCTTGAGGGTCGGTTGGGGCCTGTGATTCTATCGTTGGTGTGCAGGCAGTGACAACCGATACCTGCTCATCCGGCAGCGGAATAGAAGATTGCAACAGGTCGCATAATGGTGTTTGGCCATTGCCGGATGGGGTATCGAAGGATATTTGGCGGCTGTTTTTATGGCATCGTTGGAGACGATGCGCATGAACCGGGGGGTAAACGGCCGTTGGCGATCAAACTGGTCGATGCGCTCATAGACGCACAGAAACGCATTCTGCACGACTTCTTGAGCCAACCCTTTGTCGCGGGTGATCAAATATAGGCGACATGCAATGCTTTATGCTGATACCGTTTTACCAACACTTCCAGGCCATCAATGTCACCCTCTACGAGGGCGTTTATCGCCTTATGCTCCATCATTTAGCGACTCCATCTACTCCTATATATCTTTGTGAGTGGATAAAGGTTGGGGGCATGGGATTATGGGTAAGAGATAGGTGAAAGCAGCAGCATCAAACCGGCAATGAGAAAGATAATCCTTTTTGATTTCATCCTATCAGCAATTGTCGAGGCTTCTATGCGGGCCCGGCCGGTGGCCGTTTAGAGTCACCTGAGGCACCGGCTGAACCAATCCGCTCTTGAGTACCTGGCGAACCAGCGTTGATTGACGGGGTCTGTTAACTCTGACAAGGTCGAACTTGGCTGTTGCGCATTACTTATAAGCATCTTTTCTTTGCTTTGAATCAATAACAAATACAATCACTTTCTGATCATCAATAAGATAAAACAATCTGTAATTTCCGATTCTATAGCGGTAAACGCCTTCAAATTCGCCCTTCAACTTTTTAATGTTTGCCCCAAAATACGGGTTATTTCGTAATTGCGGGTAAACAACATCGTTGATTTTTTGATATAGCTTCTGATTTATTTTCTTCTTGGCCTTTACAAACGTTTTTGTCTCGGCAATCTTAAAATCAAACAATGGTATAGTTACCCTTTTTTATATCCTCAAGACCTTGTCTTAAGTTAGCAACTAACTCTGCGTCATTAAGGATCAGCTCCATTTCTGCATCATCGATATACGTTGCTGAAGTTAAATATTGCAGGGTGGCAAACTCAATAAAATTGGACAGGTTACGCCGTTGTCCATCTGCGGCCGTTTTTATCATTTGGTATACATCGTCATCTACCCTGATGGTTATTGTTTTAGTCATAACACATACTCCGTTGAATAAATTTTCAACTTATTGTATTCAAAAATATTCACAAAACAAGTGTTTTATAACGGAAATATCAGCTCTCAGGGGCCAGGCCGGTGTGAATTCGGCAATCAGCGGGCCCGTCTACGACGGTAGAAAATAATCAATGCAATCGCAATCCCGGTTGCCACCAGTAGCAGTAACCCGTATATAACCCAGGATGGGATATTAAGCCCATAAGCAATCTGGCCACCTGCTGCTTCTACCGGTGCGGCTCCCGGACCCAGCGCATCTAAATCTTCCAGGTCGGGCGCAAGCTCGGCCGTGCGGCTGCATAGGTTGGTAGACAGGCCATCTCCATCATCCCAAGCATAGACAATATATTCGCGCCCGACCTCAAAGTTAAACCCGCAGCTGGCACTTTCGCGAGGCGTCGTTAAGGTCACGCTTTTTGTTATGTCGCCCTTCCATACCTGGGAGACATCAAAGGTCGCCTGCACCGGATCGGCGCTGCTGTTCACCGGGCCTTCACTTACTTCAACAGCCATCACCTGGCCGGCGAAGACGGCCGTGGCTTCGGCCAGGGCTTCCTGTGGTGGCGCGGGCGGCATGCAGGAACAGGCATAAACGGCCGGTGGCGCTTTGATCAGCCAGTTTATGGAAATAATAATCACGATAAGCCATACTATAAGCCATTTTTTTATCATCTTCATGATAACTCCTTGTGCGGCTATTTTGAAACATGTAACCGCGAAATCCATTTCGCGCAGAGCGGCGAAAACTGGAATTTTCGGCTACGATGACATGTAACTGCAAAATCGCTTTCGCGTCGCTCTGGCGAGGATGTGCATCCTCTGCTGATGTTCACTCTTTATGACGAAGTTATAGAGCCTAAGACAGCCTCGAAGATAGGCTTAATTGTTGCCAATTCCGCCTCCTTGACCCATGAAACGAGACCAATAACCGGCTGAGGGCTGTCAGGAAGTGGATGAGCAACAGCTCCCACCAGCAGGATCGAACCATCATCAAAATTTGCGAAGCGATAGGTACCTATGGCCGCGTCCGGCCGGGAGGCCAGAGGGGCGGCCGGTTCAATGGCTTCTAATTTTTCATCATATCCTTGTATGATGTTTTCCACTTCGGCCGACGGCGTGTCAGCCATCTGGCGATTGAGGTTATAGAGCAAATCCAAATAGGGGCCATCATCAGGCTGATCAGGGTCGGCAATAGAAGACCATATCGGCCGGCTGTTAGGGGTGATTTGCAAGGCTTTCATGCTCTCATAGATATTCCAACCGGGTGGATAAGCGAAAGATATATTCATGTCGGAAATTGTATGAATCAGCCACTCATCGGCCGCTGGGGATGAAGAGGGTAGGTCATTGGTCACATTGGGAATAAGCTCTTCCGGCAGGAATTCTCCCATCCGCCAGTAAGGGCCGCCGCACGATTCCGGAACCGGCATTTGCAGTTCGGCGTCATTTAGCGCACGCTGCGCTCCTCCACCCATGTACACCGCTTCACCAACCTGGGCCACGACTGCGCCTGTCTCGTCTAAAATCTGAATACGGCCGTCATTATCGGTCAGGTAATAATCAGCCTGCCAGATAATCAGGTAGCTTTCATTTTCGCTGTGGATACGCAGACAGTTGTCTTCGATCACCAATTCGCCAATGAGCAACGCCTCCATGAAGGCAACGTCGCGCTGTTTAAGCTGGGCCATATGCAATTCAGGAACGGGTGTAACCGGGAAGGGCGGAGGATCATCCAATGGCTCGTAAGTGCTGATCACGGCGACACTCGGCGGCAGTTCGCTCCCGGTCTCAGCCAGGACCGAATCAAATGCTTCCTGATCGGTCACATTAATTTCCACCTGGTTTTCCTGGACATTGATGCTAGAAGCGAAGGAAAAGCCGTGTATTTGCAGAAGGCTATTGGCCGTCTCCTGGTCAGCCAGCAGTTGGGCATAGGAATAGGTGACTGCTCGGGCTTTAATAACCGAAGCCAGCGGATGGTTTTCCGAAACATATGGCTCCAAGATTTGCTGCGCATCACCGGTAAAGGCAGCAACAACCCGGTAAACAGGTTCATGCTCGATCCAGAGACCGGCAAACGAATCCTCTTCCCCTGCCTGCAAGCGTGCTTGTAGCTCGGTAATGGCATCCTCATATTCCAGACGACGCAGGGCTTCTTCGACACTGATGCCCAGATTGGCGGCCATCATTTCCACATCTTGCATGATGGCTTCATCATTCGCTGATTCCGGTGTATCAACACCGGTTTCCAACCATTCGTCCCCGCCATAGATGATATAGCGGCAGGCAACGCTGTTCGGGAGGAGCAGGCGAATGTTCCAGCGCATATAGTCATAAGCAGGCAAGGTAACAATCTCTTGAAAAGTGCCCTCACCGCTTATTTCCGGCTGGAGTTCAATAAGATCATCACTCCCGTCACCTGCTGCGCTGATGTGCAGGATCGGCCGATCGTCAGGCCGTAAGCCACCGGCCTGGATACGCAGATCAAGGCTATCAAGGGGAAAAATATCAAAAGAGAGATCAGAAGGCCAGGTCGTGCAAGCAGGTATCGAGCTGCTTTCCTGGTTGGTGGCAGTGGAAACGGCCTCCGGTTCGACTCCATTCCCAGATACACAACCAGCCAATACCATTAGCAAAACAAGGCAGACCAGAATCAGAATATTTGAACGCATGATAAAAAGTCTCCTTTTACATCCTTCAATTAAGCTGGCAGCCGGCTGCCAACTTATCAGATAATCACAACCTTATAGACGTTCAATTGATTATATTTGTTCCATTTTGTGGACGAGTACCTGGGGGTGCGGCCCGAAGTCCCGGATAACGGCAGTCCAAACGATCTAGCTACGGCCGCAAGGCGTCACTGACGGAGATTAATTCGCCTTCAATTCTGAGAGGGTATTGGTCGAGGTCACGATTGCTCCATAATTCTGTGGAATGGTCAAGATTTAACTGACCATTCAATTCCCATTCGTCACCGGAGCAAGGATCGATGAAACGTCGCTGAGGCGCGCTCCAGGTGTAACGACATTCGTTGACAATGATATGATCGGCGTACTCCGGTGAAAGCGGCGCAAATGCCATGAGTCGACCCTCTGGCGTATGAACCAGCCAGAAATCTCTATCGGTGATCCAATAAGGTTCGGTGCTCGGTGGATAATCGGCCGGGGACAGCAGTATAGATTGGAATTGAGCAGGTTGATATTTGCGGTTTGTACAGGCACCGGTCATGAAGATCAGTAGAATCGATGCCATAAGAAACCCGGTTTTTAGATTGAGCATTGCAGCCAGGTGAACAAGGAGGTTGCCGCATTTTATTTTAAAAAACCGGGTTTCCATTCCTTCCTCCTTACTCGTTGGTTATAGGTCACACCTTAATCGTGCCATCGGAGCCCAAAGAAGCCAACCAACGGTCGTCCGGTGACCAACCGATTTGGATGGTGTCGCTGCCAGTATATGAGAGAAATAATCGGCTTCAATATTTTTTAAATATCTCTCATGATGACGCTCCTTTGTTCCGGGTGCGGTTACAAATTGTGTAAAACCGGAGGGTTCGACTGGGTCGGCCGTTCACTGGTAGGGGTGGGCCGGCGCGGCATGATGGTGACCGTACCCATGACCTGCCCACCGCGCCGGCTCGCCCTTAACAACCAGGCGGTGTCGAGTCGGGCGAGCCGGGCGGGATGGCTCGTTCAGGGTTTCCGGTAAGGCTTTGCCCCGCCGGCTTGTGCTGAGCCGGCCGAAGCATCCCGCCACTACGACAGTGATCGAAGGTTTTAGAGATCGAATTTCATGCCAACTCAAATCATACACAAAAAGCAACCAAACCCCTTTGTTCCTGGTGATTGCAAGAAGGTTAGCAATATGCGAAACTTTAAGGGGTAATGCATATTATATCCAATGAAACTTTAGTTATTTTCTGGCGAAAATACCCAAATGCTGAAAATCATCTAAAAGGATGGTTTACAAAGGTCAAACAGGCAAATTGGCAAAATTTTGCCGAATTGAAACAAATGTACCCAACAGCCGGTTTAGTAGGACGTTTTAGGTCTCTATTCGCGTTGCGGCGAGAACCTCCGGCTCGCGATTGGCCAGCAGATCGCCGGAGAGGCGGCAGCCCAGCCAGAAGATGAGCGCGGCGTAGGCCGCGGACAGGGGCAGGGCAGCAAAAACGATCCAGGGTTGATCGAGGAAGACGGCTAAGGCTAAAGGGATTGCGGCGGGAGCAGACAACAGGATGATCAGTGGAATCAGGGCAAACAAATTGGCCAGTGCGGGCAGGCAACCGCCACGCATGGAGAAGGAGCCACGCTTTTTACGGGATTCCTGGTCCACGGGGGAGGGAAAGAGGGTGGCGAAGACGGCCGTTACGCCGATGGTCGTCAACCCGGCCATAAGCCCGGTCAACATTCCTCCCACACTGATCCAATCTCTCAGGATAAAGAAAACAACGACGCCAACCAGCAAATAGGGCAATGAGCCAATGGCAAAGAGGGCCAGGCTCTTGCCATAAAAAATGCGCCGCCGCCCAACAGGTGTCAAGAATAAAACCGGAAGCCCCTTCCCCTCCCAGCCCAACATATTAAAGGATGTCACCCAATAGAAAAATAGGGCAAAAACGGGCAAACCTAGACCAATAAAGCCGGAACCGAGAATATCACTAAAATCGGCATCGTTGCCAAACAAAACGAAGCCACTCATGAAAACTGGAGCTAAAAGACCTTGAATTAAGCCAACCCGTCGTTGAGGCGTGCGCCAGACGGTTATTAGCTCCTTTTGAAAAACCTGGGCGATGTCGTTGGGAAAATAGCGCAGCCAAATCGGTTGTCCCGTTGGGCGACCGGTTCCGATCTCCTTTTTTTGCGGGCGGGGAGGCAATCCTATCAGGTAACCATCCCCCGTGGTCAAACGGATCACCAATTTCCACCAGGCCCAGATGACCAATAAGAGTAGAACCGTCGAGTAAAGCAGCCAGCCAACAGCGCCCATCCACTGACCGGTCGTAGCCTGGACGATAGCCTGGGCTGCCGCACCGGTGGGAAACCATTGCAGAACAGGCAAAACCCGAATTTCTAAAAGTTCCTCCGTACTCATCGTTTGGGTTAGATTTTCAATGACGCGTCCAAATCCGACCTGTAAAAAGTAGCAAGAGGAGCCTAATAAAGCGGTGAGGATAATAGCAACGTCGCGGAAGCGGCGGCTTTGCAATACCCCGCCCAGGGCTGTGCCCACCAGCAGACCGATGAACACCATGTGGGCGAAACTCAGGATAATGGCCAGGAGGACGATCGGTAAGGCCAGGCTGGCTCCCCAACCGATAAGTACCGCCAATAACAACGGTAAGGCCAGGTAGGTCGGGTAATCAAACAAAGTGCCTAATAGCACCCCAGCGATTAAATCCCGCTTGCGCAGCGGATAAACCAGTAAATGCGTCAGATCAGCCGCCTCGTTGAGCGATGAAAAGAAGATGGGAAAAATCAGCCAGATCAGCCACAGCAGCACCAGGATAAAACCCAACAATTGGCCTGGCCAGGGCTGGGGCAATCGCAAATAGCCAATCCCCGTGCCGATAGCAGCAGCTATGACCAGCGGACCCAGGATTAATAAGGCGATGATCGCCCCAACCATGCGCCCCTTTTCTCGCGTGTAGCTGCGCAGCATCAACTTGCCCTTTAACCACCACAGGCTGTTGACGCGCCGGGAGTCAAGCCCGATTATTCCAGCCATGATAGTTTCCCGCTGCTTTGAATATCGTCCGTGGCTCCTACCGCCTTGATGAACAAATCCTCCAGCGTGGTTTCTGCGCCTGTTTCCGCCTGTTCACGCAGTTCGTTGATGGTTCCCTCGGCAACTAATTGGCCGCCGGAAATGACACCGACACGGGTACACAAGCGTTCAACAACTTCTAAAATATGAGAGGAAAAGAAGATAGTGGTCCCTTGTTCGCGCAGACGCCGCAAGACATCGCGAATGATACGCCCGGTGATGGCGTCAATCCCTTCAAATGGCTCGTCGAGAAACAAAATTCGCGGGCCATGAATTAAGGCCGCGGCCAAAGCGGTCTTTTTGCGCATGCCGTGCGAGTAATCAATGATTAGTTTGTCGGCGTCAGGAGCTAGGTCCAGCAGATCGATCAATTCGGCTGCGCGCCGGTCAATCTCTTGCGCCGGGACATCATACATATTGCCCACGAAACGCACAAACTCATTGGCTGACAGACGCTGGTAAAGATTCAGCCCTTCCGGTAGTACACCTATCTGTCGTTTGGCGGGTAAGGGATCTTGCCAGATATCAATGCCTCTGATGCGTACCTGGCCCGCGCTGGGACGCAGTAAACCGACAAGCATGTTAATCGTCGTCGATTTGCCAGCCCCATTGGGTCCTAAAAAACCGAAAAATTCACCTTCATCGACTCTCAGGTCAAGGTTGGCTACGGCCGTTTTTTGTCCAAAATGGCGGGTCAAACCCACCGTCTCGATAGCTGGGATATTCATTCACTTTCTCCAATAATAAATACGAATATTACCATAAGAAGGTTTTAGCGCCCGGCTTATCGATAATATATGAGGGGGCCAGGGATATTGAATTAGACGAATGGGGAAATGGTACCTGGTCAGATAATCAGTGTTTCGGCTTGAATAGCAAAAGCGGGGTGTGGGCTTTTACTGGTACGGCAAAATGATTCAAAACCTTGCTCGGGGAGCGCGCCTAATAATCTCTATTGCTTCAATTTCATTGGGAATGATCCGAGTCCAACCTTGAGGGCCAACGGCTGGAACCCGCCGCACGTCAATCTCAGGAACTTCTTGCCAGGTCCCTCCTGGTTTCTGCACGAGATAGGGGTAGTCAACGGCCGCCAGCAAAGGACCATCGTTGGCGCTGTCTCCCAAACCAATAGAGATAACTTCGCCAAACTTGCGGCGGTAGAGCGAAATTAAAAGCTCAACAGCCATTCCTTTATTACTTTTCGCGCTCATCACTGTGTATAATTTTCCACCGGAAATGATAGCCAACCTGTATCTTTCCAAAAATGAACGCATGGTAGATACTTCATCTTTGGTCAATGGCGTCACAATCGTTTCACTGTACTCACGCTCCAGAGCGCGCTCAGCAGAGTCGATATCAAGACCCGTTACCTTTGCGATTTGGTCAACCGATAAATCATTGTAGCCCTGGAAATATAAACCATGCCAATTTCTAGCTATCCTTAATACATGGCGGATAAAACTGACATTCACTCCCAATTCAATCACTTGCCAGCCGGCCAAGCGACGCTGTTGGGGCAGTGGAAAAGAAAAATAGCCTTCCGGCACAAAAATGGCGCTGCCGTTTTCTACGATAAAGGGATCCTTAATTTTCAGTTCGTCCCGTAAAGCTATCTGCTCTGCACGCGTTTTGGAAGAACAAAGAATGAGAGGGATGTTGCGCGCCAATAAGTCGGAAACGGCCGGACGTGCTTCAGCGAATGAATACGTTTTGAAGTCAATCAAGGTACCGTCAATATCAGTGAAAACGAGTGTTTGGGTCATGATTCTTTCTCCAATAACCCTTCATAATAATGGATCAGGAATTCCCCAACCCGTTTGCGGATCCTGGCCCAGTTTAATGATTCGCCAATTTCGTTCAGGCTGTTTTCCATCTGACGGGTGACTAAAAGCTGCTGGTTGAGGAGAGCTGAAATCTGCGCTTCATAATACTGTCGCGCCAGGGTAGCCTCGCGTCCTTTCATGCGCTGTAAGAGAGCCAGTTGGGCGGTTGTAGGGTCGGAACGACTCTCAATATCTGACTGTAAAATATAGGCTTCACTTCGTACGGCCTGCAAAGCCGATCCTAACTGCTGTGCTCGCTCCTGCTCGGCCGCCACTTCCTTGGTAGTCACCAGACGCGGCAATTTTTCGCTGTTTATTTCGGCCGTTGGGGTAATTGAGGGCAGTACTCGAGCCGGGTCGCGCTTGAAATCTTCTATCACCGGGGCCGGCTGTAAGCGAACCCGAACGGTCATGATTTCACGGCCGCGCACCGATATGGGGACGAGGCCATCTTCAAGGGGCATTTCTTCCTGATTTTCTTCGTTCAAATTGGTGCGCCAGGCAGCGAGAACTGTCCCCCCGATTTTTAAGGTGCTGCTCACCGTTTTGTTTAAGGCATTGTAGAAGCGGATGATTAAATCTCGGCCGTCTTCTGATTGTTTGAGGGCAGTCAATTTCAATGCTCCAAACACCTCGTCATGCTGCCAGGAGAAAAAAGAAAACTGATTGGGCAGCCGCCCTGGGTGGGCATTGGTTTGCAGAGCGCGGAACTTCAAGACGTGACGGTCGGATTCAAAATGCGGATTAGCCTCTGTGAGATTGCTGCCATGTGGATAGATGGCATATCCAAACACATGTTTGCCCAGGCATTGCGCTTCAGGGGTAAAAATATGGGGACCAACATCTCCTTCGCGCGTTTGAAGGTCTGGCCTGGCCAACCAGCCAACACCGCGCAGCAAGGTTAGGGCGATGCTGTTTTGGCCAGGAATGATTTCATATTCGCTCAAACCACGACTGAATATACTTAAACTACGCTGATCATTAGCCAGGGAAATGAAATTTTGGAACGGCCGTGTGCGCATGGGCACCGTATAGCGACCGGCCAGCATTAAATCCTGCATATCATCGGGCAAATCAACATCATTGGCTTCTTCGATGGGGAATTGTGCTATGTCAAAGGGCATCCCGGCGAAGGAGTGATCGGTGTCAATGCAGGAAGGGAATATGACACGCAGCCGGTGATCCTTGACGGCGTTGTTGACGACGGTCGTCACTTCGACATGCCCGGCATTTGCTGCCAGCTCCACAAAAGAAATGATGTCAATTTTGCGTGTTTTAGAGCTACGCGATTGGCGGTCACTGGTCAGCCGCCGGGGCAATTTCATCTTTACAACAATGCGGAAACGGGCTAATAATGGACCCGCCTCCTCTAAGGTGATCTTCGCTTTTTTCCCCAGACTGGTAATTATTTTATCGGTGGGTGGAGGGGAGTAATCATAGGTATCGCCGGCATCTGCACCATCTTCAAAATAGGCCAGGTTTTCGTAAATGTCATGATGGTTCTTCTCGTGAATGGTCAATGTGCCATTATCATTAATTTGGATCCAGAGAAATTCATTTTCCATGCAGCGCTCCTCGGCTGAAGCATGGACCGTTGGATGATCCTCATCGGTCGCTGATCCGGGCATTAAATAGTACGTGCGGTAGCCTACTGGTGGAATAACCTCTTTGGTCCAGATATAAAGATCCGCTTTGTCACCGACACGATTCACCAATTGGTATGGAATATACTGCCCCTCTCGGTCTTGAAATGGAAGCTGTCGATACTTTCCGGCAGATCGATGGAAAGGCCGACCACCTCTCGGCGCGGGCGTGAGGAGGGATTAAAAATGAGCACGACCGTGTCTGCCACTCCGGTTGTGTCAACTGCTTTGGTGATAGCCCGCAAACTTTCTGAAGATAAAATCTTGGCCATGCGGTTGACCTCGTCAAAGCGCGTTTGCATGTCGCGGGCAATCGGATCAATACAGCAGCCGCATAAATCATCATGGGTATGATTGAGCAGCAGCGTTTTCCAGGCCATTTCAAAACGCTCTTCCGGGTAATCAAAACCATATGTCCAGGCGAAGGTGTTAAACTTTTCCGCCCATCGTTCCAATTCACGCTGGCATTCGTTATTTTGCTGGTTGAGGTGGCTGCGGCTGGAATAAACACCTTTGAGGATGGGCGCAAAACGGCCGCTGTAAAAATAGCCTTTAAGGGTCGGCAGATCGGTTGCCGCTTCCCTGACAGAGCATAAATAATCTGGCGGCGTACTTTGTACAGCTTTCATCTCAGGGTTGAACTCCTGGTTGACCTCTTTGATAATTCCCAACACATCATCCGGGACCGGGACCTGTTCATAACCATTCATAAGCAGCACATTAGGCGTGGAGGCGTAGCGCCGGAGCATTTTTGTATGGGATAGAATTCGTTCTGTGGCAATCTCGCGGGTCATGTTCAACACCATGGCGTTACGATAACTGTCTAGCAAATAAACACCTAGAATGCGCGTGCCATCGGGCGCTTCCCACCAAAATTCGGTTTTCAAATCATCCGGCTCAAAGGGAATACCACGCCAGACAAAAGCACCTTCGATGCCAAAGCCAGCAAAGATTTGAGGGGCTTGAGCGATCTGGCCAAAATTGTCTAGCAGCCAACCCGCTTTCATCACCTGGCCATATTCGCGAGCCATTTTTTCTCCAATGAGCATATTGCGCACCAGCGCTTCACCACTGGCTAAACTCCAATCGGGCTGCAAATAAGCAGGACCAATTTGTAGCTGCCCCTTTTTCACGTAGCGGCGAATATCCCTCGCTCGTGAAGCCGCTTCTCCCGGAGGTAACTGCTGTAAATAATCTTCAATAATCAGCATTTGCCCATCTAAAACAAAGCGATACCCTGGTTCAGCCTCTAACCGGATAAAAAGATTGTCGAAAAATGTGGGCAGCCAACGATTGGCATAACGGGCTGTGAAAATCCATTCGCGGTCCCAATGATTGTGGGTAATGAGGTGAATGATGGTTGGATCGCTCATTCAATATTCCTTTATGGCGTTACACCTGTCCATAGATGAAGGGATTGCAATAAAACAACCAGGAATATTTATATGGTAAATATTCATGCATGATCAGTTAATAGATATTTCGGAAGCAAGTTGTGGGTAGGAGGGATTGTCTTTGTCATGATTACTCAGTTCAATGTTCGGTAATTCCTCACTACCTGGCGGAATCAATACTAGATTATAAATACGGCCGTCAATGGCTTCAGCGAAGCAGTCGAGTTCGAGTTTGTTTAAGGGTGGATAGTAACGCACCTTCAGCGGCTTCTCTTTTTTATCCAACAGTTTTAAGGCACGCATTTCCTTGAGCAGCCGCTTTTTTAGCTTTTTGGGGCAAATCGGTGAATGATACATGACTTGCATCGCTGCATGTGTCATTTCGTCGATATGATCCTCCCCTTTGTCCGTATCATGCATATGAGGGTTTAATGATGTGATTTGAAAGATCTCAATATGTTCTCTGATCAAATCCTCATCCAGGTAAGTTCCCTTCAACCCACCAAACTGCTCAAATAAGTTAATGAAATGATAGGGTTCAATCGAATAGCCGGAAGAATAAGACATCTGCATTGCCAGGTCCATGGTTAGAGCATGTTCACCGGCATTTCCGGTCTTGATGATTTCCGTTTCAAATCCAGTATATTCAGCAAGCAAGGCATTCATAAATTGATTGGTATTACGTGAGGTGCGACCCCATTTAGCAAAGAAGAGGCTGTCCTCAATGATTTTTGGTTTACTGTGCCAGGAAATACGGACCATGGCATAACGGGATCTAGCCATAACAAATCCCGCGGCATACTCATGGACATATTCTAAAACTGCGCCGGGAAAATAATTGTCCGCATCGACAAAGCCCACATATTTTCGTCCAGCCAACCGGGCCAGAAGGGTAGCCATGATCATGCCCTCCGCCTTGCCGCCGCGGACTAAACCCGTGTCAGAATCTAAGATTTCGTCATAGCCTGCCTTGCGAAATGCTTCAGCGATGACCGGATCTTTTTGATGCACAACGACGACATTTTTGTGTGTAAAGCGGGAAAAACGCTCAAACGCCTCTTGTTCAAGCGCGAAACGATCGACAGGCTGTCGCTTGCTGTTCGAGGCGACGATCACCAAACAATGATTGGGGATACCTCGCATGACCCCTTCAACCAGCTTGATTCGTTCACCACGCATGGGTACGACGATGGCCATTTGCTTTTCAATATCGTGCAGTTCTTCATAAGAAATACGGCGGATGACATCCGATTCAGGAGGGCGATTTTTTTTGGACATGAGAGAGGCATCTAATTCAAACACATTTTGGGCACCATGAATGAGTACGGCGCCGAATCTTTCGGATTCTTGAGGAATTTCGATACGCATAAATTTGCTTCCTCCATATCAATAAGCGTCACTTTATCCGTCAGGTGGTTCAGTCAGGAGTTTTAGCAGCAGTTACCATAAAATTTTAACATACAAACGAGGACAAAAAGGACCGATCATTTTAAGATATTGTTAACAGATCCGGTCAAGAACCGGTTTTGGTTCCATACTACACGTCATATACGAGGAAAAGGGATTTCATTTTTCTTATTTTTTGTCCGCTTCGGCATATCCACTAATAAATTTTCCATGTCCAGGTAATCAATATAAAATGAAAGGTATGACAGATAGATCAAGTAAAACTTTTATTGCTATTGCACTTATTATCATGATCTGCATTTCCGCGGTGGCTTGTGGTCGCTCGACACTTTCAGATTTGGGTCTAAATGACAATTCGGCCGCTTCACCTGAACAGCAAACAGACCTGGGGGAAGGAACGACTTTTGCTGTTGAGACAACGGCAGCCGGTCGGCCGCAAACAGCACCGGCTGAACCAAATGGCCAATTGCTGATTTGGGTTCCGGAGGCCGATCAGGATGTCTGGGAAAACAGTGTTTTAGCTGCATTTCAAGAAAAATATCCTCAGGTTGATATTAAAATCGAAAATTATCCGCCTGAAGATGTGGCTTCAGAGATAGGTATAGCCAGGCTCACGGGTAGGGCAATACCCGATTTAGCCGTCACCAGGTATCGCGACATCCAATCTCTTATCGCCCGCGACGATCTTTTAGATATGACGCCCTGGATGGAACCCCATGCGGCTAAAATTAGCCCTCAAATCCTTGATTATTGTATGGATGGAGACGCCTTTTATTGCGTGCCCTGGCATATAGGGCCAACGGTCTTGTTTTATCGTCGCGATATTTTTGAAGCAGCGGAACTGCCTTCTGACCCGGAATCGGTGAGTGAAATGGTCGCTACCTGGGACGACTTTTTAGTAACCTGTATTGAGATTAGAAGAAGGACGGGATTGCTCTGTATGCCCTATATTTACCAATCCTTGCTGCTGGACATGATGTGGCAGCAAGGGGTTGGCCTTCTTGATCAGGAGGGGGAGATCAATATTGATGATCCGGCCGTTGTTTCAATTTTAGAAAAATTTGAAGAATTCAGAGCTGCGCGGGTGATCAGGAAAAATGAGCCTGGGGGTGAAGAATGGGAAAGTGACTTATCTGCGGACTTAGATGCGGTGGATGCCCCTGCTGTGGCTACCATCATTCATCCTTCCTGGTTAGGTCACCGCTTAAAAAACCAATTTGAAACAAAGCAGGAAGGAAATTGGGGCATCACCTTTCTTCCCGCCTGGGAAGAGGGAGGGCAGCGGTCAGCAATGGGTGGCGGTTCGGCATACGTCATCCCTCAAGAAAGCGCGAATCCGGATGCTGCATGGGCTTTTATTGAATTCATGGCCCTCAATGAGGAAAACCAACTGGCACAATTTGCATACAGCGATTACTTCCCTGCTCTCAATACGACTTATGATGATCCGCTATTTGCGCAGGAAGATACTTTTTATGGCAACCAAAAAACGCGCCAACTGTTTGCCGATGTCATGAATAATGTCCCGGAAGCACTGATATTTGGCATAAATGATTACTCGGTCATCATTACTGAATTAAATAGTGCGGTCAATAATTTTTTTGCTGGGCGGATGGATGCGCAGCAAGCGCTGCAAGAAGCGGTCCAAGCCGTGCGCTTGAAGCTAGGAGTCAGTTGATGCGAGAAATCCCTGGAACCCATTGGGTTTTGATCTGGCTTCCGGTGCAGATCGTCAGCCTGGTGATGACTACTTTTTTATTTACCTTTGGCTTGATCCTGGTTCCGTTTGTGGTCTATTTGTTGGCGTTGGGTGTCACCGCCATATTTGTGAGCTTGACTGCGGTATTGGCCGGCAATCTGTTGATAAAGGATGATCTGCGTTCCTCAATGGGAGGGGTGCTGCTGCATACAGAGATTGCGGCCCTGATCCTGGCCATGATATTAATCGTGATGTATTATGCCGGCATAAACCTGACACCGGCCATATGGAGCAGCATCTTACCGGCCGTGATCCTGGCTGTTATCGCCACCTACGCGGCAATCACCTTGCGGGTTCCCAGCGAACAGCAACCCCATCAAATCCGACGCGCCTTGCTCTGGACAGTAGTAGCTCTCGTTTCTGTTCCTGTGACCATCGCTATCGCCTCGCTGTTTGGCTGGGCAGGCGCTTAACAGGTCAGGTTCCAATTCCTGAACGATACATATACATTTCATATGGTATACTTTTACCATTATCAGGCATTAACCCGCCCCGGAGGTAGTTCGGGAAACTCATCGGAGCACATATGGACGAACATGAACGCGGTCAAGTGGCGGCCAGCGCGGCCGAAATTTACGAGAATTTTTTTGTTCCTGCCCTATTTGCCGATTGGCCGGAACATGTGTTGAATGCCGCCGAGGTACAGCCTGGAGACAAGGTATTGGATGTCGCTTGCGGAACCGGCGTGCTGGCCCGCGCGGCCGCTAACCGTTTAGGCAGTGGAGAATTGGTCACAGGCATTGATGTTAATGATGGCATGTTGGCTGTAGCCCGCGGTAAAAGTCCAGGGATCAACTGGCAAGAGGGACAGGCTGAAAACTTGCCTTTTGAAGATAACACCTTTGATGGCGTCGTCAGCCAATTCAGCCTGATGTTTTTTATGGACCAGAAGCAGGCCATCCGCGAGATGATTCGCGTGCTTAAGCCTGGTGGAAGGTTAGCCGTAGCTGTTTGGGGTCCTTTAGAAAAAACGCCAGGCTATGCGGCCGTTGCCAACATTTTAGATACATTATTCGGTCCGGAAGCAGCCAGGTCCATTGAAGCGCCATATGCATTGGGTGATGCAGAACAGCTACGCTCCTTGTTTGTTGATGCCGGTGTTGAAGCACCATCTATCGAAACAATCACCGGCAAGGCGCGCTTTGATTCCATTGAATCATGGATATACATAGATGTCAAAGGTTGGACGTTAGCCGATAAGATTGACGATGCCGGTTATGAACGGCTGAAGGCATATGCCCCGGAAAAATTAGCCCAATTTGTCATTAACGATGATGGCGCTGTCGAGTTTGATGCTCCGGCCCATATTGTATCTGTTAAAAATTGAGGGATATTTTTGCGTAGTTCTCATCCGTACAAGAGTTGAACATACTGGCCCTAATTTTACAAGCAGAACAGGCAAGCGCAACAAGTCAAAACTGGTCCAATCGAACATCGTTGTAGTTAGGACTCAACTAGTTTCACCTAAATCAATGTTGCAAAATGGCATTGATTCATGGTATTTTACTATAGTCTTTCCCATTGTTTCATTTCCACCGACATTGGATGTTTATTAAAAAAGAATAAAGAGAAAATGACATGGAATCACACAGCAATGATAATCAACAGCACGATTTTGAGGCGATGACTATTTCGCGGCGGAAACTGTTAAAATTATTGTCCGCTTCGGGAGTCGTGCTGGCCTTGGAGCGCCTCCTACCGGCTCAATGGACAGCGCCCAGCGTTAAGGCCATCTCATCCCCACTTGCACTGCCTGAACTTTATGGCCTGGAGGTATTTTGGCGGCCGCATAACAATGATAACACTTTTAACGGCAGTGTCCGCTCAAAGTATGCCGATCCCTTAGGTGAGATCCTGCCAAATTCCTCGATTTACGCCCGAGGTACTTTTCAAGGCACCATCGCCAATGGCCTGCCGGCAGCAGCCATAGGTGGTGATTTCATTCCATACAATGCTACCCATGGAACGATTCGTTTTCCGCTCACGCAACCCCTGGCGACCAACACGGCCGAAACAATCGGAGTGCAGGTGGAAAGCGCATTGACACCGGGTCGGTTAAGCAACGCAATAGAGAACGATTTCTTTGCTGGCAATTATGGGCTGCTTAACATTTCCAATCTGCAAATTCTATCCATGAAGCCAATGAACGGAGAGATAGGCTGTTTGGCTGCTGCCTATTTCCATTATAACGGTTCCGAATTGAATATGGTTAAGCCAGGTACAAATATTTATGCCTGGCAAAATACGGCCGGTTGGATCGGTCCAGGAGGGACTCTTAACCGTTCAGGGGCGGAGATCATGCCCCGTGATTCTCAGAGCGGGGAGGTCCTTGTGGGATTGCCGGGGATCTATAATAACAGTTCTTCCTTCCAACTTCGTGTTTTCCTGGAGGATGACAGCTATCCTTATCAAAGCAATGAATTACTGGGGCTGTTCACCGGCTGCGGTACACCCCTGATTTTGGATATGGACTACCTTGAGTGCGGACCCGGCGTGGGGGAAGGTGTGATTGGCTGCCGGATTACCCAGCGTATCCATTATTATGATGCCTTTGGCGCCATTTCCGGCGCAGCGCGCTTAAGCATTGCCTATGGTGATCAGGTGCTTATTGACGATCTAACACTTGATGAACTAGGCGTGAGTGTTCCCAATCCGGTTCAAGGTTACTTGTTCGTGCCCTTGATTATTCCAAGCATTGGGAATGCGACCGAACTAAACTCCGATCTGCTTGTGCGGATAACGAATGAAGATGGGGTTTCCAGCGACGAAGCAAGTATGCCCCTGCATGTTTCCTGTCAACCGGATTTTCCACTGGTATTGAACACGACATCGGCTTTGTTAATCAACCAGGCAGAGAGCTTGTGGAGAATTGACGCCACTTACAATGATTCTGCTGGTTTGCTATCCAACGCATCTTTGTTAACCGCTGTTCTCAATAAAAGCGGTGCATTGAGGACGGTCTATAACGCGCTGCCAATCAGTGAAGCAGGTGGTGTGATACCAAATTCCTCTTACCTGACCTATCCCTCTGTTGGAGCGAACTGTACAGTTGTGCCCGTTAATGGTTCTGCGGGTGACCTGTACTTCGCTGTCAATGCTAACGGTAACCTGGCTAAAACTATCATCAATGAAGATGTGCAGTTGAGTTGGTTTTTAACCGAACCGGCGACTCGTGACAGTAAGGTGCAGCAGATCTCCCTCCTAACAAATGGTGACACGACCTACAGCATATTTACCCCGATAGTTATGCGGCCGTGAGTTAACTGTGGGGATGGTGATGCCTCATCAATGAGATCGTGCATGGAAAACGGAGTATTACGGCAGATACAGCGATTAGACTAAGCTTTTTTTGGTACATCGGCCGAGTTGTGGATGAATCTGCAAGCATTATATGATCTCGAAAAGACACGCGATGAAATTGAGGAGCAAATAGCTAAAGAAATATCACCTCTGGTCCATGAAAACCTCAATGTTGCTCTAGTGTAAGTGAACACAAGGAATATCATATTGGCAATGTCAGTTGCGTTGCAAGCTACGGTACCTGTCTTGGACAATAGGCCGGAAAGGAAAAACAACATATGTCCTACAAAGTCTATTTTGCTGCGAGGTATAGTCGGCGTGGCGAACTCAATGAATATCGGTTGCAGCTTGAGGAACTTGGCATCGAAGTCACATCCCACTGGCTAGTAAATGATCCTCCAGCACCGATTAACGAACTTACGGAATCCCATTGGCGCGAACTGGCCGAGACAGATCGCCAGGACATTGGGTGTGCCGATGCACTTGTCGCATTCACCGAGTCACCACCTGGAGGTAATGGTGGTCGTCATGTCGAACTGGGCATCGGCATTGGAAAAGGGAAAGACATTGTAGTCGTGGGCGAGCCTGAGCACCTGTTTCACAAACTTGAATGCGTCCACGGCGCACCAGACTGGACTTCTGCTGTAGTGCTTCTCCAGAGACTTGCTAATGAACTAGATTGAAGGCCAATAAGATTCATAGTTACGGCTTATGTGCCTGATCGAAAACGGTGGATTGCATCACAAAAGCGTAAACGAAAAGGTAAAGAAAAATGAAATGTATAAAATGCTTTGAAGGAAACCCACAAATCGGCGTGACTACGCTTACCTATGAGCGAGAAGGATCCGCTATTCAAATAAAAGTTGAGGGTATTCCCGCTGAGATTTGTCCAGTTTGTAAAGAAGTATACTTAAGTGAAGCAGTCGCTCAACAAATACATGATCTTGTGTCGCTCCTGCTAGAAATAGGCGAAGAAATGACGGAAAAAGCGATTTTGC
The DNA here is from genome assembly GCA_028277515.1 of Anaerolineae bacterium. Next base: position 55,511 of record JANQGC010000280.1, read on the forward strand.
CACCCCCTACAATCGTTATTCAATTCCCTCCACTTGAACCTGCTCAACTCAAATTAGCAGTAGCCTCTGTCTAACAAGGCATGAACCAGACGCGGCTAGTTTATGGTAATTGAAGCGGCGCGGTTAGAGCAAAGGGTGTTCTAATCGCGTCGCGCCGGTTATGCAGGCTCTGCACTCTCACAAAATCCTTTAGGCGAAAATTTGCGGATGATTACCGGCAAATAATGGCCTTAAGATTTGATTGACGAAGAGGTATAAATGAAGATAATCACGACAGTATCTGGAAGGCGAATCCGGTTGCGGCATAAGAAGCCTGGCCCAAAACCACTGCCTGATAGCGTGATGAAATAACGAGCTAATATTTGTTTATCTCCATATTGGCATTAGGCAAGTAAAGCACGAACGGCCAGAAGAAAACTATCATTTTCTGAATAATTAGAGGTGTTGATTTATTGAGACTCAGTATACAATGAGTCAGGTTATTAAATAGTTGATCTGCTTCAAAGCTATTGGTGGAGCTTGTCATAATGAAGGTCAAAATTGCACCATACTAATTCTTGAAGAAAGTTGATATATTTTGGTCATTAAAGAGGAGCATTTATGGAGCTAATCATACAGCCTTTCAGCATTCAAACATTGGGTGATATTCTAAAAGCAGCCTTGAATGGTGAGCTCGGTGAGTTTCACACATTTCAAGCTGCTATTGCATTTGTGAAAAATTCAGGGGTGCAGCATATTCAGACCGAGTTACGCGAATTTATTCTTAACAAAAAAAATGTCAGATTCATTGTTGGTATCGATCACTATGGTACAAGTCAAGAAGCTTTGGGAGGGTTGCTACAAGCTGTTGGTGAGAAAGGAGAGATTTGGATCAATCATAGCAGCGATTTGTACATTACATTTCACCCGAAAATATACTTGTTTGAAGGAAATTCGATCGCGCTTCTTATTATTGGGTCTGGAAACTTAACCGAAGGTGGATTATATACAAATGATGAAGCTTCATCTCTTAACTGGCTTGATCTTAAAAAGGATAGCGATTTAGCAATACTAAACGAGTTGAAAGCGGATTTTGATGCTTGGTGCAATGAGGATTCAGGAAATGCAGTAAAGTTAGATCAGGAATTTCTGATCAAACTGGTAGAGGAAGGGTACATACTCTCCGAAACTGCAGTTCAGCCTGAAGGGCAGGTTGAGGCAACAAGCGAAAGGACACAACCTATACCTGCAAGCAGCAAAAAAAGCACTAAAATAGTCAATACTTTCCTATTTAGTAAAACTGCAATCAAGCGCTCTGCTCCCAAATATAAACATGCCTTTGCCCCCAAGCCTTCCAAACCGACATCCATTAAGCCAGATCAAGTTCCTATTGCTGTTACAAAGGATGAAGTTGAAGACAGTGATGAAGCTATAGGTTTTGTAATGACGTTACAACGTACGGATGTAGGAATTGGCCAAACAACACCTGGGACAAGTCGAAGATCACCAGAGATATTTGTTCCGTTAGCTGCTAGAGATTATTATCCCCCATTTTGGGGGTGGCCAGATAAATTCACCGAGGACTCAACACGACCTGGTAAATTTGACCGGTTAAATGTAAAGATACGTCTTGGTGGCGAAACGGTTAACGTTAATATGATGACATGGCCTATTAAGCACGATTTTAGATTGCGGAGTGAGTCTTTACGAAGTGCTGGAAATATTGGGGATATTCTCAGGATTGAAAAAACCACCAGTGAAGATCAGGGTTTTTCTTACTATGTTGAGATTGTTCCACAGGGAACTAGCGTGTATCAAGAATATTTGAAGCTGTGTATTAATAAAACACGAAACTCTTCGAGAGTGTGGGGATACTATAGTTAAGCGTTTCTAAAAAATAGAATTGTCTCAGCATTACTGGCATTCTTTTTGAAAATATCCCGCGATATGAGCATTTCCATTGAAATTTCATCCTCTAATTTTAAGCCAACAACTTCACCTAACTGAGCCAAGAGTTTATCAGTTTCGATATCTATTCGCTGCCCCCCTGCAATTGTGTGATTATTTCCTACAACTACGTAAGCCGGTGCTCCTGGTCGAAGCATTTTCGTAAATGTTTCAAAAACTTGCCTCATTTCCAAAAAGTAACGTGCCAAGAGTGACGGTAAATTACGTCTCCGGAAACCAACGTCAGAATTGCTGTTAAGATCATAAATAATATCAATAACAGAAACTATGTCATCGGTTAATCTAAATCGATTGCTTTTATATTCTTCCCAATAGCGTTGACGACGGCTATTAGTAACTTCTCGATTTCCTATCATATCATAGTCAAGCTGGCGATGTTTTGGGCGTGACAATAGACCAAGATAATATAGGCTCAATCGGTCAGTATCAAGATAGGGAAGGGCAGTTGCGTATGGTGGAGAAGTGACAATTGTGTCCACTTGCCCTACTAGATCGGGAAAAAGGCGATCAGTATGTTGCGTGTTTCCTTGCACAATTGTGGCTTTTCCTACCTCAAAATCAAGATTTTGATAAAGTAAAGCCAAAATAGTCTTAACCGAACGGTTCAACTCATTCAAAAACACAGCGAACACGTCAATGTCAATATCAGTTCGTATTTCACGACGTACTCGTAGGTCATCATTTTTTTGCAATGACACTCTTCTAAGAATATTGCTTAAAGAGACTTTAAATAAATTTCGACATGCCAGATCATCCACTTGCTCAATTCTCATTAAAATAGGATCTAGATGCGCCAATACATCTGGCGCAAACCACTTAGACAAGTATTCTCTAGTTTTTGATTCAAGCGACTTGACCCATAGGAGTTCACTATTTTGGTTTACGGATTGGTTAAGTAAATCTTCTTTTAATGCTTCGTAATTAGATACCAAGCATTCAGGATTAATGGATAAAATATCACACTTAACTTGACTGACTAATACAGATAAAGGGTTTAGATCAACACCATACGCACGATATCCCAACAAAACCGCCTCTGTTGGTGTTGTGCCACTGCCGCACATCAGATCAAGAACCTTTGATTTAGATGTTGTGTTAGCAATGTTTAACAGAGAACGAACCAACTGAGGGAAGAATTTACCACGATATTCATGTATTCCGTGTGGCCCATAGCGAAGGTTGCGCCGTTTTTCTAAGGGAACTTGACCTTGAAACGGTAAGAGGCTTTGTAGTTCTTCCGAACTAATGCCATTTCTTACCAGATTTGTTGTTGCTTCTCGGTATACTTGTCTGGTCAATAAACTCGGTACTACTTCTGCTTCCGGTGCAATAGTCTCCCAATAAGTTAAGCGATTGGCTAAGTAATTGTAAGACCTTGAAGATACAACCGTATAGTCAACAGGTTCATTATCACGACTTGGCCGAGCCACAGGCATACTCCCTGTTAGTGCTTCTAATTCTTTAACTGCAAGAATACGTTCAAAGGGTTGAATATATGGTTTTAGATGACAAGCTAATGTATAGTTCTCCATTATAATTTCCTCCTAATCACAGTATTACGCAGAATAACAATATGTTCGTCTTTAATTTTTCCAATTGCCGGATTGAAATATTTCTTTGTACTTTGTAGATTGCGGCTGATATTCGCCTCAATTTTGTAGCCAATGCCTTTTGCTACTTCTATCAACAACTTATCATTTTCAATCGTTTCGCCTTTTAGAGTAGAGTCGCCAATAATGAAACAAGCGAATCTGTTAGGGCGTAAAAATTGGGATAACCAAGACAAAACAGTATATAGCTCTCCCCTAAAAGTATCTACTGTGGCCGCGTTACGGCCTTTGCTACTGTATTTACGGTGACTGCCAATTTCTTCTTGTTTAAATTTCGGCTGATCCATATCAAGCCAAAGCATCCTAGTACGATGATATAAGTGATAGCTAAAAGCGTTGGGGTAAGGGGGAGAACACACTACTAAATCGACGGGGCCAATTTCGGGTGGTTCAAGAACGTTCGCTCCATATACTTCAACAGATAAATGGTTGCTAACTTCTTCACTAAATTCAAGGGCACGTCTGGTGGCTTTTGCTAGAGAACGGCTAAAGTATTGTAAGGTATCTCCAGGTTTTATATTTTTTTCTCGTCTCACGTAACGAGTATCTGAATCCTGACGAGACACAGAAACAATGATTGAAGAAAATGCTACTAATGCAATCTCTCGTACCTTATCTTGATCCAAAAGCATGCATCTGTTTTTAATAAATGCGAGTTCATCGATCACATGTTGGTCAAACCAATCGTTAATACCATCAAAGTCGGGTCGTTCGGTCGGAATAGGAAAAGAGGGCATATCGGGAAACAGTGGGAGCGTTCCAACATGAGTTTGTTGGCTAAATGTTGACATTTCATCGGCTAACTCAAATAAGGGTATGGCTTCCTCTTCAATAATCCGCACTGTTTTTGCTCGGCTAATTAGACAAGCTAAAGGGTTTGCATCTATCCCTATGGCATTGCATTCTAATCTAAGTGCTTCAATCAATGTGGTTCCACTGCCACAAAACGGATCCAATATCGTATCTCCAACAGAAGCGAGTTCGCGAATAAGCGTCTTTGGAATCTGCGGGATAAATTTTGCTGGATATGGATGAATGGAATGAGTTAGGTATCCCGTATTCGCATCTTGAAAGTCCCAATCTACTTCTTTTAGCCGTGTAATGGCTCCGGTGTAAGGCTGATAAGTTTGGTATAGTGCTTGGGTTTCCTTTACTTGTGGTTGGGTTTCAGAATTTTTATTTGCATAGTCTACAATAATTTGAGCCTCTTCTTTAGTGAAGACTCGCCAACCATTCCGATTACGTTTCGGTTCAGAGACCCGTCCCTGTCGTAACCACCGAAGTAAGGTATCTCTATGAATGCCTGCCATTTCAGCAACTTTTTTGGTAGTGTATGTACTGGAAATCATCTTAATAATCTCATGGGCAAATACGTCGACTATATGTAAGTATATGTAACTATATGCAATAAAGGTGATTTTGTCAATAGGTATTTTCTTCCAATGTATTTGCTGCGCAACAAATCATTGTAGCCGAATTGCTAATCTTGGAGAGTTAATTAGGCACAAAAGTTGCCGCAAAAATGTAGCATCCGTTGCCAACTCGTAATTGGCTAAAATCTAAACCTTACACTCTAACAAACGCTTGTAGCGAAAATTCGCCTATGATTGCCGGTGGATGATAGGATGATAGCATTGTCTCCCCTTAGCGCCGCTCTGAGCAGCTCATGACACTTTTCTCTCCAGATGTGCCGGTGTTCTAAGGGGACGGTTTAGACTTATAGATGAAAAAGGAAGCTCAAGGACACAAATACACGTTGAATTCAACGAGTTTTGGGTGCATAAGTTAAATCTTGATGGCTACAACAGACCTCCTGCTCACTAAATTATTTCGGCCCAATGTACCGCCAAGATTAGTACGACGGCCGACCCTCAACCAGCGTCTCCATGAAGGACTGCAAAACGGCCGCCAACTCACCCTCATATCTGCCCCGGCCGGATTTGGCAAAACAACCTTCATTAGCAGTTGGATTGACACTTTAGAAATGCCGGTTAGCTGGCTCTCGCTCGATGCGGCTGATGATGATCCGGGTCGCTTTTTCACCTATTTGGTGGCCGCCTTGCAAAAAATAGATGCCCAATTGGGTAGTGAAATTGCCGGTGTTTTGCGGGCCGGGCAACTGCCTCCCCATGATGTCATCAGTACCACCCTCGTCAACGACATTGTAGAAAGCGGGCGACGATTTGTCCTGGTCCTGGATGATTTTCAGGTCATCCAAGACAAAACCATTTTACAGATTTTGCAAACATTTGTCGCCAATTTGCCACGGCCGCTGCATCTTATAATCCTGACCCGTGAGGAACCGGCGCTGCCCCTGGCCCGGCTGCGCGCCAACAATCAGTTGACGGAAATTCGTGCCGCTGATTTACGATTTGGGGCGGCGAACACGGCCGTTTTTCTCAATGAGATCATGCGGCTCAAACTAAGCCAGGCAGACATCAACACACTAGAAAACAAAACCGAAGGTTGGGTAGTGGGCTTACAACTGGCCGGTTTATCCATCCGAGATCGGACCGATCCCTCAAAATTTATTGCCGAATTGAGCGGCAGCCACCGCCACATTTTAAGCTACCTGATCGAAGAAGTGCTCAGCGGACAAGATCCCGATGTGCAGAACTTTTTGTTGCAGACGTCGATTTTAGACAAGCTGAGAGGGGATCTGTGTGATGCGCTGACGGGTGGCAGCAACGGCCGTCTCCTTTTAGAACAGCTTTACAACGGCAACCTTTTTCTGATTCCCTTAGACGATGCCCAGCAGTGGTATCGCTATCATCACCTCTTTGCCGATTTATTGCGCGACCGGCAACATGCACTGCATGGATCGGAAACGCCCTTGCTTCATAAGCGGGCCAGCCAATGGTTTGCTAACGCGGGACTGTTTAGAGAAGCGATTCAACACGCGCTGGATGCTCAGGATTATGAAACGGCCGTAACGCTCATTGAAACCCACGCCATGGATTTACTGCTGGCCTGGCATGCCAAAACCATCAAAAAGTGGATGCGCCAGATTCCTGAGAAGTGGGCAGCCAAAAGCCCCAAAACAAACCTCATGTTTGCCTGGATGTATTTGATGAGCAATAACGTCAGCCAGGCCTTGCCCTATATCGACCATTTGCAAAAAATGTTTGACGCAAACCAGCTTGATGAGACAGAGCCATCCATCAAGGCGGAGTGGCTGGCACTGCAAGCCAATTTGCTCAGCGCCCAAGGGAAGTTAGAGGAGAGTCTGGCAATCGCCCAACGAGGGTTAGCAATTGTCCCTTTGGGGAATGATTACGTGCGCAGCCTCATTTATAGCGGCCTGGCTGTTACCTATATCCAGCTAAATGATCGAGAACGAGCTATCGAAGCGTACCAAATGTTGATTCAACACGGCCGTCTGTCCGGCAACCTTGTGTCCGAATTGATGGGTATTTCCGGGTTAGGGCTGTTTGCCATGGAACGAGGTGAGCTGCGCTATGCTTTTAAGCTGGCTTCTCAAGGCATTGAAACAGTGGAGCGCTCTGGTATTACCCCGCCGATTAGCGCCGCCGTTTATGGTGAACTGGGGGCCATTTATTATCAATGGTATCAGCTGGAAAAGGCGGAAACTTTTCTGGTACGGTCAGCGCAAGTGAGCAAACTGAGCGGGTTTAGTGATGCCGAAGTATATTATCATGTTTTTTTGTCTCGCATGGTCCAGCTTAAAGGTGATTTGGACACGGGCGCCCAGGAAATTGAATTAGCTGCAAAAGCAAAAAGGGTGGAAGCACCAACAGTCGTTCAAGAAGAGTTAATAGCACAACAAGTGCGTATCGCTCTCGCCCGTAACACGCAGGAGAGTGCGGAGGCCATTCTCAACCCTTTCGGCTTCTTGTTTCAACCCAAATTAACCATCCCCCCTCTGCCGGCAGAAAGATTATTGAATCGGTCTACAGGCTTGCTTTACAACAGCGCCTTACGCATTATTTTGCACCGGGCACAAGCGGCAAATGTGTCGGCCGGCCTCCAATTAGCCAATCAATTGCTCAGCGAAGCTCAAAAAAGTCAATTGGTACCCATTGAAATTGAAACCCTGCTCATTCGCAGCCAGCTTTTGGCTGCTCTCGGTGATAATGCCGCCAGCCGAGCGGATGTGCTGGCTGCCTTAACTTTGGCAGAACCGGAAGGAGCGATTACCCTGTTTTTAGAAGAGGGTTTTTTCATCGTTAATGTACTGGCAAACCTGGATAATCTTGAGGGGAGGCTACAGGCGTTTCGCCACACAATATTGGCCACTGCTCCGGCACATCTGCAACCATCAGCCCCAATTGCCACTAATGAGACATTGGTTGAGCCTTTGAGCAGACGCGAGTTAGAACTCCTACAATTGATTGATAAAGGCCATACCAATCAAGAAATAGCAGAAGCGCTGGTTATTTCCTTACACACTGTTAAAAAACACAGCAGTAATATTTATGCCAAATTGGGCGTGCGCAGCCGTACCCAAGCCGTTGCCAGAGCGCGTGAATTACAATTGCTCTGACCATACTACTTTCGAGTAATCTTTTTCTCCTTTTTGTTCTGCAAAAAATTACACTTTCGCCTGCTGTGGTCGCGGCCGTTTCCTCCTAAAATGAATCTATATTTAGTTACCTTTCAAGGAGAAAATCATGTCTCAATTAACCGTTTCACACGTTCATTCAGTTGAAAAGACAAGTTCCGATTGGAACCGGTTGTTGAAGCTGGGCGGCATCATGACCTGGATTCAACTCGGATGTTTACTATTTACATTTATTACCCTCACGATTGTGGGGGGAGAACCAACTACAGCCGAGGAAGCTTTTGCCATGTTGCAAGGAGATCGATTCACCGGCCTGCTAAGGCTCGACCTGGCAACATTTGTCCTGCTCTCTCTGTTTCCCATTGTCACAGTTGCCCTTTACGCTGCTTTCAGAAAAAGCAGACCCGCCTATAGTTTATTCATGTTGGTCTTGGTTTTAACAGGTACTTTATTGGCACTTGCCAATCATTCAGCATTTTCACTGATCTATCTGAGCGATTTACACAGTGCGGCCGGTACGGCCCTGCAAACCCAATTGTTGGCAGCAGGTGACGCCATCCTTGCCGGCAATATGTGGAACAGCAGTGCCGGTTTCGTGGCCGGACTCTTTATGCAAGGTGGTCTTGCTTTCATCTCATACATTATGCTCAGCAGCCAATCGTTCAGCAAGGTAACTGCCATTTCAGGTTTATTGGCTAATGGATTGGACTTCGTTCATGTTCCCTTGATGTTATTTGCGCCAACCTTGAGCGCGTTCATCTTAGCAATCGGCGGTATTTTTTATCTGATTTGGTTCCCGGCACTCGGCCGCGATTTGTACCGCTTGGGGAAAGATGAATAAGATTTGTATGGTTCACATTCAAACAAAAGGACAAGTTGATAAAGTCGTTGACTAACAGAAATCCGCACAGCCTAAAAAGCCATTATGTCAAAAGAGATAATGGCTGTAACCCCGCTTGAGATGCTTTTGCAGAGGAAATGCCGGCTTCATTTCTAGTCCGTTGCTATGGGGGCAAGCTCCAAATTGAAAAAGGAACTTTTTGAATTTGTTGATCATATAGATTATGATCTGGATCAATATTACTATAAGGTGACGTGTTCATGAAAACGAGAGGTATGGTTTATACTTACAGATGAAACAAGGAAGCTCATGGACACAGATACGCGTTGGATTCAACGATTTCATCATTATAATAAAGCACTAGGTCAGCTTGGAAATGCAGTCAGGATGTCTACGGAAAACAACAAAAAATGAAGCGATTTTATTTTCTGATGAGTAATTTCTTTCTATTGGTCTTAATCCTTCTCTTGAATTCCTGTGGCGGCGCTTCGGAGCAGGTAGTGGGAAGTTCAACGGCCGATGATGCGCAAACCGGGGCCGATGACTCAGCACAAGAGTCGCCGCCCACAGAAAATGACGAGCCAGCAACAGAGCTTTCCGGTGAGCCTATAAAAATTGGTGGATTAGCGCCACTCTCCGCACCCGGAACGGTCGTGGCCGGCGAAGCGATGCGTGATGCCATGCTCATCGCCGCCGAAGAAATAAATGATGCTGGTGGCATTCTTGGCCGACCGCTCGAATTAATTATTGTAGATACGGAAGGGCTGCCAGAACGCGGAGCTGCCGTGATGGAGCTGTTGATCAACCAGGAGAATGTTGTTGCGGTCGGCGGTGGCTTTCATACGTCAGTGGCCATTGCGGCCAAGGATATTGCCCATGAGAATGGGATCCCGGTCGTTTTTGCTGAACCCTGGGGAGACACGGTCACCGGGGACATGCAGCGCGAGATATTTCGTATAGCACCGCTAAATTCTGAGGTTTCGGCCGTCGATGTGAGTTTTGTCAGCAGCTTGCCGGGAATCGAGAAGGTGGTCATTGTCACTGAGAACACCGATTTCGGTATTCCCGCAGCGGATAACACGACCAACGGCCTGGCGGAAGCAGGCATCGAAGCAGTGACCTTTGGGGTCGATATCGGCACCCAGGATTTTGCCGGAATTATGGAGCGTGTGAAGGCTGAACAACCGGATCTTATTATCGTCTACCCGACAGGAGAGTCGGCATATAACTTCCAACAGCAAGCGGCCGATGCCGGCATCGGGCCGCAAGAGTTGCCCATGCTTTGTGGCCAGGAATCGCTGGAAAGTCAAGCCTTCTGGCAAAACGTGCCGGACGGCAATTACTGCTTTATGCGCCGGGTTGGGCTACCGGTGGAGTTATACAATGATGTAGCAACTTCCTTTGTGGCTGAATACAGTGAGCGCACCGGCAAACAATCGGCCGAATCCTGGGCATTGGAATCATATGACGCGATCAAAATTATCGCCCAGGCCATTGAGGAAGTGGGCAGCACCAATGCGGATGACCTCATAACCACCCTGGAAAGCATTACCTATGTCGGGACCCTGGGCACTATCACCTTTCCCTATGGTGAGAACAATCTCCCGGCCGACAACGGTTTGGAAGATAAATGGTGGCATCAATTCCCGGACCCGGCAATCACCATTGTCCAGTACCAGGAAACGGGACAAAATTCTATTGACTCCCCGGTTGTCTATCCGGAAAGTTTCCAGACGGGCGAAGCGATCATACCGGGTCGGTAACTTCAATTGGTCTATCCAGCCAAAGACCGTTATCTTTGGCGCATGAAACTCCTCTCAAGCAACGGTTGCTCCCTAGCATCCTGGCGGGATTCCTAGATGGAATATAGTTCTACCTTTTTCCTAACCCTCCTTTGGATACTATTCTGGGGTGCTATTGGCCTGGCAATCACACCACGCATTTATCTACGCCGTGATAAAGATGTCAACCACGCAGGATTGATGGGTGGGATCGCCGGTGGGGCGTTGGGACCAATTGGCCTGCTGCTCTTATGGTTTTTTGCCCCCAGCTACCGGAAACGGTTTATCTTGATTCCGGGGATAATCATCCTCTTTATCATCTCATTAGCCTTTGCCAGAGCCGATCCGGACAATCTGTGCGTCACCAGCAGCAGTTTTGTCATTTCCCAATTGACCAATGGCATCATCATTGGTGTCATCTACTGTTTGATTGCGCTGGGTTTAACTCTCATTTTTTCCATTTTGGGCATTGTCAGCTTTGCGCATGGTGAATTTTACATGGTCGGCGGCATGATCGCTTACTTCATGACCACGGTGTGGTTCCCGGATACCAATCCCTTCCTGGCCATTGTCGCAGCCTGCATTGGAACCTTTTTGATCGGCTTTGTTTTTGAACGGATTTTCTTGCAGCCCATGTACAGCGGTGAAGTAGAACGGCCGGGAGAGTATGCCATTTTGGTGACTTTCGGCCTGGCTTTCTTTTTGCAATATTTCGTCCAGGCCACCGCCGGAGCCAGCCCGGTGAAAGCAGCGCGTTACTTCGACTTCCCGCAAATCGAAGGCGCAGTGATTCGCACAACGGCCGGAAATTTAACCTTATTTGATATCATTTCCATCCCCAATCCACGTTTCACAGCGGCCCTGGTGGCGATTTTGATGCTGCTTGTACTCATGCTGTTTCTCTATCGCACCTGGACTGGCAAGGCGCTGCGGGCCGTCAGCGAAGATAGACAGGCTGCGGCCATCGCCGGAATTAATACGAAGAAGATGAATACCCTGGCTTTTGGCCTGGGAAGCATGTTGGCCGGACTCAGTGGGGCGCTGCTGGTTCAGGTTTTCTCCTGGCTGCCCCAGGTCGGCGTGACCGCTTCAACGCGCTCCTTTGTCATCATTGTCCTGGGCGGAATGGGTTCGCTGCCCGGCGCTTTCATTGGGGGGTTAATGGTTGGTTTGTTTGAAGCCATCGGCACAGGCTGTATTCCCGATCCTACCCGCGCTGCCTCCTATATACCGGCCTATGGCATGATCGTGCTGACATTGGTTCTCTTGTTAAAACCAACCGGTTTGTTCGGCAGGGAATTATGAAACGGCAAAATATTCCGCGAATAGCCGGGCTTTTCACCATTCTGTTCTTACTGCTGTTTCCGTTTATCTATCGCGCTGCGGATTACGATTTCATCATGCATTTATGGATCACCGCCTTCTTTTACGCGATTTTGGCCTCTAGCTGGTCCCTCTTAGCGGGATATGCCGGTCAGTTCTCCTTCGCCCACATGGCCTTCATGGCTATTGGAGCTTATACGGCCGCCTTGTACGGCAACTACATCCGCTTTTCCTCGGCCCCAACGCGTAGTTGTACAGAGTTTCCAATCGGCGGACAGTGGCTGATCCTATTAAACCCAACCGGCGTCACCGCTTCCGTGCAAAATTGCCTCGAATCAGTCCAACAGACCTTGCCGGCAGGGACCGTGATCAGCCAACCGTCCATTCTTTTCGGCGTTCTTTTGGGCGTAACGGTTGGAGCTGTCTTTGGTTTTCTCGTCGGTTATTTAGTCCTGCGCCTGCGCAGCGTTTACCTGGCGCTTTTTACCCTTGGCTTCGCCGAAATCCTGCGCGCGGTGATCAGCGCCGAAATTGATATTACACATGGACAGGCCGGGTTGGAGCTGCTCCCTTTATTCCAACAGGGCATCCTGGGCTTCGATGCCACCAACAAGATTCCCCCTTACTATGCCATGCTTCTGCTCTTGCTGCTCTGCCTGTTTATCATGTTGCGCTTGGTTTCCACACGCTTTGGTCTCTTTATTCAGGCGATACGCGAAGACGAGGAAGCCGCTGCTTCCCTGGGTGTGAACACGGTACGTTACAAAGTGCTTGTCTTCACCATCACAGCCATGATGGCCGCCGCTGCCGGGGCGGTATCAGCTCATTATATTGGGATCATCACGCCCAATATCTTCATTATCTTGCAGATGAGCCTCATTCTGGCCATGGCCGTCATCGGCGGGTTAGAGAGCGTTGTCGGCTCGGCTATCGGGGCAGTCATCATTATTTTCATCTTAGAATTTCTGCGGACGAGCTTCTCGGTTGGACCGGTTGAAGTCGATATGACCCTGTGGCGCTATGTTTTCTTTGGCGCAATCTTGATGTTGACGCTGCGCTTCCGGCGCAACGGTTTGATCGCGCCAATGTTGGACTGGTTTAACCAGGCGGGGGTGAAGGAAGAAACGATTGCACCACGCAGAAACCAAACCATTCAGGGAAAAGAAGCAATGATTGAAAGGGAGGGAGCGGCCGATGATTGAGTTAAGAGTAAATAATCTCTCCAAAAATTTTGGCCGGCTGCAAGCCCTGCAAAATGTTACATTTGAAGTTAACGGAGCGGAACTGATCGGTTTGATTGGCCCCAATGGAGCGGGCAAAACCACCCTGACCAATATTCTGGATGGCGCCTTTAATCCTTCCAGCGGTACGATCTATCTCAATGACCGGCGTATCGACGCCAGGCCATCCTATGATGTGGCCAAAGCCGGGCTGGTCCGCACGTTTCAAGTCACTCGCTCTTTCCGGCGCATGACGGTGCTGGAAAATCTTTACGTGCCCGCCCTGGCGATCAACCGCACGGCTCGCAAGCATGATTTTGAGGAAAAAGCGCGGGAGATCTTAGATTTACTGACGCTCGATCATCTGCGCCATGAATACGGCCGTGCCTTATCGGGAGGCCAGCAAAAATTATTAGAACTAGGCCGCCTGCTCATGCTTGACCCGCAAATCATTATCCTGGATGAGCCATTTGCCGGTGTCCATCCCAATTTGATGGCGGTTATCTATCAATATATCTATCGTGTGAACGAAGAGGGTATAGCGATCATTATCATCAGCCATAACATGGATACCATCTTCACCCTTAGCAGGCGTCTCCTGGTCTTGAAATTTGGCAAACTGATTGCCGATGGCGATCCCGCTCAAGTAAAAACAGATCCGGCCGTCATTGAGGCTTATCTTGGCCATGAATAACCGGGTAAGGAACAACCAGATGGAGGATGAGAACATTTTTTTGGAGATCAAACATCTTTGTGTTGGCTATTATAAAGATTTGAATATTTTGCAAGACGTCAACCTGGAAATCGAGCAAAGGAAAATTACCACGATCCTGGGGGCCAATGGGGTGGGGAAGTCGACTGCTCTGAAGGCGATATATGGTTTACTTGAACCGAACGAGGGGGACATCCTTTTAGAAGGCAAAAGCATTCTCGCCATCCCGGTCCACGAAAGGTTAACAGTGGGCCTTGCTTATATCCCGCAGCAGCTCAGTATATTCCGCCACATGTCAGTCGAGGAAAACCTGGAAGTGGGGGCCTGGTCCTACCGCCGGGACAAGAAACGGCTGCGGCGTAAGCTGGAAGAAAACTACGAACGCTTTCCGGTATTGCGCGAGAAAAGGAAGCAAAGGACCGGCGAATTATCCGGCGGACAGCAGCGCATGGTGGAAATCGGCCGTACATTGATGACCGACCCCAGAGTGATACTGGTTGATGAACCGACCGCCGGCCTGGCCAAACTGCCTTCACAGGAGATTTACCAGATGTTGGCTGATTTACGAGACCGTGAGGGGATCACCATTTTGCTGGTTGACCAGGAAATACGCCATGCGCTGAAAATCGCCGATTATGTCTATGTTCTGGAATTAGGCCGTAACAAGATCCAGGGTCAGGTGCAAGAATTTCAAAACTTAGAGAAAGCCTTTTGGGTTTGAGGATTTAATATATCTGATATGATTGCCAGTCCATTTTGGATTGGTAATGTAGAACAACCTTTCCAGGTTGTTCAGCCGCAAGCTGGAAAGCTCACGCTACATTGTTATATGCAGGTACAGAGTATGAAAACAAAACATTTTTTGGTTATGATGGCTCTATTGTTGGCAATTGGAGCTGTCGCACTATTTGCATCGAATCCGTTGCCTGTAATGTTAGCCGATGAAGGAGATGAACCGCTACATAGCGCATTTCTACCGATCATTTTTAGCACCGGTGCAGCAGGAGGCCAGGGGACGCCAACGGCGACCAGAACACCGACCCCGGAGGTGACGGTTACCCCTTCTGAGACACCGACCGCTGAGGATATGCCAACAGAGACACCAACATCCTTAGCCTGTATATCTGGTGATGGGAACGTCCTCAGTAATGGCGGATTTGAAAATGAAGCGGCCGATTGGGTTTTGCACAACGACGGCCGGCAGGATTGGCAAGTAGGAACGCCGGCCTACGAATGTCAATCGTCCGCCAGGGTGGTTTTGGAGAAAGTGGGTGATAACGTACAGTTCAATCAATCAGGCTTCAAATTAAAAAACAACACCTATTATCGCATCACTTTTGCCGCCTATTCCAATACAGGCCACGATCTCAAGCTCTTTGTCCATCGCAATTCCGCTCCTTATACAAATTACGAAACAGGTGGCCACGAATTTAACCTTTCGACAGTATGGCAGGAACTTTCAAAAGAGTTCCTAACCACGAATATCGCAGGAGAAACCGTCGATACGCGCCTGCGCTTCTGGTTCCGCGGATATGCTGCTGATGGTGACAGCTATTGGATCGATGCGGTGCGATTGGAAGAGATTGGACCCGGTCCAACTCCTGTGGCTACGGCAACAAATACACCCACAAATACACCGGAACCAGGCCAAACACCTACCAAAACACCCAGGCCAAGAAATACCCCCACAAGTACGCCCGAGCCAGGCCAAACGCCTACTAAAACGCCTAAACCAGGAAATACACCCACAAATACACCAGAACCGGACCAAACACCTACCAAAACGCCTAAACCAGGAAATACACCGACACCAACCAACACTCCAGGCTCCGGAGGTGGGGGAGGCAAAGAGCTCCTGGTTTACCAATGGAATGGTAAGGTGACAGAAGCGAACCGGGGTTTCCCCTGGAGGCAGCCACCCAAAAATAATTTTGACTGGACGAAACCAACGAATTACGCTGCGGGCACACTGCATTTCCAGGTCAAAATTAACAGCCAGCCCGTGCCGCAGGATATGCGCCTGCAATTTTGCTTCTGGCAGGAGAAAAATGGCAATAAATTTGGCCTTGAAAACTGCGGGCCGCTAAAATCTGTGCGTGGTGAAAAAGGTACAACTGCGGAGTGGTCGGTTAAAGTCAATAATATGTGGAAATTGAATGGTAAACCGATCGAATGGCAGCGGCCTCGATTCCGTGTTGCCGCAGTGGTTAAGAATAAGAACGGCCTGCCGGTCAGTGATTTCAATGGCTGGAAATGGAATGGCGAAGATCCGAAGAAATGGTATCCAATTGATTGGAACTTTAAGGTCGTTGTGGTAGCGCCAGGATCTTCCTTCTCCGGCTGGGAGAATTACGAAAACGAGTAATGGGATACAAACGGATCTCTTAGCGCACGCGCTCACTCAGCGCGCTCGTCAACCGCTGCAACGCTTCTGAACGGTCGTCCGGGTCAAGCTGTACATCCAGAATTGAGAAGCTTTCTGTGTTGGCCTTAGCTGCGGCCAGCGCCGATTCCAGGTCGCCCTCGGTGTGCACGAAAAACCCTTTGCCCGCGCCTAGAATTTCCGGGATACGGCTGTATTGCCAGTTCAGCACGTCGTTAAAGCGGCCGTCCAACATCGGCCGTTCCGTACCATATCCCTTGTTATTAAGTACAACTACGATCGGATTGAGGCCAAAACGGGCAATCGTCGACAGCTCCATGCCCGTCATCTGGAATGCGCCGTCACCGACCAGAACCAGCGGGCGCAAATCAGGCCGGGCAAGCTGCACACCCATACTGGCCGGAACAGCATAGCCCAGGGAAGTATAGTACGCGGGGGAAGTGAAATCGGAAGCGCAGTGAATGCGCATGTCAATCGCCGCGAACATCGCATCCCCCGGATCGGCAATGATCGCTATTCCATCTTCCAGGAAACCATTTAATCGCTGGAAAAGATACCAAACCGTCAGCGGCTTATCTTCTATGGGAAAACAAGCAGCAGGAGCGGGGGGATGAGGGACGTCTCGATCCGCTTGTCGCTTAATCGGTGAATCAATTAAAGCGCGCAAAAAGGGGTGAATCGTTACCCCATCAAAGCTGTGATAACGAATCGACACCTTCTCGCTGGTCGCCGAGATCGTCTTACCCTGGTCTAATTGAGCCGTATAAATGCCCAGGTTGACGTCGCTCATGAAAACGCCCAGCATGATCAGACAGTCGCTCGATTCCACATACTCCTTGACATCCGCGCGCCCCATGGCCCCTTCATAGACACCCAGGTACCCCGGATGATCTTCACGGATGACTGATTTGCTCAGGATTGTTGCCGCTACGGGAATGTTGCTCTTTTGCATCAGCTCGCGCAGCCGATCTTGCAGACCGAAACGCAGTATCTCCACTCCGGCCAGGATGACCGGCTGTTCAACTTCATTGATCAAGGCGCCGGCTTCTGATATTGCTTCGTATAGCGCTCTCTCATCTACCTGGGACACAGTCGTTATCCGCCGTTGGCCAAGGATAACCGACGTGTTTACTCTATCGCGTGGCAGTTCCAGGAAAACCGGCCGTTTGTGACGCAGAGCTTCTTCAAATACACGGCCGATCTCCTGGGCGGCGGTCTGGCCATCATCTAAGAGGGTTGAGGCCACGGTCAATTCTTCAAAGACCTTCAACTGCGTATCAAAATTTTGCACCATGTGATGGAGCAGGGGTTTGTTCAGCCGCTCGCCGATCCCCGGCGCGCCGCTGATCACAATCACCGGTGACTTCTCCGCAAAGGCTTGCGCCGTCGTATTGGCCACTTTTAAGCCACCGACCGAGTAGGTGATACAGACCGCACCTAAACCGTGGAAACGAGCATAAGCATCGGCCGCAAACCCCGCCCCCTGCTCGTCACACGTATTAATCACCTCAATGGGGCTGTCTTCCAGCATTTTATAAAAGCCCAAAACATAATCTCCGGGCACGCCAAAGATATGCTTTACGCCATGGTCGAGGAGTTTTTGAATTAAATAACCGCCAATTGTGATCGAATCCATGCTCAAGCCTCTCTTTCTCACGACTAACGAATCGCTACAGGTAGATAGATCTTTAACTCCGTTTCCGGTCCAGGGGTGGGTGTCAATGTTGGCGTCGGCGTGGGATCGGGGGGTTGCGGTTCGGGCAGGGTAGAGGCATATAATTCCTGCACATCATCTATATCCTGGTCAGCCTTATAGACCAACCGGCCGTCATCGGGACTGATTTTCCAACGCTGCACCTGGCCGCCTTCAGTCATAGCGTTGGATATCTTGCCCGGCGTGCCCTTCCCATCTATGGCCGCGCTATAAAATTCAAAGACGCCGGGGGCAGGGAAGAGTTCGTAGTAAACGTATTCACCATTAGTACTGATGCGGAACCCATCAATAGAACGGCCTTCCAACCCCGATCTGTTAACCTGCACAGGGTCCTGACCAAAATCGGTAGGCACACTATAAAGGGCGGTCTCAGGATCCTCATCTAACTTATTCGGAAGGGTGCTGCCTGAAAAGACGAAATAGACCATATAGTTGCTATCGGAGCTGATAGCCAAATCGTCGATATACTCATCTTCAGCGAACGAGTGGTTTAATTTGACTGGCGCGCCATCCGGCAGGGCGATGCTGTAAAATTCACTGCCGCCTTCCTGCTCGTTGGCCCGTGACGGGTTAAAATCCATACTTGCCAAATAAATTAAATAATCACCGTCGGGCGTAAACTCAAAAAAGTCAACATTATACCCAGGTGATAGAGGTGCGTTCAACTTTTCGGCCGGTCCCGGATTGGTCAAGGAAACGCCATAAATTTCATATTGTTCAGCATCATCTTGATTGGCATAATAAACCAGGAAATCACCGCTGGGACTGAATTCAAACCAATCAACTTCGCCGTTCTTAACGAGTTCGCCATTCAGCTTTTTGGGTTCAGTACTTCCGTCAATAGGAACCAGGTACAGTTCATTGACGCCTTGCGTATCCTGGTCAGCGATATAGACTACCCACTGGCTATCCGGGCTGATGTCGAAACCATTGTCATCCACATTGCCATTGAGAGGTAGGGTGCCATTGAGCTTCTGAGCTGTTCCGCCGCCGATAGGCACGCTGTATATTTCAATCACATCGTTGGCCTCTTGATCGGCCGTGTAAACCACCGTTTGACCATCCTTGCTAATTCTAAAATCTTCAACCTGTCCATCGGATACAAGCGCCCCATTCAGCCTGGTTTGCAGACCACTGCCGTCTACGGGCGCGCTGTAAATCTCATATGCCCCGCCCGTGTTCAGGATGCCGCGATAAACTACATATTGGCTATCTGCACTTAAGTTGAAGTAGTGAATATTTCCATTGGTCAGCGTCGTCGTACTTAACTGCAACGGCATGCCGCTGCCATCCACCGGCACACTATGAATAGAATCAGGTCCACCGCTCTGATTATTCTCAAAAACCACCCAACCATCGTCATTAGTTATATCCAGATCGGTCAAGTCGTAATCACCGGCCATCCCCTGGCTCATACGCAGCGGTTCATCACTCCCGTCCAGCCGCACGCGATATAGGTCATTACGAAAAAGCCGGTCATGGTCGGCCAGGTAGAAGACATATTCGCTGTTGCTGGTAATTTCATAAGTCCAAATATCGGCACCAATGGCCAGATCTAAATTTAACCTGATCACCGGTCCGGGAGCGGGCAATGGGGCCTGATAGATTTCCCGCACTTCTACTGTCTCCTGGCCGGCTATATAGACAACATTCATACTCTCAGGAGATATTGCATAGCCATGAACTTCACCTCCCTCAACCAATGATTCGTTGACCCTGGTCACATCCCCGCCGGCAAGGGGCACCCGGTAGATTTCGTGCCCGGTTGCCATTCCCTTATCCGCCTTATAAACAACCTTGCTGCTATCAGCGCTGATCTCAAAGCTGTTCACCTGGCCGCCGGAGGCCAAGGGGGCGTTGAGTTTTTGATTGGCGCCCCCGGCCAGGGGAACGCTGTACAACTCATAAACATCCGGGGCGTCCTGCCGGGCGCGATAGACCACGCGGCTGCTGTCCGGGCTGATGGCGAAGTCATAAAGGGACGCTGCGGCCAGTGTGCCGTTCAGTTTAACCGGCATGCCGCCGCCAATAGGCACGCTGTACAGCTCCTCCAGTCCTAAAGTGTCCTGGTCGGCCAGGTAAACGACCCGGCTGCTATCCGAACTGATTTGTGCTTCCCAGATCCAGCTTACTTCTCCATCAGGCGGCAGCATCCCATTGAGCTTGACCGCGAGACCGCCTGTGATTGGCACGCTATACAGTTCATCCTTATCGTTGGTCTCCTGGTCAGCCAGGTACACCACCCACTTGCTGTCCGGACTGATGTAAAACGTGTTGTTGAAACCGACATTACCACCCTCCACAAGCATGCCGTTTAACTTGATCGGCAATGTGCTGCCGTCCACAGGCACCATAAACAGCTCCGTCACATCGTTTGTATCTTGATCAGCCAGGTACACAACATACTTGCCATCCGGGCTAATCTTGAATTGGAAAACATCTCCATCTTCGGCAAGAGCGCCGTTCAACTTTTGGGGCGTCTCGCTGCCGTCGAGAGGAACGCGAAAAAGTTCGTTGACACCGGTTGTTTCCTGATCGGCCGTGTAGATGAGATATTCAATATTAGAGGTGATTTCAAAGCTATACGTCTCTCCACCTTCAGGCAGCTCGCCATTCAGTTTTCTTGCCGTTTCGCTGCCGTCTACCGGCACGACATAAAGCTCGGAAATCTCGTCACTGTCCTGTTCGGCTCGATAAACGACCAGACTGCTATCTGGGCTTATTTTAAAACTTCCAGAAAACTCACGCAGGCCGCCATTCTCAACCATTTCACCGCTGATCTTGATCGCCTCGGCGCTGCCGTCCACGGGCACACTGTAAAGCTCGATAAGATTTTCAATGTCCTGATCGGCGCTGTAAAGGATGTAGGTATTGTCAGGGCTAACTTTATACGTTTCAATGTCCCTTCGCGTGCTGGGCAAGGCGCTGATCTTTTTGGGCGCGGCACTGCCGTTGGTAGGGACTGTATACAGATCATGCCTCTCAGCCACATCCTGGCCGGCCTCATAAATCGTGTACTGCCCGTCAGGGCTGATGATAAAATCGTGGACATCCCCACCAATGGGCAGCGGACCGTCACTGCTCAATTTGTAATAAACTTGTGGCGAGGCCGAAGCTGCGGAAAAAAGTAAGATGATGATAGCCAACAAGGCAGTGAGTAACCAGACAATTCTTGAGTTAACAGGCGAATATACTTTATCAATCATGTCATTCCTCTGTGGGTTTGTAGAAAATGGTCGGTCAATTGACTTCGCTAACACTCAAATTTGTGGCAGTATAACATGAACCCTCTCTGCAATTCAATGCTTTTTTAACAAGCGAGCACAAGCATTGGCCACAAAACCGGGGCAATATTCGTTTGCCCATGTCTGAGGTATGAGCGATTTCAAATCTGTTCTGATGTATCAATTTAGGGATTGGGCTAACCTGGCGGCTCCCGCAGCATCCGGGGCATAACCATCGGCGCCAATCTGTTTTGCGAAGGCGGCCGAAACCGGCGCACCGCCAACTATCACCTTTACCCCGTCCCGTACACCTGCTTCCCACAGAGCATCTATCACCAATTTCATGTTAGGCAGGGTCGTCGTCAATAAACCTGAAATAGCCACAACCTTGGGTTGGTTCGACCGGACAGACTCGACAAAGATGTCAGGTTTCACATCCACCCCCAGATCGATGACCTCAAAGCCTACGCTCTCAAGCATGATGGCCACCAGGTTCTTGCCAATTTCATGCATATCCCCCCGTACAGTTCCAATAACGACCACGCCATTCGATTGAATGTCTTGCTCGATCAGATGTGGCTTTAGAAGATTAAGACCTGCTTGCATGGCTCTTGCCGACATGAACATTTCCGGCACATAATATTCATTAATCTCAAATAACCTACCTACCTCTGACATGGCTGGTATCATGCTTTCTTTCAGCACTTTCTCCGGCGGAATCCCTTGATCTAAAGCTGCCTGAACTAAGTCGGGAACATTGTCTACTGCGCCATCAATGATCACTTCATAAATTGATTCAAGAATATCTTTCATTTGATCGTTCTTTCCTAACAAGTGACAGTCACTTGATTACCTCTATTGCCACTTAAATAATGACCAAAGTGACTGTCACATTACTTTGCATAGATAACAAATACTTGAATCACTCTTTGACATAAGGCGTGCCCAGAGCCGTTGGCGCATCGGATTTGTGAACACCGGCCATCAGAACGAGTATGGTTAAAATGTAAGGCATCATCAGGAACGCTTCATAAGGGATGACCGCAATATTAAGTGCCTGTGCCCGGAATTGCAGGGCGGTTGCTGTTCCGAATAACAGCGCTCCCACAAATGCAAGACCAGGACGCCAGCGGGCAAAGATGACAAGTGCTACAGCAATCCAACCGCGGCCGGCTGTGATTCCTTCATTGAAGATACCCAACTGAACGGTAAGTGCCGCACCGCCTAACCCGGCCAATCCGGCCCCAATCAGAACCGCGGCATAACGCACGATGTTTACATTGACACCCGATGTATCAGCGGCTGCCGGTTGTTCGCCTGACGCGCGAATATTTAGACCCCAAACCGTGCGAAAGAGGAAGAAACTACTTGCTAAGAGGACAATCACGCTAAGATAGGTCAGCGCATCATGGCTGAACAAGACACTTCCGAAGAAGGGAATATCTGATAGATAGGGGATATATAATTCCTGAAAACCTGTTATGCGGGCATTGAGTTCGCCAAATTGCTGGCGAAACACGAAGGTCGTGATCGCTTGTCCCAGGAAAACAAGCATGATTCCGGCCACCACTTGATCGGTGCGCAGTGTAACGGAAAGAACCGCCATAATTAATCCAAGGGCCATGCCGGCGACGATCCCGGTCAGAAGCCCTGCCCAGGGAGCCATCCACAACAACTCTGCACTGGCCACCTGTTCAAAATAAAATGCTCCCATAAATCCGGCAAGGGATCCTGATAGCATGATACCTTCAATACCCAGGTTTAACACCCCGCCACGTTCAGTGATGATTTCACCTAAGGCAGCGTAAAAAATCGGGATTGCCAGGCGAATACCAGAGGCAAACAGCGCCGCAACGAACGTAAGCGAGAAAAGGTTGCTGAAATCATCCATGCTTTATCTCCACCATCTGCGCGCCAGGGCATCAGCCACCAATACGAATACAACAATCAATCCCTGGATGACCTGGGCTAACGAAATTGGCAGGCCGTAGACGCTGTGCATTGTCTGTGCGCCGTTATTTAGTGCTGAAAAGAAGAAGGCGGAGATGAGTACACCGACAGGATGTAACTGTCCTAAGAGTGCGACCAGGATGCCCGTAAAACCATATCCCCCTGAAATGCCATCCTGCAAGCGTGTGTGTAACGTACTTACCTCGATTACCCCTGCCAGGCCGGCCAAGGCGCCGCTGAACATCATGGCAAATGCCAGGCCGAAGATGACATTCATGCCCGCATATTTTGCAACCCTTTGGTTCGATCCGATTGCCCTGATCCGAAATCCCAGAGGCAATTTCCACAGAAGAATATAGACCAGCGGTACAAGTACTAAAGCGATAATTAGGCCTCCATGGAGGCGTGTATCTAACAATGTTGGAATACGGGCGGCGCCCTGTAGCGCAGCGGTTTGGGGCAGGAAGCTGGCCGGATCTTTTAATGGTTCTCG
This sequence comes from Anaerolineae bacterium, assembly GCA_028277515.1. Next base: position 79,231 of record JANQGC010000280.1, read on the forward strand.
CGCTAGATAGAGGATAAAAAACTCGGCGATAAAATTCAACATGATAGTTGTAATAATTTCACTAATACCGAAACCGACTTTAAGCAGTACGGCTATTCCAGCCCAAAGTGCACCGCCTAATACACTGGCAAGCAGCATCAACGGGATCACCAGCGTGCCAGGTAGCGAGTCCTGGAGCGATATACCAACGATGAAGCCGGCCAGTGCACCGATATAGTATTGTCCTTCACCACCGATGTTCCACATTCTGCTGCGAAAGGCGACGGTCAATCCCAGAGCCATTATTAACAGCGGGACCGTTTTTAGTACTGTTTCCGTTAATTGCCGCTGACCACCAAATGCGCCTTCCAACATGACCCTATAAGCGGCTACTGGATCGTTGCCTGACAGCCAGATAAGGAAGGCTCCTATTAACAACCCCACCAACACACCTACTATTGGCGCACCAATAGTGCGAATGACAGCAAATTGTCGGGATCGTGTTTGTTCTTCAGCCCCCGTTACAGTCCCGCTCTCTGGTTGTTCCGATACTGTTTCGCTCATTTATTGCGCCTTGCCTGTGGTTTGCACAGTTGAACCAGTCATCAATAATCCCAGTTCTTCTAAGTTGAGCTTAAAGTCCTCTGCAGGGCGCTCACCCGTAATCTGTCCTTCATATAACACAACAATGTAATCGCTTAGGTCTAAGATCTCTTCAAGCTCAGTAGAGATCAACAATATGGCAACACCCTGTTCTCGCTGTCGTACCAACTCCTGGCGAATAAATTCAATGGCTCCAACATCTACACCACGAGTAGGTTGAGAAACTAATAACAATTTTGGCTGGCGAGATAATTCTCTTGCCAACACTACTTTTTGGGCATTTCCTCCTGACAAACTCGACACATCTGCTGCAATCGACGACGTGCGAATGTCAAACTCTTCCACAAGTTTTTGTGCATTTGCTTCTATGGCAGGCTCATTTAGGAATCCCCGCTCGGTAAACGGAGCTTGATCAAGGGTTTGTAAGACCAGGTTATTGGCAACACTGAAATCAACTAATAAGGCGGTTTTGTAGCGATCAGAGGGTACATAACCCAGGCCGGCAGAAAAAATCTCGCCCGGTGAAGCGTTTGTAACATCGTTTTCACATATCGTCACCTCACCTTTCTCAACGTGCCGCATACCACTGATAGCCTCTTCCAGCTCAAGTTGCCCATTACCTTCTACTCCGGCGATCCCGACAATTTCGCCCGCCCGAACCTCCAGGTTAATGCCCCGCAAAGCAGGCAAGTCGCGATCTGTATTAACATGCAAATTGCGTACTTTTAATTGCGGGGCACCAGGCGTCGATGGTTTTTTTTCAACACTCAACAGCACATCTCGGCCGACCATCATGCGGCTTAATTCAGTCGTATTTGTGTCTTTGGTCTGTACGGTTTCAACCAAACACCCGTCTCGTAAAACGGTAATGCGATCGCTTATACGCAGTGCCTCTTCCAACTTATGGCTAATAAAGATTATGGAGTGTCCTTCATCAGCCAGATTCCGCATTATTTTTAGAAGTTCTTCAACTTCCCGCAGCGTCAACACGGCCGTTGGTTCATCCAAAATGAGAATTTCAGCGCCTCGATAAAGTGTTTTTAGAATTTCGACCCGCTGCTGTTGGCCCACAGAGAGTTGCCATACCTTCGCTGTCGGATCCACTTCTAATCCATATTGCTTGGAAAGCTGGTTGATGCGTGAATTAACATGCTTGCTGTTCTCCAGCCGCGGCCAGCGCGAAGAAGGTTGGCCAAGCACCATATTTTCTGCAACGGTAAAAGGAGGAACAAGCATAAAATGCTGATGGACCATACCCAGGTTATGCGCAATAGCGTCATAGGCTGAGCGAAAACTTACCTGTTCCTCCCGCAAAAAAATCTCCCCGGAGTCCTGCTTATAAAGACCGTAGAGGATATTCATCAAGGTACTTTTTCCTGCTCCATTTTCACCTAGCAGTGCCAGAATCTCTCCCTTGGCCAGGTGCAGGTCAATGTTGTTATTGGCCAGCACCCCACCAGGAAAGCGCTTGGTGATACCGTGCATATCAACAATAGTCTGCGAGGAAGCGTTAGAATGTGCCATTAATTCACTTACGTAATCGATTAGACAGCCGTGTGACTGTAACCAAAAAGAAGGCTACAGTCACACATTTTCCAATCCACTAGTTCGAAGTATCCGTCATACTGCGACTTCTATTGAGGGACAAACGGTACCTCCAGGGAGCCATCCTTGATGGCGGCACGCGCCTCGTCAATGGCTGTTAATGCCTCATCAGGAATCTGGTCGATCAACGCCGGATTGAGCACAATGTCCAGTGCGTCTTCTGCGACGCCAAACTGGTAAAAGGTTCCACCGAAGGAACCATCGGCCGTCTGTCCGGCCATCGTTTCAAAGATGGGCGTCATGTTCCAGACGATGCTGGACAAGACGACATCAGGACCGAGATCCGCCATATCGCCCACGTAGCCTGTGGCATAACCGCCAATCTCCTTCGCTGCCTCGATCGAGCCAAACGTCGGACCCTCTCCGCAACCGATCCAGAAATCGACACCGGCTGTATCAACCTGTGCCAGACCGGCTTCTTTGGCCGCCGGCACATCTTGCCAATCACCGACAGCCGTGACCGTCAGCGTTGCATCCGGGTTGACGGTCTGTGCTCCGGCAAGCATCGCCTCGCCCATGGCATGGCAAGCCGGGATGTCAAATCCATACAGAGCGCCCAGATTGCCGGATTCGGACATGTGCCCGGCTAGAAGACCTACCAGATACGCAGGCTGGTAGAATGGCTGGTCATAGTCAGCCACATTTTCTGCAGTACGGTCGATCGCCCCAGCCCAGGCAAAATTGACGTCCGGGCTTTCCGCCGCCACTTCAAAAACCGCATCCTGGAAAATGAAGCTGTGCGCAATGATCATATCGAAGCCCTGATCAACATACTCGCGCATCACGCGCGCAGCATCGGCCGGTTGTACCGACTCAGAGAGCGCAATCTGCGACCCTTTTGCCGCTTCCGCATTCAACGCATTATGGGCTGCTTCGGCCCAGGAATTGTCCTCTATCGGCCCATCTACCATTAATGCAATAGATGGAAGCTCTTCCTCCGGTTCAGCAGGCATCTCTTCTTCCGCCTCAGATTCTGTTTCAGCAGGTGCCTCAGGGGCAGCACCCTCATCATCAACAGCCGGCGCTTCTTCCTCAACAACCGGGGCCTCCTCACTTCCACAGGCGGCCAGACACAAAGTTAGAACGAGCAACAACAAAGTAAAGCGAAATCTAAACATCTCTTTTTCCTCCAAAGCTAAAAATCACAACAAGTATAAGACCAGGGTTGATGACCGGATACTTCCAGCTCAGTCCCTGTAAATCAAGTGGGTTCGATTTCAAGCGGTTCCAAAAGTAAGTCCTAGCTCATTTAACCACCTCCTATAGGCAATTGCCGTCCTGTCAGAACACAAATGCAGTTCCATTTGCAGATCGAGAGGCAGCAATTCCGGGCGTTGCGACTGCACAATTGGGAGATCTTGGGCAAAGATCTGATCTTGATAGGCAACTATTTCTTCTTCTGGCACATCATATCCATGGTTCTGAGCCATCCACATCCAGGCAGTGCTTGCCAGTTCATCATGGGGCGTGATCGTCAGCAAAATGGTGAACCTGGATTCGTCAGACTTTTTAGACAGAGCCGCAGTTAACGGCCGAAAAACCCTGTAAGTATATGACACATAATCGCTTTTTCCTGTACCGTAAGGATCGGGCTGAAAAACCCGAACGTCTTCGGACGTAACACCGTCCGGGCCGATTTCTGCTCGATAATCCTCAATTTCCGGCCGTTCTCGAACACCGAGAATTCCTTCGTGAACAAATGCAAAATGGGCAATGTCCAGGAAGTTTTCAATAATGCGTGGGCCAGCAGCCTTTACTTCGTAGGGACCACAAAGTATTTTTCTGTAGGATGCATCATCCCATTCAGTAAATGGGGGGATGCCATGTTCAGGTTCGCCCAAAGTTACCCATACCAGACCATACTGCTCCCTGGCCTGGTAGGTTTTAACAATGGCTTTTTGCGGAGGAGCCTGATCAGGTTGGGCGGGAATATGTATACATTTTCCGCTGTTGTCATAGGTCCAGCCATGGTAAGGGCATTCCAGGAGATTTCCCTCCACCACCCGTCCTAAGGAGAGTCGTGTGCCGCGGTGAATGCACAGATCCTGCCAGGCCAGTATTTGCCCACTGGCTCGCCACAAAACAATATCTTCTCCCAGAAGTCGTGCGGCCAACAAATTGGTTTCCTGAAATTGCTTAACCGTCGCAACCGGATGCCAGTCATTGATAAGAACCGTATCATTTATCACAGAAGAAAGCTCCTTATCTTGCCTGGCGTTTGCGAAAAGCCTTTATCCAGCGCATCGCGTGTACATCTTGACCTCGAGTCAAGTCTGCGGCCAAAATAGCGGTCCTGATTTCGGTTACCAGGGGGTTGGTGATAGGACAGGTAACGCCGGCGTAAATAGCTATCGCAATCGACGCCGCATTGATGTACTTGCGATCGGGTAATCCAAAGGAGATATTGCTGGCGCCCATGGTCATATTGACCCCAAATTCCTGCACGACTAATTCAATGGTTCGCAAGGTGATTTTACCTGCCTGGCTGTCGGCACCCATGGTTAACGTCAGTGGATCAATGATGATGTCTTCCAATGGGATGCCTAGTTTGCCTGCCCGCTCAATGATTTTACCAGCAACTGCCAGTCGTGCTTCGGCCGTCTCTGGAATTCCATCATCGTCCATACATAAACCGATGACGGCCGCCCCATGCTCTTTGACAGGAGGTAGGACTGTGTTCAATGAACGTTCTTCGCCATTGACCGAATTAACCAGCGCCTTCCCTTCATAAATGCCTAGCCCTGCGGCCAGGGCATCGGTATTATTCGAATCAATCGAAAGTGGTACATCGGTCACTTCCATGACCGTTCGCATCACTTGCATGAGTAACGCTGGTTCATCAGCCCCCGGTACGCCGGCATTGACATCAAGAACGTCAGCGCCGGCGGCAACCTGATTGAGCGCATCCTGACGTACTATATCGAAATTTCCTGCTTCCAGGGCCGCCTGAACCTTTTTTCGCCCCGTAGGATTGATGCGTTCACCGATAATAACCGTTGGCTTATCGCGACAAATTTTAACAGTTTTTGTTTTCGATGTGATAATTGTTGTGGGATTTTCTGCCATTATTGACCTCGCTACTGCTTAAGGAACAGGGATAGAGAACCCGATCCCGGAATTTTCCACCATGTCCAGACTTAGCTGGTTGTGTCTTTCAATCATTGGTTCAAGTTCAAAGGGTAAGAATTGGCCATCTCGAACGATAATTTCCCCATTAATAATGGTAAGCCATGCTTGCGTTGGGGCACAAGTTAATAATGAAGCGACCGGGTCTGCCCTGCCACCAGCATGAGCCAGGTCATCCACGCGAAAAGCAACTAAATCAGCAGCCATTCCAGGGGAAAGTGCTCCAACATCGTTCCGCCGCAGTACCTGTGCTCCGCCCAGGGTAGCCAGCTCTAGCGCCTCACGGGCAGTGAAACGATTGGCGTGGGATTCAAAACCGGGCCAACCAACACGTTGTAATAGCATCGCTAACCGTGTTTCAGCTAACATATGATTACCATCATTGCTGGCAGAACCATCCACACCCAAACCAACCCTGACATTCTTATCGACCATCTCCCGGATCGGTGCGATACCTGAGGCTAAAATCATATTGCTGGTAGGACAATGACAAATACCTGTTCTTGTTTTGGAAAGCCAACTAATTTCGGCCTGGCTTGGATGGACCATGTGCGCAAACCAAACATCCTCTCCATACCAATTGCACGATTCTGCATACTCGATGGGGCGCTTATTGAATACCTCCATACTGTAGCGGTATTCATCTTGCGTTTCACCCAGGTGCGTGTGCAGATTAACCATGGGATATGCGCGGGCTAACTCGGCCGACTCACGCATTAGATCGGCCGATACCTCAAACAAGGCGGATGGCGCCAGCCCAATGCGCAACATGGAAAATGGCTCCGGATCATGAAAACATTCAATGACCCGCAAACTATCTCTGATTATGTCAGCTTCGTTCTCACAAACCCTATCAGGAGCCAATCCACCCTGACTCTCACCAATGCTAATGCTCCCGCGGGTCGGATGGAAACGCACACCAACATCTTCAGCAGCTTGAATTTCATCATCCAATTTGCTGCCATTAGGAAAGAGGTAAAGATGATCAGCGACTGTGGTACACCCGCTCAATACCAGCTCGACTAGACCAACCTGGGCGCTTACTTTGACCGCTTCGGGCGTCATTTCAGCCCAGATAGGGTACAGATATTTTAGCCAGGAAAATAATGATTTTCCCTGGCCTGTACCAATAGCCCGTGTGAGCGATTGAGAAAGATGATGGTGACAGTTGACCAAGCCAGGGATAACGACACAGCCTGTGGCATCAATCGTCACATCGAATCCACGACGCTCCGCGTCAGGCCAGTGGTCAATGAGGTAATTTTCCACTTCCGTACCGGCGCCAACCCACCGAATCTGGTTTCCTTCGATGATAACAGACCCGTTCTTGATTTCCTCGCGATCCCTGTTCATGGTCACGAGGACGTCAGCATTATTAACAAGAATGATGGCCATTTTTAATTTGCCTCAATTTATAGGCGTCCTATGAAAAACCAGGCCGGTTCGCCAGGGTATCCGGGTGCGCCGGCCTGATTTACCAGATATTTTGCTTGATACTATTATTGAGCAACGCCCAAAAGCTGCTTGCATAGTTCTACTGCACCGGCTGCATCTTCAGAATAACCGACGCCAATTTCTTGTGCCCAGTCGGCCGTTACCGAACCACCGCCGCCAATAAGCATATATTTGTCCTGCAAGCCCAATTCTCTAAACAGATTAGCTGTGCTATGCAGGGCGGGCCTGGTTGTTGTCATCAGTGATGACATACCGACGATATCTGCATCATTTTCTTGGGCAGCATTGACGAAATCACTGGGCGCCACGCGACGGCCGAGGTCCACAACATTAAAACCGTGGGCGCGTAACATGGTAACCACAATATTTTTCCCTATGTCATGAACATCGCCCTCGACAGTCCCCATGATGACGGTACCTAAGGGTTCCGAAACCTGCCCTGAGGCTTCAATCGCCGCTTCCAAAAGCTTACTGGCTGTTTCGGCCGCTTCACCGGCCATCATCAGTTCAGGCAAAAAATACTCTCCGGTTTGAAATCGCCTACCAACCTCTGTTAGGGCAGGTATCATAACTTCATTAATTATATCCAGGGGTTCCACACCGGCCTCTAGCGCTTCTTTGACAAGCTCTTCGGCGGCATCTTCATCACCCTCAATGAAGGCCTCTGTTAAGTCCTGCTGGATTTTTTCGGGAACGCTCATCATCTTTCTCCTTTTTAGGCTTGTTCTCGGCGTGCATATTCAAAATTTAAGCCGAGCTGACTAATCTCGTCCTTTACAGTTTGGTAAATGCTTAGCCATTCAGCGGTTGGCTGAACGGTTTCAACATCATAGACTTCCCAAAATGGGCGGCCGCGGTTTGGTTCAGATAACGTATCAATGTAACCTTTCATCAATTGCGGAACTAATTCCGCAGCCTCCTGCCGCGTTAATCCTAAGGAGGCCCTTGATACTTCAGCGATAAAGCGGGCTTCTAACCCGGTCGTATGGTCCATCTTGAACCCGCCAGTCGTACCGGCTCCCTGCATATTGAAACCACTGACCGTTCCGACCACCGCCCCGGCAGCACACTCATATAGCAATTCACTCGTACCTGGACCGGAGAGTGTGTAAATATCATTAACCAAAATGATCGGTGTATTACGCGATAAAGCCTGGCCAACCATCGCTTGAATCCAAATCCCTAGGGGATCTGTATTGTTCACATAGTTTAAATGGGTCAAGGAGAACATATGGTAATCAGCATCGTATAGTACGACACCGAGCAGGTGATCAGCGACAGATACGATTGCCGTCCCCTCAGCTCTCCCACCCAGTCCGCCAATGAGCGGCGTCATAAGGTCAACGCAAATACCATCTACATTGTACAGGTGGGCCACGCGGGACAATTGGTCATAGTCCGTTTTGAGTTCAACCATCTGAGAAACCAGAAGGCCATCACAGGGACGCAAACCAGCACCCGGATCGTAGGCTGCCATCTTGCCCGAACAGGTTAGGGGCACGGCGACATCGCTTATGTGCATACCTGGCCGGCCGGCCATCCTAATCGCTTCGCGAGCAACGCTGGCATCGCGACGAGCACCCATTATTTCCAGCGGAGTGCCGGGAATAATGCCCTCGCCCATATAGGTCGAGACGGAACCAGCCCCTAGAAGATCTACCAAAGGTTCCTGGGCACAAGAGCGTAGAATATAAGGATGATACTTTTCTGAAGCGGGCGTACCCGTCGGACCGGAAAGCATGGTCGCCGGTGTTGGATCCTCAACTCCCCGGTGACGCATCACAACTTCGTCTTTCCCCATTCCCAGGGTCACGGCCGATGGGGCCTGGGCTACAATGTCCTCAACTTCCTCACGCGTAAAAAGAATCTGACGTTCAGAAGATTGGCAGTAGGCACCAAACTCTACAAATAACTGCAATCCAGCTTGATAGACCCGGTCGGACATATCGTCATCTGCCGGAACCAGGTTATTCGCATCATATTTGATGTCGTATTCTTTGACCAGTTTTCTGATCCGCTTGATGAGCTTTAATTCAAAATCTTTCTCCTTTATAAATGGGCCGCTTTGCGCCCGCTTCATAATTTCAACTAACCAGTTACTATTCATAGCACTCTCCTTTTCTCTTTAAGGGACAAATATCCGAAAGTTATTCCGTCATGTTTGCTATCTATAACTCACCTCTCTTCGACATCCATTGATTAACCGCAAAAATTGGCGCTAATTGAGCCTGATTCGCTTCGTATATAATATAATATTTTGGCAAAGTGCTTGTTGGGTGGGGATTCTCTTCTTCGTTTATGTCTCGAACTGTTTTGCACGCTCCGCCCTTCAATTATCCTGCCGGTTCTCAATGAGTTGAGTGACATGGGGAAAAGGGTGGCGGGAATGCGGAAATGCAAGGGCATCAATAAATAATTTCTGAAATTGCTCCTCCAAGGGTTGATCGACATGCTCCACCCAACGGGCGACCCTGTCGGCTTCGGCGCGCTGGTTTTTGTTCAGCAAAGCGATACGCGCGCCATCGCCGGCTGCATTACCGGAAGATGATACATGTGATAAATCACAGTCGGGAATCATTCCCAAAATCATGGCATAACGGGGATCGATCACGCTGCCAAAAGCACCAGCCAAAACAATTCGGTCAACATGGTCAACACCTAACTCGCGCATCAATAATCGTGCGCTCACGTATAGCGCAGCTTTGGCCAGTTGAATGGAGCGGACATCCTGTTGCGAGACAACAAGCGGGATGCCACTGGCTGTCTGACCAGCTTCCGCAATAACGAACGCAGCCGCATCATGCACCTCACTGTACCGAGGGTGGCTTCTATCCAGGCTAAACTGGCCATTAGATTTGATGATTCCGGCCACAAACATCTCTGCGACCGCTTCAATGATTCCAGAGCCACAGATGCCACGCGCCTGTACCTCTGCTGAGGGAATCTGATCATTCCATTGTTCTTGACCAATAACTTTGAACCTGACCTTCAAGGTGTGCGGATCGATTCGCACCCGTTCAATTGCGCCCTGGGCGGCTCGTATACCATGTGTAATTTGAGCACCCTCAAGCGCAGGTCCAGTGGGGCTGGAAGTGCATAAGAGGCGCTCTTGATTGCCCAGGAGCAGTTCTCCATTTGTACCAACATCAATGATCAGCAGAATATCATCCTGCTTGTGTGGTTCTTCGGAAAGAATGACACCAACGTTATCGGCCCCCACAAAACCGGCTTCTAACGGCAAGGTATGTAGCTGGGCACCCGGGTGCAGCTTCAATCCTAGGTCTGCTGCCCGCATGTTAATTGAGGTCTCAATGACGGGAACAAATGGCACTTCTCCAAGGGGTTTGGGGTTCAGATTGAGAACCAGGTGGTGCATCACACTGTTGCCAACCATGGTTACATCAACAATATCGCGAGCACTCAGGCCGGCTTGTTCTGCAGCCTCTTGCGCCAGTTCATTTATAGCGCGGATGATCGCTCGGTGAAGTCTTTGTCGGCCGCTTTTGCGTTCGTTGGCATAAGATATCCTGGACATGATATCGTCACCATACGTAACCTGGGGATTCATATCCGCTGCTGTAGCCAGTAGTTCACCTGTGCGCAGGTCACACAAGTAGGCCGCGACAGTCGTTGAACCAATATCTACTGCAAGACCAACTGGTTTTTCGTGTAATCCTGGCTGTACGCGTATTACCTTACGATCATCCCAAACAGTAAGCGTAATCATCCCACCGGCACTGCGCAGCGTTTCCGATAGTTCTTTTAGGGCGGGGTGGTCAATTTCAACATCATGCAGATCAAAGCGGTATTTAAGTTCGTCTAAGACTCGTTGGCGATCCGCCGGGTCTCCCATCTGCGGATCGTTCAGTTCAAGATAGGTCAGCCGAATAACCGGATCCAGATCAATCGTACGGCCCGAGGCAGCTTTTAAAACCACCTGCTTTTGGGCCTGGCTCTCTTCAGGAACGGTAACCAAAACATCGCCCAGCACGCGAGCTGTGCATGAAAAACGACTCCCAGCAGGGAAGTTTTGGCGATTCTGATAACTTTTTTCCCGTTCACTCATTGGGCTTAGGTGAGCAGGGGACGAATATATTTTGTGTTTGGCAAACTCTCCTTCTTCCACACGAATGAGACATTTGTTACAGGTCTCATGTCCCCCACAAATCGCCTCAATACCTATGCCCAGTTCGCGTGCAGCCTCTAAAAGCGACGTGTTCTCATCAATCTTCCCCCGGCGGCCTGATGGTTGGAACACCACCTTGTGCTTCGGATTGGAATCGCTCGTTTGCGGAGTCGAAGAACCAGCTATCTTCTCAAGCGAGTTTCCCTCTGACTTTACTACAGCAACATCTTCGGACAATTTGGTCTCCTGCAAATATCGAACTTGAATATTCCGATTATAAGCACAGAATTAGTGAATATTCGTCCAACATCGAATATAGTTCAAAATATGAATAATATTCAATTATAACCTATAATTTAGTTGATTTTTCATTCATTGTCAACTATTTCACAATGACGGTCAGGGTTTTTCAGTAATCAAAACCGACTTCTGAAAACCCTGTCAATTCTATTGAAATCCTTGACCTAACTATGGCCTGTGCTAAACTATTATTAACAAATCAATACAAACGAATATCTTTGGATGTCAGGAAACTAATCCTGAATCAGGCAAAATAGTAAGGTTGCCTGATGCGAAATTGGTGGCCAACCGGTGAGTTTAGCCGATTGGGAGTCCAATACTGTCCCGCAACTGTGATGTCAGGTTTACACCTACTAAGTCAGGTCGACCACCATTGATAATGCGTTTCAGCCCTCGCGGATCGGGGTTGGGATCGACAGCCATTTGCAGTCAAATCAATACCCGGTGCTCAAGACACCGGGTTTTTTGTTTCGAGCCATATCCTCTGAAATGCGTTTCGTTTTGTGAATTAGCGAAATTGATAGAGGTAATTGATATGAAACAAAGAAGTAAATCTGTAATTTTCACTGTCATTGTTGGTTCGTTGTTAGCGATGGGTGTCTGGGCGATTTTAGCGCAACAAGGGACTGCCCAGGCAAGTAAGGCCTTTTCAGACCAAAGGGACTCGCTTTCGGCCGGAGTGGCCTGGCTAATTGAGGAAAATCAGAACCAGGATGGGAGGTAATGATGATGGAAGGTTTAACACGACGCGAAAGGCAGTTTATCGAAAGGGAACATCTTATACTCGAAACAGCACGCAGGCTCATTCGAGAAAAAGGTTTTCTGAGTTTCACCATGTCTGAACTGGCAGCTTCAGTCGAATATTCTGTAGGAACGCTTTATGCACATTTTGAAACAAAAGAAGATCTATTAGTAGCCCTTGCTGTACAAACTATTGGCCGGCGAGCACTGCTCTTCGAGCAGGTCGACAAAGCAGATTTAAACTCGCGCGGCCGAATATTTGGAATATTAATCACACGCTTGTTGCTGGCCGAATCCACACCAGAATCATTTGATATCGAGCGACTTGCGGCATCCCCTTCAATATGGAAACGAGCGACCCACCAGCGATATCAGGAAATGGTTGCCGCGGAACAGCTTTGCAGTCAAATTGTCGCTAATATCATTGAAGATGGAAAACAACAGCGAGACTTAGATGCAAAGCAGGTATCTACGGAAGACATTATTTTCGGTTTATGGTCCGTTAGTATCGGCTTTCATAGATTGACACTCTCCTTTGACGATCTTGCTAAAGTCGGCGTTTCAAATATCGAGGAGTCAGTAAAAAAGAGTTATTGTCTCTTACTAGATAGCTATGGTTGGCGGCCGCTGAACAATTGGGATCAAGAAGCGGTTGAAGACGAACTTCGCCGGAATATATTGAAACTGTGAGCAATGACCAGTTCAGCAGAGGTGTTGTCAAGGATTTGATTTTTTGACCGTGAACTTCTCGGTAGCACCCTTTTGGTTAAGCTAATGCGAATTACCTTATTATCGAATTTTTAGGTAGCTTCACAAGAAGACGTGATCGAGTTCAGCGTCCCAAATATTCGGTGTGCGCATCATAAGTAGGCGATGAATCGACCAAACCTCCTTTGTAATTCCAGCCGCCATTGTTGGCGTACCTTGAAGCGTCGTATGAATCGTACAGAAGTTGTAAACAACACCCGACCAAAACAGCTCCATCTCCAAGCGTTTCACTGTACGAGCCATACGTGTGCGGCGCACCAGGCTAGGCAAGCGAGCGCGGAGGGTAGCGTTGAAGCGCTCGATGTAGGCTGTATTGACTCGGCCAACTTGGGTTTGTGTTTGTACCAACAAACGTCCAACCATACCCCAATCTCCGTGTGCCAACCGCCGTTCAATATGAGAAAGCCGCTTGCCGTCGTAGCGTTTGATGACTTGCACGATATTCAACCCCGGCCAGGGAATGTGCCTCGGTGCTCCTCTTCGGCCACGTTCCTTTATTGAAAACGCTTTCTTGAGCAATTTGGGATAAGCAGCATAACCGTCAACAGAAACCAAGATAGGCTGAATAACACGCCCGGAGGCCTTTCGCCTTTCGTACCTTGGAAAGCACTTGTTGGAGTAGGCTTTTATTGCGCTGCAGCGATACGGCACCCCAAATGAACAGGCGCGGGAATACGCACAAGGCAGTGGCTATCCAAGCTGTGTGCCCTTGCAACTTAGCCCACAATTCGTCGGCCTGCACCTGGCCTAACTGAATCGTATTGCGACAGATATATCGATACTGCACGCACTTGGCATGTTTACCCACTTTCTGCTGCCAACTCGCTACGGTACGTTCATCAATGCCAAAGGCGAAAACAATAGCGGCTAATGGACAACCGTGTGAAAGGAGAGCTAAGACTACCATGACAATGGGTAACGGATATTTCAAATGCATGAGCGGTGTCCCATATCGTTCGGAGAAGGTGTGCCGGCAGGTACAACAACGATAACGTCGCTCTTTGTGCGAATGTACTTTGACCTGCGTTTCGGTGATACAATAAGGGCATTGAGCCAGCGATGGTTGCATGGGTAATTGGGCAAATTGTTCCATGCTATTATCCTGGCTCTTTCTCTACTCATAAGTCAAGTCCTATTTCACGGCTTTTTGCGATGCTACCAATTTTTAACATTCGCTAGTTACTATTTTGATTGAATTTGAACTTGACGTTGCTTGATTTACACGAAGATAGGCCAAGTATTTGACGAGTATTATAATTGTACTTAAAACAGGTAAGCCGATACGGCTACGAGTAGGGATGGATCTCATGATTGAGATTTCCATGATCTGTTTCTCTAAGGCGATTGCACATGGTTCTTTCTAATCCATAACCAGCATGTATAGGCTGCAAGTCACTACTTAGCCCCCTAACCACTCGAAATGGACTCATAGCTACATCTGCAGAAGTAATATCAATGCAAGCAACACGTATTCCGTTATTTGCCAACAGTGCAATACAATATTCTAAAGATAGATCCTCTGGTTGTGTTATTTCCATGACAGAGATGTATCCTTGAGTATTTCTAATGAATTCACAATTTTCTGCACGGCCTGATGGCATATAGTAAATGCCGTGATCCATGAAAGAACGAACATCTTTAGGTTTCATCTTTTCTAAATGAGGTGTAAGCAGTGCAGAGTTCCTGACATTCTTAGCTGTATAACCCAATTCTGTAACTGCATTGAGAATTGCGTTTTGAGGATCGAGATGTGCCGCAGTTCCTACAGCGAGGCTTGGCCAGTTCACGCCATCTCCTAAGCCTAATGCCAAAATCACTGGTAAAGCATGACCAACATCTAAAAGGTACAATTCAACATCGATACCTACAAAAGCTAGTTCCTGGATGACTTCGAGAACCGATCTCTGCAATTGATCGTTCACATAAATTCCCCGTACAGGAAGTCTGCACATCCAAGTGAGTACTGCCGCATCGCGTTCAACAAGTTCATATACAGCTCTCAGTGAGGCATCTTCGATGCTCAAACCGCTTGCCATACCATTCGTTGTTACTTGACAATATGGCTGTTCTGCCCCAATAGGCCAGCTAAAGAATGTAACTAGCGCAGGAGCCCAGACTGGTTTTAAGGTATCACACCATGTACCTCTTATCCAGTAATGTGGTTCTGAATCGTTATATCTTTGAAACGGAAATTCGGGACGATCGTACTGTGAGTCGGAATAGAGACCTAGATCAAGTGGACTAAGCACATCGCCTGATAATTGGTTGGAGGGACAGAAAGTTAATTTATTTTCTAAAATAATTGTTGCAGAGTACCTTTCTATAGCTTCTCCAATTGCGCTAATCAATGCACTCTCGCGATTTATACCTTTTCCGCCTACGACAGTGCTTCCTTTTTTCTTCTCCATTTCCCAAAAATCAGCCTTTAAAAAGGCATCTGCGCAAATAGGAATACGTGGCGCCTCTCTTTCTTCGTCCCGAATCCCAAGCCGACTTATAACACCTAAACGCTCATCTACCCAATTTGATGAGATATCCAGCAATACATCCTTAATTTGAAGTGTATTGTTTTCAGCTTGATCATTTCCGAGGTTTATTGCCTCTGCGCCGCCACATACCGCACACACTGGAGGAGGAACGAACTTATGGTTGCTTGAATCCATTGAAATTAGATCTAGAATCTGTACGCTATTAAGTAGTGTTGAGTCAATAAAATTTGTAACTACTTTTACAGCTTCAAGCGCTACTAAATGGCCAAGTAATGGATCCATTGAGATGAGTCGAGTAGATGAATAATCAACAATTTCGTTAGCCATGAATTTAGATGAATTACTCAAATTTAAAAAATTCGAAGGTGCGTTTAAGCGAGACTCCGCACAGTACCAGCAACCGCCCAGCTTTGGAATGAATAGAGGCCCAATATAAGCCTCCATCTTGTGAAAAGATCCATAAAGTACCTTTGCAGAAGTACCCAATATTGAGTTTTCAAGTTTACCCATCAGATGAGCACTAAACCTTGGAGATGTCACTACTAGATCGTGTCCGGAAAATTCAGCTTCGATATGTCCATCAGAAATGGTGTGAACTGAGCACCATGGTGCAATTTCGCTCAGGTATTGCCTAAACGGAGTTTCCATTTTCATCCCAAGACGGGCCCTTAGAAATCTTGGCACATACGTACCAGATCTCTTAGCGCAAGTGTCTGAATGAAGTGTTAACTTGCCGAGCCCCATGGTAGCGAGTTCAATTGCGGTTATTACGATCCACAAGTCATCCCCTAGTATTAGAATGCTCGAACTGCGAAGTTTATTTGATAATCCCCTTCGAAGATCTTCACCCCAAATGTGCCAGAATAATCGTTGACGATTTCCCATCACTTCGTACCACTCGGACCATGAAGAGTTCTCTTCTTCGATTAGACCCAGCCGATCCATCAATTGCAAAAGGTTCGTATAATTGGCGTGTAGATCTTGTTCGGTATTAGCCAATATATCATCTGTGGTTCGGGTTCCATCAAGTAGTGGAACAAGTGAATCTATGAGTATCTTTACATCATTGCCCTCAATAAAGAATTCACCTATTGAGGAATCGATAACGACTCCCTCTGGTTTGTACTTAATTTTCTCGCGGTCTATTAATTTCAGTTTCATAACCTACTTTCGTCGTTTTGAGGGGCGCAATTTCCGCTCTCATCAGGTTTAAAGCGTAATGCAATACTAGACGTTTTTCTATATTATTTTTGGCACTTGGACATGGTATATGATTTTCTAACCATGCTTTTGGACAAGAACCCCCGCATACTGGTAGCATGCGGCAATTTGTACATGGGAATTCACCGTTTAGAACACGTATATTAAAGTCACCAAAGATTTTTCGGTTTTCTGGTGCCTCACATCCAGAAAGATGCCCAGTTTTATAAATATTGGTGTCACCGAATTTAGGCACATAGGAGACTTCGGTACAATTGAATAAATTTCCATGAGCGTCGACTAACTCCGAATGTGGTGTAACGGCCATACACACTACGGGTTGTAAAGGGGGGATTAGCCCCACTCTAAATCCAAGTTTCGCCATCTCCACAAACCATTCGATTTCTCGTTCGGCGAACTCATCTTGTGGTAAAGCTCTATCATGTGCGGAATTACCCCAAGAGTGAACTGGTACTGCGTAGTGGTTTATACGGTGTTGAAGCCTAGCATCGGCAATCATGTGTATTAATGGGAGTACACCTTCATAATTACGGCGATCAACATTAGTTCGAACCTTTATTTCCAACTCGGCCGGTGCAACTTTAACTAGATTCTTGAGGTTTTCAAAAATCCTATTAAATGTTGGTCTTTCCGTCCCTTTATAATGCCTCCTAGCGTCATGGTACTCCCTGGTACCGTCAATAGTAATGTTTATGGAAGTGACTTTATGTACATCAATGAGCTCGAGCGAAACACTTTCAGAAAGACCAACACCATTGGTGACAATGGAAGATCCATATATACAATTGTATTCCTCCGCAATTGCGATAAACCTAGGCGAAAGTAATCTCATGACATTAATACCCGACAAAGGCTCAGATCCAAACCATCCAATTTTTAGTTTGCTAAAGCCTCCCACAGAAAGCTTGTTGGATAACCTTGTAACCAGCTGGTCTTGGTGTCTAGGATTCAACCATTTTGCAAGGTGTTGCTGCCCACAATAATCGCACCCAAGTTGACAGAAAGCTGTTGGTTGTACCACGAATGAAAGGGTATCGTCCTTAGTGGCATCTCTATGACGGCTTATTACGGTAGCAAGCTCGTCTTCGTTCTTCTCAACTAACAACTCCATCTCGATCAATGAATTAAGGAGTTCTTTCGGCAAGTTTTCATACTCTTCGGAGATAATCATCTGCCAACTTATGTCGTTAAGTAAACGGATTCGCGCAGTACGAGTCGAGTAGATTACGCTTTTCGTTGAGTTATCTTTCGCTAAGAATGGGTTGGTGACTACATGGTACTTAGAAAGTTTTAGATTCATTTCACTAATTCCTTACCTTTTCGTTCAATACCAATTGGAAATAGAAAGTGGAGAATTTGACCATTTCGTCTCTTTTTGTTTAAAACCATATGTAGTTGGTGGTAAGGCATGTATCAACTGGGATACTACGATGTTACCAGAGGGGCTTGATAACATTTCGATAGAGGTTTCTATTTTGAAAGCCTGGTTAACCGCTACGAAGAAGCATTTTCGAAGCTCACTCTATAGGTACAGATACTTGAAGCCTTTAGCTTTAGTTGCTTGATTCTATGCTGTATGCTTTAGCTGTTAACAAGATGGAAAGAGGTACCCTGAGCATTACAATTTCTTGTTGTCAGTTAAGCTTGAAACAACACCTTTAAGCCAACAAGTTGCCCGGTTTACTGTTCAAGTACTGCTTCTATTCCTTCACCTGGGGTTAGACACGATGTATTGGTACAACTAGTGTTTGTGCTACCATGTGCAAGGGGATCAATCGGGGAGACCCCTCCGCCTTTCAAGCCTTCCAAGATTTGACCTATCTCTACATTCACTCTTCCGAGCATATCACTTAGTCTCTGTGCATCAATGCGTACTTCAGCCATGAAAACACCTCCAAAAGGTACTACAATGTTTGCCTATACAATTTACACAGGGTACCTACTGACAACCAGCTCAATGGTACTGTTACGACCTAATCAATTCTTGATCGCGTAAAAAAACTATGGTTGCAATCCAAACTCAAGTTCAGGATAAATCAAACCAAAGGGGCATGTCAACTAGAACATTTGGGTTATAGTCATATGTTTAATTTTGATGGTTAAAAAATTCTATTTAGGGTATTAGTAATAATGGTGCGTAATACATGCTAACTGCACCAATTAAAGGCTTTGTATACACTCTTTGTATTTTAGGTCACTCATAACACGTTTTTATTCTGGGGTATATAAACAGCTCAGAGATGATTGCGATTCTATAAAACACCTCTCACCTATTCAAACGGGAGAAAGCTTTCGAACAGATAGTTGGATTAATACAGGTTAAATTAAGTAAACAGCTATTTAACAAAAGGTGGTCACGTGAGATTATCCACCACCCCAATTGAAGATTATGTGGCTAGCTGATTGAGTGTTTCCGGTCGTTGGCTATCTTCTTCAACATCCTGGGCAACCCTGGCTAACGCTTCCCATTTAATTAAACCATTGGCCGCCGCATGCTCGGCCGCCTCGTAGGAATCAGCCACCAGGCGCATAGGTACATCAAGCTCAGCAGCGGTGGCGAACAGATCGTTGACTTCCTTATCACGTTTATCTTCCGTTACGTCACGAATATAGATGGCGCGTACCCGTCCCGGATAGCGGCGAATCACCTCCGTATAAATTTCCGGGTCACGCTGTCCGCTGTCACCAATGAGCACAAATGGCAGCGTCTCAAAGGTGCTGAAAATAGTATCTACCTGGGCCAGCTTATGTTTGCCATGCCCACTGAAAATTAGTTGATCCCTGGAAATGCCATAATCTTTAAGGAAAAGCGGTCCCAGAGGTATATTTTGAAAATCCAAGAAATCGGTCAGTAGAGGAAAGATATTCCAGGGGCTGCTGGAGACATATAGCAGTGGATTATAGTCCCCATCCTCCGTCCCTTTTTGCAGCGCCTGGTAAAAAGCGGCTACTCCTTTGAATGGCAAGCGCGTGCGAGCATTGTGCAGCAGCAATAAGCGAGCTGCGCTTAGATAATCGGTGGCACTACTCTGCAGGACCGTGTCATCAATGTCGCTGATCACGCCGAATCGTGCCTGGTCCGGTGGTACGAGTACTCGGCCGGTTGCCCTGACCTCTCCGTCATATGAAACCGGCGCATCCAAGAGCATGAGGTCAACTTCATGCCATAATTTGTCCGGATGCAGGCGCTGCGGCAGGTCAAATTCCAGGTCGAAAAACCCTTCATCATCGGTCACGGCTGTCATCGTCACGCCCGCGAACTGCCCCTGCACGGTCGCCCCCGGTATTTCATCGCTCTCTAACTGCCGGTAAGCATTGAGGATATTATCCCAGACCCCGTCCTGATCCGTAGCTTTGAGGATATTGTCGTTTTCCAGCACCCGTCCCTTGATGCGCACCTTCTCGGCCGTGCCAAACCCAAAATACGGCCAGATCATCAAGGGTTCGTCCAGCCCCAGCGTATCCGAAACACGCAGGATCATCTCGTCGAATACATCTTCAACATTTGTCACTGTATTGCTAATCCAATTTTGCCAGGTTGACATATCAATCCTTATCATAAATCTCTTTAATACTCAGCGCCTCAGGTCAAATCGGTATAATCCTGCATCGCGCGCAGTGGAAATGGCGGCCGAATATTCAGACTTTGAAATGCCCCGGTTCAATTCCACATATTTAGCCCCCACCTTTCCCGATGGATAATACTGCTCCATAATATTCACATACGTATGAGGTGATATCTCTTCAGCTAAAAAGCGCATGATGGACACCGTATCTTCTACCCCGCCAGGCATCACAAGGTGGCGCACCAACAGCCCGCGGCTGGCGATTCCCCGATCATCCAACTGCAAGTTGCCCACCTGGCGGTGCATTTCTTTTAACACCCTTTTAGCCACTGTTGGGTAATCTTGCGCCTTGAGATATTTTAAAGACCGTCGTTCATCCCAATATTTGAAGTCGGGCATATAAATATCGACAATCCCATCCATCAATCGCAGACTTTCCATGGCGTCATAAGCGCTCGTATTGTAGACAATCGGCAGCCGCAGTCCTGCTTCTACAGCAATTGGTAACGCCTCCAGAATTTGAGGAACAACATGTTCCGGTGTGACGAAATTGATATTGTGGCAGCCTATCTCTTGCAGTTCCAGCATCATCGCCGCCAAGTCCAATGGCTCAACTTCCGTTCCAGCCAACTCCTGGCTGATATCATAATTCTGGCAAAAGACGCAACGCAAATTACACCAGGAAAAGAAAATTGTGCCGCTGCCGCACCAACCGCGTAAACAATCTTCTTCCCCGAAATGGGCAAAGTAACTGCTTACACGGGCGTAGCGTCCGGTTTTGCAAACAGCAGTTTTATTTCGCCAACGGTTCACGCCGCAGTTGCGCGGACAGGAACGGCAGTCGAGCAGCAGCTCCTGGACCAAACCCGCCCGCCGTTGCAGTTCTCCAGAACGATAAAGGGCCAGGTACGCCGGTTCCATAGAAGAAAGTCCTTTTAATCTCATTACCTTCAGATTACTCATGAGAGAGTTTTCTGTCAACCAGCGTTTTATTTTTTCATCAATCCACAAAATAGATTACAATTTCCCAAACTCTGGGCGATTCACCAAGTTGCCTGACGGAATAAGCTAAATAGGATAATATTGCTGATAAAACTAGCCGGTGGTCGGCGTAAGGAGCATGTCATGAGTAAAGACGAAAAACCATATCCCACAGATTACAACGTAATAGCTTTTGTATTCGACAGCAAAGAATTGGCCGAGGGTGTCGCCGAAGATGTCGATGACAACTTTTTACTCGACCCTTATCATATTGTGGCTAAAGCCGTTGTCACCAAGGATGAAAACGGCGAAGTCGCGTTTCATGGCCCTGGGGGACACGGGTTTGAAGGTGCTTTAGCCGGATTTGCCACCGGCGGTATATTGGGTTTCCTGGGCGGACCGGTTGGCTTGCTGGCCTTCTCCGTCGGAGGCGCCGTGATCGGCGGTCTGGCCGGCCATTTTCACACCGGCCACAGCCTGCACCAGGAGGACATGGAGGAATTTGGTAAAGCCCTCAAAAACAATAACTCAGCCTTTCTGGTGTTGGCCAGCAGCCCGGACACGGATAAGGTTAAAATCAGTATGGACGGTTATAACGCCACCGTTATCAACTTGCCGGTCAGCCCGGAACTATGCGCTGAAATAACCTCGGCCGTCGCCGCGGGGTATGGCAAAGAAGAAAATTAGATTACCTACTGATTACTAATCGTCGGGAAATAAACCTCCGTTCCCACTATTAATCGCGCATTGGCAGACAGCAGCGGCAGATAGGTGCTCCACGGCCGTCCAAAGGTCGGAAAATCAAAGGTGACGGTAAATGGCCCAACAGTCCTGATATTTCCAGCCGCATCAATCGCCTGAACACTTATCTGGTATTCGCCGACGATGCCGCTGGGCGTCCAGAAAGACCAGTTACCATGTTGATTGGCTCTAAACCGCCTGGTCTGGCCATTGGGTCCTGTGGCCAGAACGTATATCGTAAAATCGCTGCCATCACCGGCCGAACCGTCAAAAATCGACTGCAGCGTATTTTCATCTACAAAATCAACAACCTTACTGATTTCCAAATCCGGATGGTTAATATCCAGCCAATAGCTGACCTCAACCGGCTCGGCCGAACGGTTGCCCGCCTTATCCAGACCAAATACGTGCAGCGTTTGCAGCAGTCCATCGGGATTGCTCTCCCCCGACGATGGTAGATAAGCCGCCCAACGGCCGTTCTCCTGCACCGGCCAGGTCGTACAATCCTCATCCGGCACACAGACCTGCACACGATAGGGTTTTTCATTGTCGCTCATCGTTCCGGTTAAAAGATGCAAACCGGCACCTAACAGTTCACCGTCAATCCGCGGATCAACCGTGATCTCCGGTGGCGTCGTATCAACAACAGGAATTGCTTCTTGGGCGAGAGCATCTTCCATTACAGACGCACCAACTACGCTTCTCTGGCTGGCCGTTCCGTCCGTGGCTTTTTCATCAGCTTCAACCGTACCCCTAACCCTCGCAGGTAGTGGTGAGGATGAATCTTCGGCCGGAGCAGTCGATGGCTCATAATTGGTCAATGGTCGTATAAACCCTTCCCCCACCCGTTCCATGTCAAAGACCTGCATCCCAGCATCTTTAGACCGTCGTTCGGCTTTCTCCAGTTCACTATCATCCGGCGCGGGACTGGCGCTGTTAGCCGTCGTCGTGCAGCGGCCGCTCAGGTCACAGGCACGGATGGACAGACTCGTATCTTGCGCCCCGGCAACTGTTTTTGCGGCATCCATGCCATAGATCCGCATCGTATCCGTAAACGTCGCTGCATACCACGGATCCACCTGGTCATAGGTCGTAAGCGTGATGTCCCCGCTCTCAAATTGGGGAATCGTTGCCGGCACTACCGGCTCACAGCTACTGCTCTCATCCAGGTTCAGGTCGGTTGTTGTGCAAGTGTAATTAGTTGTCGTTGATCCGTTGGAGTCAATCACCGCCGTGAAGCCCAGCGCCGGCGGTCGCGTGTCAATCTCGCCGCGCCACATATTCTGCCCGCTCAACGGTGTGACATTGTCCACAGCATCCCGGCCACGTACATTGACCTGGTAAATTCCTTCCAACCCGTTTGCCCCTTCCGGCAACGTGTACGACCAGCCGTTTCCATTCAGTGTTGCCGCCTGCCAGGTGCCGAAGCCGTAATCATACAGATCGGACACCTCATAGGCTGCCAACGCCCGCTCATAAACCAGTAGTTCATCCACCTCCCCTTTGAAGGGAATGCTGCCGTCACTGCGCCGGCCGATGAACAATGGTGCATTATTGGTCGTCGTCCCTGTCGTCGCGTCGGCCACGGAGCTTTCCAGGTTTCCGTCAATATAAAGGGAGAGCGTCCCCCCACTCTTGACCAGGGCCACATGGTGGAACTGACCGTCATTGACTGGCGTCGATGAAGCCAGTGTGGGCGTACTGCTTCCGTCACTGCGCCCAGCCCAAATGAGTCCGCTTTGGTTGCGCAGATGAATGGCATATGGATAGGCTGCTCCAGCCCATTTCTCGACAATAACATTCTGGGAACTTGACGTATCTGGCTGATACGCATCAGCGCTGACCCAAAAAGCAATCGTGAAATCCTGGCCGGAATCGAAATTTAATGAATCGTCATGATCAATTTGCAAATAATCGTCCACACCGTTAAACATGACGGCCTGGTCACGGCGACCTTCCAGGTTCACTGCCGGGCACTCCGTCCCCTCACAAGACGCCGTATTGTTCACGCCCGACTGGTCAGGGAAGTATTCCGTGGCCTGGTTTTCGTCAAACGGCAGATGCAGTACCGCTCCGTTCAGGGCGTCGATCTGCTGCGCCGGGGTGAAGTTAATCTCCACTTCGGCTACCGTGCTCACATCCGTTATTTCGCCGTTGAAGGTGATCGCGCTGTCGATGACTATGGTTGTGGAGATAGGATTGCTGAGCTGCGGCAAGGGTGCATCGGCATCAAGCTGGAACGACCCGGCGCTGGGCAGGTTCTGTGTGCTGTTGCCCCCGTCATCGCTCCCTTGCAGGAATATCTGGTAGGTTCCGCTGGGATCGTCGTTGCTCTGGTTGTTCTGGTTAAAAGGCGGCAGCACATAATCGAGGCTCCAATCATTCCCGTCAAGGACGACTTCCTGCCATCCCTGCCCGCTCAGGTCATCCTCACCTCCCAGCAGTACTTCTACTGCGGCCACGCCATGCGCATCACTTGCCGTACCTGTCAGGCGCACCCGCCAGCGGCCGTCCTGGTCACGTGTCGGCCGTAGCGGCGGATTTTCATATTGCACGTCGGGCGGCGTGCGGTCCAGCACAAAATTAGTCGTAACGGCCGGTCCCACCTGGCCCAGGATATCCGTCGCCCGCACCGAGAGCGTATGCCCGCCTTCGGCCAGGCCGCTCAGATCCAGGCTGTAACTCCACGATTCGGTGCCAACGGCATCCTGCCAGGATCCGTTATCGACCCGCACCTGCACTTTATCGACCTGCGATCCGGCGTCGCTCGCCGCGCCGGACACTTGTAAGGTCGGCCGGTCCTGCCCGCGCACGACCTGTCCATTTTGCGGGATGCTGATCGTCGTTTGCGGCAGGTCAGCATCAACAGACACCGTGCGTCCCTGAGCCTGGGCATCCAGGCCCAGGAATGTCCCTGTTTCACGCAGGATCAGGTTCTGCATTTGAACATCATCACCGCCCGGTGATCCCAACACCAGCGCAGTCATCACCGACTCATCTTCCACTTTGACTTTTTGATACAGATCGTTGATTGCCTCTGCAGATAACGCTTCCGCCCAAACAGCCACTTCATCAATAATGCCCTGGAAGCGCCAATCATTGTTGAAGCCTTCCCCAATGAACGTGGGACCAAAACCACTGTAATCGGCGACCGCCGTATCCTCGGCAATCTTCACACCGTCACGGTAAATAATGCGCTTGTTAGTCGCCGCGTCATACGTACAGGCATAATGATGCCACGCTTCGTCTATATTTGACAAAGTCACATCCAGGTTATCATTCCAAAAAGCACAGGTGAAAACATTCTCAGAACGGTAACCCATATGCAGCCCCTGGTTGTCCTGCTCCATCCCCTGCATGAGGAGGATTCCTGGTCCATTGCCACTGTCTTTCTGTGCCCATGCGGAAAGGGTGAATGATGAATCAGTCAATGGCAGGCTGCCGGCTTCACTTTGCAGGGTAATGTTTACATTGTCCAGCCCCCAATCCTTGTCGGAAGTTATGTCTGTGTTGACATCTCCTTTGAAATATAGTTGAAGCGATTTGGCCGTATGTCCCTCTATCGTAAATTCGATATTATATATTGTGGATGGATATGGATAATTACCTACGGTCAGATCGGATGAGTCTCCGCCATGTCCCGGTGTATTAGCCACCGGCCACACCGCGACCGAGTCCACCGCGTTATTTTCAATAGATGGGAATTGGCCACGTCCAGGGTCGATCACCCAGGCTGTGCCTTCATAATTGACTTTCTTAAATAGCACGGCCACTGTATCGCTGGGGTTGGTATAACAGCCCACCTCATTGTTGCCCATACCCGAACCGGCAAGTGTGGAATAATTTTGGGCCACATCCAGTCTGAAACCGCTGCAATCGGAATGCTGCCAAAGAGTGATGCCGCTCAAAGACCAGGATTGAGCAGGGTATAGTTGATATTGACCGATGGTATCGAGTATATTGGAGAAATTGGTCCTTAGCACTTTTTTGTTGTTATATCCCCATTCCCAATTATCAGGTCCGGTCACACCATTCACCCCAGACCACTCCCCTAACACATAGAGGTCAAAGGAAATCTTGATTGAGTCGTGAGAAGGTAAATTACTAAGATCAAGCGTCACCGTATCATTGCGGTAAGGACCCAAGAACTGTGTTCTTTGATCTTTACGGAGGCCAGATGTCTCCTTGACCGGGTTCCACTCCGACCCAACGGAAGACTCGAAATCGTATGAAATGATCGCTCCCTCCCGCACACGTGGATTGACAGTAATAAATTCGGTGCTGCCGTCAAGCTGTGCGGCCGTGGATGCCACACCGGCGACGCCCATTGTAGGACAGGCTCCCCCGGAACAGGACGCATCATACCCATTTTGCGTGGCGTCCGTAAACGTTATGGAACCGGCCGTTTCATCAAGATCATAAATGGCCAGCGCCGCCTCAAACGCATCGCTAATTTCCGCGCTGCTCAACTCGCGATTGAAAAAGCGCACATTGTCCAGGCTGCCCTGGAAGAAGTTGACACCAAGGGAATCGCTGCTCGCTATTGTGAAGCTATCACAAGCCGAACCGGAACAGCCGGCAAAGCTGATCGACCCGCTACGCTGCTGCAGATTGCCATCTACATACAGACTATGAACACCCCCGCCGGCCGTATGCGCCACATGATGCCAGTTGCCGTCAGCATAATTTGTCCCTGAAGAACAAATGATGTCGTTCTGCTCCTTGCCGGATACACTCTTCTTAACCCGCGCGCAGACATTCCCATTTTTCAGATATACGGACTTCATGTCATTTTGCCGGTGCAGAATCGTCGCGCTCTGGCTGTTGCTACGGAACCAGAAATCACTGCTAAAATTGCCTCCTGGTTGGTTGATATTCACCTGTAAATAATCATCTGCTCCATCAAATCGCACCCCGCTGCCAAAGCGACCTTCAACACCGGCCAGGGGGCAGACGGCCGAAGATGCGCAAGAAACATCATTTCCCAAACCGGAAGAATCAGCGAAAATCGTCGCACCAGCATCCTCCTCAAACTGCAAATCCAATACTGGCTGTGTGGTCAAACAGGCTAAAGTCAATCCAGCCACGCTAGAAAGCGTGCTCTTCTGTGGAAAACCGCGCAGGCTCCCATCCTGGCTGATCGCCTGGTAGGTTACCTTGTTCTCTCCGGGCAATGCCCAGGCAGCGACCCACCCCCCATTTTTCGGATCGGCACACAGAGCCGTTACCACTCCCGCATTATTAAGCAAGTCATCTGTGGCCAGGACCGTATCTTGATAGCTGGCGTTGCCAACGAGTCTTCTGGCATGCAACTGAGCATTGCCATTCACTTCATCTCGATATATGAGCAAGCTCTGCCGGCTAAGGGGATCGAAAGCGATTTGCGGGGATTGGGTGCCCCCATCCGCATCCGGCCAGCCGGACCCGCTGCCGATCATTTCACTGTTGCTCACCGTACCATCCGGGTTGACATTGGCCCGCACCAGGTTGCTTCCATCCTGCCAAACGGCTATATATTGGCTGCCGTTCCATTCCAGAGTGACGTTGCTGAGACCGGCTGTTGATTCATTTAATAGCTGCGGATCTCCGGCTGGTTCCCCACTATTTTTCACAACCTGGAGCCAAATCTTCTGCTCGTTTGTACCGTCAACAATCCAGCCCAGCAAAAAATCTTGCCCATCGCTGGCGATGGCCGGTTGGCTGACCTGGCCACCCTCATCAAACGCGGTATATCCCGTTGAAGGGTTGTTAGTGGAGCCGTGATAGCGAAAGAATAAGATACCCCAATACGTTTCCTCATCAGCCACGACGTTGTCACCCCAGATACTCAAGCAGATGCCATTATTCGCACAAGCGATGGATGGATTTGTTAAAGTATCATTATCGGCAGAATAGTATTGGGGGGATGCTTTTAAAGTTCCATCGGCCTGCACACCATAGGCTGTAATTCTACTGCTGTCCCGTTCTTTCATGGCCATCACATACGGTTCCGTCCAGCCGCTCACGGCCGCTATATCCGGCCTGCCTCCACCCCCAAATTTCAAGCCATCGGCCGTCTGCTGCCCCTCCTCCCACGTCCAGATAGTGGTTCCCAAATCAGTCAGATTCATCGTGCTGGTAAATTGATAAGAGGCGCTGGCTGCAACATTGGAGGACAATTGGCTGACCAGCGATTCGCTGCTTCCGGAAACAATATTGACCTCCGCCTCCAGGGGTGTGCCGGAAAAAGCGGCCGGCGGATCAAGGAATAATTCTCCGGCCAGGCTCTGGCTGCTGCTCAAATTATTGGCCGTCGTGGTTGTGTAAACCAAAGTCGCATCCGGGCTGATAAAGCCTTCGACAGAATCATCCTCAATGTAAAGAGCGACCGGGCTTTCATTCCAAACTGCTGGGCTGTATACCCTGGGATAATCGGCATTGGCCCAAGGGTCGCAATCCGGACAGGTGTCCTGTGTGCGCTCGAACAGGTCTGACATCCCATCCCCATCATTATCCGCTTCCAGGGGACTGCTCCAGACTTTAGTAAACTTATCGGGGGCGTAAGCGATGAACCAGCCGCCATCCGGGGCGACCTCCTGCGCATCTGCAATCCCATCATCATCACTGTCGCCGCGGCCGGGGTCCGTGCCCAGGTGAATTTCCAGGCCATCGGACAGCGTATCTCCATCCGAATCGGGACTCAGCGGGTCCAGGTTGTAACCCCGCTCATCCGAGGTCCTGGCGCGCATCGTTAATTCATAGGCATCGGACAGTTCATCGCCATCGGTGTCCCAGGTCGAGTCATCAGGGTCCACGCCACCTTCAGACATGGATAACAAGCCATCACCATCTTGATCT
Organism: Anaerolineae bacterium; assembly: GCA_028277515.1. Next base: position 107,769 of record JANQGC010000280.1, read on the forward strand.
CTAGCGACAATCCGCCCTTCACTCCAATCAGATACTTTCACAAATTCTTCCAGGGTCGGCGGTAAAACATCGAACACAATGGCCGATCCCAAACTATCAGAACTGGACCCCTTAATCGTCTTATTGGTGCAAAAGCTGACCCAGCAAGATTGCCCTTCCAGCGAATAGGCAGAATTCAATACCAAAGAGGTGGGTACATTCACACCGGCCCTCATGGTCGTGGCATACGTGAGGTTGTCAATAATCCGGCCAATGGGTTTGGGATCGATAATGTCCCAATCATCTTTGCGTACATTTCGCGAGGTTGAGAGCTTGACCTCATTCTCGCTCAATTGATAAACCATGCTATTGGCCTTCAAACTGGTAACCCCACGTTTGCCCGTCATCGTGGTGGTCACCGGCATGGTGTAAGAGATGGTATTCCCGGCCACCATGCCCCGATCGGGATCAGCCAGATCGATGGTCAAATCGCCGGCTTCCACGTCGACTTCTTCAAACACCTTATATTGGTAGATAGCACCAGCAATAGCCTGGGTGATCTTCCCAGTGATCGACCAGTTCTTGCCTAATAGCAGCAAAATAATATCAATGGTCGCCAATATACCCACCAGGATGGAACCGATCACCGTACTTGCCAAAACATATAAAACAACAGCCACGATAATAGCGGCGATGGTGGCCGCCACCGCTTCATTAAAGGCTATTGTTCCCGGTTGTATTGTCCCGCTGCCCCATAAATAGACAAATACACCAACGGTGATGGCCACGGAAATAATCAATCCGATAACGCCGGCTTTGCTGGAAGCGCCGGTAATCTCCGAACTCTCCGTCGACAGACTCAAATAAGTTTCAGCCAATCCTAAATCCTCGTCAATTTCGACCAATTCATTGACCAATTTTCGTAGGGCCAGAATCGGTTTGACTATCGAGAAAATAAGATTAAGCATTCCCACACTGACCGCGGCCGTAATCCGCCAGGCTAAGCTGGTATCATTGGCCAAATAAATAGCGATTAAAGCTACCGCCGCAATGATCAGCAGCGCACCTACGACGGCCAGCTTGCTGATGCCGGTCAAATCTTTCAGGTATGCAAAGGTCTGTTGTTCGATGAATTTAGAAAGAATCGCCGTGGTCGTGGCCTCCGCCTCTTCGTCTTCTTCAATTGTATTCGCAATATCTTGCAGTTGGGGACTATACTTAAAGTAGCTACTAACCACCTGGAGCACGAGCTTGCGGATATCCCCGGCAACCTCCACATAAATCGAGCTGTCCGCTTTTTGAACATCGGGACTATAAACAGAATTTCCTTGTTGAACGATGCTATTGGTGCCGTTAAACACGGCAATATAGACCAGTTGAGCCATCGTCTGGTAGGTCTCAGCTTCCTCTTCATCTTCTAACGAAGAAAAGGCAACTCCCCAATGATCTGTCAACTCATCATAAAATTCTTGAATATCGGCCGCCATCCAGCCGCTTTGATAGGAATAAGGCGCCCACTTAAGGGAATGCATGGTCGTCACCTCAACCGGGTTCGATCCGGTCGATGGCAGCATCACCTGAAGCCGGTTGTTCGAGAATCCAATATTCGGTGATCCGGCAGCGATATCATCCAGGTTCATCCCGCGATAGAGTTCTTCATAAGCGAACATTAACGTAGGTGTGATCGGTGTGCTTTCGGCAATGCTGGTGAAGTTTGCATCCAGGATATTGATGGTTTGAGTGACCGTCGTATCCATCAAACCAAGATCGATGGAATCATAGGTCTTTCTCTGTACCGTAAACACATCAGGCAATCCCCAGCGTTCCGTATCAGAAACAGCGTCATTGGTCGTGTGGTTGAAGCGTCTATAGATTTCCTGTGTATCCATGTCCAACTGGCCATCGCCGACGCATTGGTTATCGACGTATTGGTCACAATCTCTGCCCTGAATGAATGTATAATCAAGGCCATATAAAAGACCATACAAGGCATCAATATAATAAGGTTTATCATATCCGGGTGAAAGTGCCTCGGTTGCCTGGGGGTCCTCAAAAATAATATCTACGGCTGCCGCATGCTCTTCAGTCACGCTAAAGCCGGTCAGACGCCACTCATCATCATACATCTGGATGACTTGCATATCATTCAACGTACTGTATTGAGTGCAAATATTATCGGAATAGGTTTCGCATTGGTCGTTTAAAGCCTGTACCAACCAAACCAGGTTTACGTTCTGGGGATCAGACCATTGGCCGGCCGCTTCATAAAACATGGCAGCGTAAAAAGCGACATTCTTCTCGCCATACTGATCTGTGACCACCTGGATGGGCACGTAAGCCACTTGAGTATCGGCTGTTGTCTGGTTAACTGATATGCCAAACTCTTGCAGCGTTTCGGCATCAGGCAGATTATCCGGCGACCCTATAATCTCAATTTCCAGCATTGGAATCAGGCGCATATCCCCGTTATCATTGGGCGAAGGGGTCAGTGTCGGATCGAGATCATAGAATGTGAGGCCATCAGCATCTTGAATTTGTCCTTGATTATCAAACGGCCAATCCCAAACGTTCTGGGAGTACCATAAATTATCAACATTGGTCGGGTTTATTTGAAACTCAACCTTGACTAACAAATCCTCCTGCAGATCGTTGATCACAAGTTCCATTGGATCATCCCCATTGTAAACGGTTTCCTCGTTCATGTATGGGGAAAGATCAAGATCGTCGGGCACGCCGTCACCATCATTATCATCATCCCAGATATCCGGTGTGCCGTCATTATCGGTGTCCTCGGGCACACCATCCCTATCGACATCAAAATACCACTCCTGGCCGTCGGAGAGACCATCATTGTTGCTGTCCATAACCAGCGGATCGGTGTACCAGGTTTTATTCGTTTCCGAGATCACTACCCCGGCCACTTCGATGCCATCATCGACGCCGTCCTCATCCGTATCGGCCGAGCCTGGCAGGGTTCCCAGAATACATTCCTGCAAGTTGGTCAGATTATCCCCATCATAATCAGCATGGGGATCAGTCTCACAAGATGAGTCGAAATAGGGATTGTCGTCGGAGGTAGCGCTGTCCACTTCGCCGACCTGGACGCCGCTATTTGACAGCCGTGCTTGCTGCAAGGGATCACGATTGGGATCAAAGTCTTTGTTGTCCAACACTGATCGCTGCTGTTCTAGCGCGTCAAATTCTGCCTGTCGCACCTCCTGCTCGGCTCGCCTTTCCTCCTGCCGCTGGTTAAAAGCAGAAACATGGGTCACGGTCAGCAGAGGGGTTAAAAGCATGGAGGCGATGATCGCTAAGGCGACCGGGGCGTAAACGGTCTTTTTATCCCCACGGCGCACAATCACGGTGAGCAATAGCAAAACCAGGATCACAGCCACTAGGGGGAAGACCTGCTGTGTAAGGGTGGCCGCCTCCAACCCCGGTAATGCGCGGGCCACTCCGGCAATCAGATTTGAAGTCGCTGCGACCGGTGCAAAATCGCTGAAGGTCACGCTGATTTGCACGGTTGTCTGGTAATTGTCGGCCGTTTCCGGGAATTGCAAATCAAAAATCTGGCGAATGGGTAGGCCATTTTCACCAACCCACAGTTCCCCCTGGCCCGACATATCGAGATAAGCCTGGGCGAGTTGCAGCTTCACCCCTGGCGGCACATTCTCCTGCTGCCGCAACTGATCGCGCATAAATTCGGCAAAGCGCCGGCCGTCAATGTCAAAGGTAAAGCGAGTGATCGTCATATCACCCAAAGCCGTGCGCCGCCGCTCCGGTTCATGCCGCTTGATGTTTTCAGCAGCGTTCAAATAACCCATCATATCCCCGCCTGGGGCAATCGTATGGGTGAGATTCTCCGCTTCCTCCCAATCACTACCCCCCTGGCGTGTGTAGGTTTTGTTACCCTCCACCTTGATCTGCATCCCGCTTTCCGGCAGCAAAACGCTTCCGCCGGAGGCCCAGATGTTGAGCTGCATTTCCTCCTCCCGCAGATCAGCCCGGCCGTCCATATAGATCCGTGTCTCTTTAGCTTCTCTCCCGGCATTCACGGGTGAGGGCAAAGGGGTCATCACCTGGGTCACATCACTGTCAAACCGGTAAGATCCCGATTGGCGAACCCGATCCCAAACCGCCTGGAATTCACCAGCATCGGAACCCTCCATTTGAGCCTGGGTTACTATGGAAAAAGCTAACAAGAAAGTGAGGGTGAGAATGAATGCAAAAACATAGCGGCGCTGAATTTTCATGGTTCGTCCTTGCTACGAAACTAGAGAAATATGCCAAGATTTTGAAAGGTTAAGGGATATAATAATTGGGAAATTGCTGTTATGCAATATTAAATTGGGGCCAGATACGCGGAAAGGTTGAGTAGGAATAGCTGAAGGGTTGCTAATAATATAGTGGTGTGTGAGCTTTCCAGCTTGCGTCTGAATAAATTAGGCAATTTGTTCTACAGGCGGCGCGCTATCCAGATAGCGTCTGAACAACCCTTCAACAAGCTCAGGACAGGTCCGGAAAGGTTGCCTACATTAAAGCGTATTCAAGCGCCAATCATATGGCTTATAAGCAAAGCGAATCGTTTCGGCCGATGCGATGAGCTGTTTCCGCCGCCGGTCATCAGGCAGATAGGCGATTAAGTAGCGTAGCAAATCTTCCCTGCTGCTAAAATCGGCCGCATACCAGCGCAAAATTGTAGACATCACCAATTCCTGGCGCTCCGCAGAAACCTCAACCGTGGCAGCAATGAAACTGCGCGCCGCCAGGTCAAGCTGCCGGTCCAGATCATCGGCTGAATAAACGCGAATCGGTGGGCAGGAACGGCCGCCACAGTTCAACGCGAAATGAATACGCGGATCGAGGGGCAGAGACCAGGCCAATCGGGGATCAACAGAAGTAAAGTGAACCCCAGGCACATAAGGATTTCCCCGATTCCCGCGCAAGATGCCCTGCTCGATATCTTCCAGGCTCACCCGCCGGCCACCCACGATATAAGCAGCACGCCGGAAAAAGGAAAGGGTGCCCAACCGTCCTTCAATGACACTATCCTCAATTTCAAAGTGAATTACCGCATCAAAAACCAGCGCGTTATAAAGATTGATCCAAAAGGCACGCGCCGCTTCATGGGATGGGAGCGTTCGCGGATCAAATTCCTTCAGCACCGCCATGTAATCCGCTCGATACCGGGTATAAATATCACTCTCGCGCAGCGCGGCATAGTCCACCGCCGAACCCTGATCATTCATCACCGCGCTTATCAAATCGGTGAGCGTGCTTATCAAGCCGGCCGCCAGGTCAACCGGCGGCGTAATAGCTGCGGCGGAGCTATCATTATTAATCGCCCGGAATGGTTTTACTCCCAGGACCCAATTAAGGGCCAACTCACGTAGAGCAATCAGTTTATCGGCCGTTGCTGAACTGCGCACCACAGGGAGAAGGGCAACCTCAGCGTTTTCGTATGTTTCTTCTTGGACCATGATATAATCAAAAGTAAGAGCGAATCTAAACCCATTATCTGCCGGATTATAAAAAGGTCCGTGATCAAGCCTACTATATGTCATAAGGAGATCATCAATAAATTATGTTTCGTTCTAAAAAACGGCCGCTGATTATCCCCCAATACGAACACGGCCGTATGGCCGGATTCCTGGCCCAAAACTGGGGCAATGAAACTTTCGACCGCCCCGCCCTCGATTTCGCTGCCTTTGTACAGGGAGTCACCTTACACGACTGGCATTACGGCTTCGCCGACAACTGGCCCATTACCGGCCTGGATGAAGAAGCCTGGATGATGATCGCCAACCTGGGAGTCAAGATGCACCTGGAGAATCCCATCAGCGACATCATAGCCAAAATGCATCTGCGCCGGTTGATGTCTTACAGACCAGCATCGGCTGAAAGACGAACCCTTACCACTCAAATCGACCGGATTATCGCTGACCGCCTGCCCGAAACCGAGCACGAACGCGCGGTCTTTGAGTGGACAGACAAGATCACCCGCATCTGCGATTTTGTCGTTTTCCACTTCGCCTTTGAGCGCACGACAACTGTCTGTAGTCGAGTAGACAGTGATCAGGAAACAGAGATAACCTATCAAATAAACGGTGAGGGGCTGATCACCGTTGATCCCTGGCCGTTCAGCGCGCCTGACCTGAACGGCATCATCATTGGCTATGAGGCGCAAGGTTATCCCCAGGATCTAAAACCCCAGGCACTACCTTTTCAAATCACATTAAGTTGAAACCCTCTTTTGATTTTATCATACCCTCGCCGGTTGAACGGACAAACTTTGATACAGATAGAACAACCATGATATTTGGCAAAATAGGGGAAGCATTTCCCATTATCTAACACAGTCACTAACCCATTTTCATGATAAATGGGCGTTTCATAGAAAGCATCTGGCGGGCATTCGCGCACACAGCGCCGGCATAATGCACAGAAATCTAAAATCCAGGCATGTTCGCTGCCTTCATACACGGGAAAATTTTCTATTTCTGTGAAAACGGCCGCTAACCGCACCCGGGGACCAAATTCGGGAGTAATGACCAAACCATTGATGCCCCGCCAACCCAATCCGGCGGCTTGTGCCATCGGTGGATACAATGCCATGCCGCCAAGCGGATGCCCCGCGTGAGCCGCGTACCCACGCTCGCGCAGCCAATCCGCGATTGTATTAGAGATTTGCCCAAGTTGATTATAGGTTTCGTGAACCATAACGGCCGTGTCTCGATTGGGGGCTAGATCCATACGCTCCTTATCCATTTCCATCACCAACACAATCGCCTGCGTGAAACGAATAGCAGTATCCTGAAACACCCAGGCCTGCGGTACAGAAGCAAACCCAATCTTATTCGCACCTATAGATTGGGCGAAGGAACGAAGCTCCACCAGTGTATCCGTGTCAATATACTTTTTGCCATTTATTGGATTACGCTCCAGGTCTCTCACTGATTTGCGAATATTTACCATGCTACCCATCATCTGTGGCGCTGACTTTGGGAAGCCAGGTAGGGGTGCATGATCCCCTTCTAATTTGATTCCTTCGCGCGGGATATTGAATCGAATCGGCGAATTCGTGCCACCCCGTAAAGCGCCGGGTGCATCATGGACGACCTTTTCCCAGGCCTCCATTCTTTTCAGCTGCGGCTTCAGGACACGGTTCTTAAAGAAGCGTAGTAGATGTCGCTTAATTTTCATAAGGATTTCTCCGGACTATACACAGGAATAACAAACTGTGGCATATTTTGATGGTTTACGGCCGAATCTTATGTTAGTAACCACTTTCATATAGAATAACACAGGTCTTTTTGTAAGTCAACGCTTTCATACGTTATGATTGCAAGAACGCTCTACACTTTCTTGCATTTTCAGCATCATCTTGTCGGACTGATGTGTTCTACATAAGCTCTAGCACAATGAGTTGTAGAATGAGAGGGACCTATCACCTAATGCTGTACAAGTGCTTCCTGTGAGTCTGTTAACCTTACCAGATAGCCCTCGGATGGAGCTTCCAAATCTCCCACTATCAATTCTGCCCCCGTGTTTAGCAGTTTCCTCAACGGCACATCTTCTCGCGCAGTTTCTAAAATGTGTTCCAGCTTTAACCAAATCAGGTGAGGGAGTTCCATATCTTCCAGACCGCCACCAATCCCGGTTAACTCAAGAATATGCTGACTCTCCACTTGGCGAACCGGACGGATGCCATACAGAAACCGGTCGCCTTGTGGCAGTATCAAACTGGTTCCAACGAAAATATCGTCGGGGATGATTTCAGAAAGTTTTCGAGGTGAAAGCATTTTAAGATATTCCGCATATGGATTCCAGGGAGATTCAATTTTTTACGAAACGGGAAATCAATTCTCCGGATAAGTGAGGGATCTCGCACCAGTCATATAAATTAAATACCCTTCTCCCGGCTGCATATCGCCAATCTGGTTAATGCCAAAATCAGGCCAGTACAAATCTCCATCCCCATTTTTTACCAGCAATAACGCGTCACTAACCCCATTTAGAGCATATTCTATGGGCAAAGCTGTCAGAGGCAAATAGGAAATAAGATTATATCCCTCGACTAGTTCAAGGGGTGTCTGGTTGGCCTCAACCTGGGTCCCTGAAATTATTAAACTGTCGGCGCTGTTCATATAAATTTGGTAGCCGGCCAAAATGTCCCATGATCCAATATTATCAATACCAAAATCGGGCCAGTAAATCTGTCCGACGCTGTTTTTCAACAACATCATATTGCTCGAAATATCCAGTAATAGGGAATCCAGGTCAGCATCCGAAGGCATAACGTTGCTCGAAATCATGCTCCAGCCCGCGGCGAGTGGGATAGTCGTTTCCATTGGGGTTGGTGTTGGTGTCGGGGTATAAACCGGGGTCCATGTAGGAACCGGCGTCGCCGTTGGGATAGGTGTGCCGCACTCATGGTCGGATTTATTCTCATAAATATGAACACGCTCATGCGTATAACCAACGGAAGAGACATCGTAATCCCCATCCAGATCGAAATCGGCGATACCCATACCGACATGCGCCTCGTCCCCCACGTATATGATATGCGTTTGCCAGGAACCACCCAGACCATCCAGGTTTTCCAGGACGACTGTCCTTAAGACAGAAATGTCACCGGACCAACTATGCTCCCCGGCTACAGCATCAATATCCCCATCATTGTCCATATCTGCGATATTCAGGCTGTTCACCCCAGGCCAATGATTGCCTTGAAACATGAGATGTTCTGTCCAGGTATCAAATGGATCGTCATCCGGCTGTTCATACCAGGCCACCTTGCCTTCCGGATCGTGACTGTAAGAATCCAGTGTATCCATATCCCCATCACGGTCGACATCGAGGATGAAACTGCGATCAGCATGGCCGCTGTCAGGTGTAAATATTTGCAAGACCGTCCAGGTCGAATCCGGGTGTTCATTACGCAGCCAATAATTGCCGATGTATAGATCAATGTCCCCATCCTGATCAATGTCATAAGGGGATAGCTCCTCTCCTCTGCTGAAATCAGAGAGCTTGCGCCGGGTCCAGGTCTCGTTGACCGGGTCCTCAGGTACAGTAATCATCTGAATGCCGTGTGGATTTTTATGCGGTTCTTCCGTATCGTCCCAGGTAATGGCAACTTCCAAGGGTCCATCCTCGGTAAAATGGGTAATGGCAACGCCTTGAACCGGGTCAGGTAAAGGCACAGTAATCCCTGATTCAATATTGGTATGGATCGTAAAATTTCCGTTCCCGTCATTTTCTGCCCACACCAACGGCCAGTTGCCCCCGGACACGCCAAGCAAATCGAGATCCCCGTCGCCGTCAAAGTCATAATAGGCGACAAGATCTTGAATGCCGCTGCCAATATCATGGCGAGTCCAACTGCTGCTTATTCCTGTTTTGGGGTTTTCATACCAATGGGCCCCGCTTAAAACGTCGATCCAACCGTCATCATTGATATCCAACGCAAACGAATACACCGATTCACCGCTTGGACGATCCGCTTCAATGACATGGCGCTGCCAATCATCCAAAGAGGCATCGCACGTTGATGCGCCGGCGGCCGTTTGGATAGATGAATGAGATAAACCGGGGTTAGGAACCGGCGTGATTGCGGGTGAAGGATTCGGATCGGGAACGGCCGCGCCAGTAGCGGTCGGTCTATCTGCTAATAATTGGTGATGAGTGGATGATTGGTCGGCAAAAGCCTCAGAGAAAGTAGCCTGCCCCCATAAAAAGAAAGCCAATAAAACAAGTCCAACCAAGAATTTCGCCGAACCACTAAACTTCATAATATCAACTCCAGATCAAATTCCAGATATTACTGTTTAGCTTAGCATTCCGCCAGCGAAAGTGCACTTTTCTTCACATTTATAGTATCCGCGACATCCATTTCGCGTCCTTCCGACGAGGATATGAATCCTCGTTTACATTTATTATTATCTTTCCGGCCGTCGGCCAATATAACGCGCGCGCGGCCGGATCAATGATTCCGCCTCATACTGCTCCAGCGCATGGCCAATCCATCCGGCCGTACGTCCCAAAGCGAAGATGGCTAGCGGACTGCCGGAAGGTAAATCCAGCATACGAGCCAGGGTCACCAGGGCAAAATCAATGGTGGGCCGAATATGAAGCAAATCCTGCGCTGCTTCTTTAATAGCCAGTGCCAGTTCCAAGGCTGGGTTGTCCGGCCAATGCTTTTCCAACAAAGGTAGTAAAACCATCGCCCTAGGATCGCCATCCGCGTAGAGCCGGTGGCCAAAACCGGGCAGTGATTCCCCTCGTCGCAAACGGGCAGCCAGCGCCGGCCGGGCATTCTCCGGCCGTCCCACTTCAGCCATTAACGCCTCCACCCGCGCTGTGTAACCGCCATGCCTGGTGCCCTTCAAAGCGGCCAACCCACCCAGCACCACTTCGTAAGGGGTTGAGCCGGCGGAAGCGATGCAGCGGGCTGTGAAGGCGGAAACATTTAACTCATGATCGGCGCACAAAATGAGCGCCGCGTTAATGACTCCGCGCGCTTCCGCCGGTAAATTCCAGCCTTTTTGTAAGTCGGCCGCGATCCCCTTTCCGCTCCAGGGAACACCTGCTAACGCTTGAGTCAGGAGTGTGATAATGCGCGCACCGGTGGCGATGACGCTCTCCCGTCTCAGATCGTATGCCGTGTGATCATCCACGGCGGCATCGACCAGCAGAGCTTGAAACCGTTCCGTCGGACCCGCGTTTTGATTGGCATTCCGGCCAGGAGGCAGCCTGATTTGCGCCACAGAAAAGGCACTCTCGTCCAGGTGGCCGCTCCAGATCAATCCGGCCACCGCTTCAAACCGGGTATCAAGGGCCAGGGTCAGCGCCCCGTGTCCGCGATAATAGAACCCTCCTTCTTCGATCAATGTGATCGCCGACTCCATCACTGGCACACCCCAATCCAGCACACTTTCAGCAACAACCGCAGGGTCACGTCGCCCTTCCCGTCGTTGAACCAGCGCCTCAACATCGGCCGTCACGTATTGCCGCCGGCGGCTGTCATCATCAGCAGGTTGAGAGCGAATCATACCCCGGCTGACATAAGCATAGAGGGTCGCTCGGCTGATATCCAGCCGTTTCGCCGCCTCTTCGGCCGTCAAAAACAGTTGCTTATCCATTGCTATCTCCTGATAATATATTGATTATACAATCAATATTGACAACTTTCAACTACCTATTTAAAATGAAATCAACGTATTTTGTAGTGAATTTTGTGGGCGTTACTATGCGAAGTATTTCAATTATTAATTGTTAGAGAAAGGATGTCTATACGAATGAACAACAATGGTTTTGTCCCCGGTCTGCAAGGCGTCGTTGCCGCCGAAACCCGTTTGAGTCGCGTTGACGGACTGCGCGGCCAACTCATTATTGGCGGTTATCCCTTAGAACTTCTGGCCCCCAATGCCACCTTTGAGGAAGTTGTTTTCCTCTTAGAGAATGGGCGACTGCCAACGTCGACCGAATTATCTGTCCAGGTCGAAAAACTGGCCGACCGGCGGACCCTGCCGGCGGTCACGCTGCACCTGCTGCAAGAAGTGGCCGAACAGGGAGCCAACTCTATGGATGCGCTGCGTATGGCTGCGGCTACCCTGGATCTGCAAGCAGGCGATGACCTGGCCGCAGCTTTGGTGGCCCGTTTCCCCACTATCAACGCCGCCTACCGGCGATTGAGCCAGGGTTTGCAACCCATTGATCCCGATCCGACCCTCGATCATGCCGCCAATTATCTTTACATGCTCACCGGCCGACGCCCCACCCCCGTCCAGTCCCAGGCGTTGGCCACCTATCTCACCACCGTCAGCGATCATGGCTTAAATGCTTCCACCTTCACCGCGCGCACGATTATCTCCACTGGCTCCGACCTCGTCTCAGCTATTGTCGGCGCCATTGGCGCTTTAAAAGGTCCCCTGCATGGCGGCGCACCCGGCCCCGCCCTGGACATGGTATTTGAAATCGGTCCGATAGTAAATGCCGATCCCTACATGCGCGCCATCTTAGATCGCGGTGACCGGCTGATGGGCTTTGGCCATCGGGTGTATAAAGTGCGTGATCCCCGGGCTGATGTGTTAAGTGCTGCGGCGGAGACGCTCTATACCAGCGGCAACGCCATCCAGAGTGATTTAGAGCTGTATGAACGAGCGAAAGAGGTAGAGCGCACGGCTATCGCCCTGCTGGAAGAGTACAAACCAGGCCGCAATTTGCAGACCAATGTCGAATATTATACGGCTCTCCTCTTGCATGGCCTGGGCCTGGACAATGAACGCTTCAGCCCCACATTCGCTGCCGGGCGCGTCGCCGGCTGGATTGGCCACTGCCGCGAACAACAAGCTACCGGCCGTCTTATCCGCCCCAGCAGCACTTATATCGGCGAGCTGCATCAAACCTGGACCCCGATCGATAAACGTCAGGCTGCCTGATACCGGACGGCGAATTTATTTACCAAATAGGGTACCTAATGGGTAAGGTAACCCGGTGTTGCGGGCTTTTCCTATTCTTCATGCGGTGCCGGTTTCCCATAGTGCAGGTAATAATTAATTGCCTTTTCCCATGATTGCAGCATCCAGTTATCATAGTGCTCTTGGGTGAGTTTTTTGATGTTGTCAGTGCCCTTCTCACCTAATGCAGTGATGGAATATGTGATCTGAGCCGATGTTTTTGTATCATCAAGCGCATCGCATTGAATATCAATCCGAGTAACTTGTTGATTGGGGGTAACATTGACATAAGTCGCCGAGTTTATTTCAGGATCATAATTGATGGTTACCCAGACCGTTTCCGGATCATTTTTACTATGTTGGGTTTTCCATACTGAACCCGTTTTAGCCTCACCGTCATCCGGATAAACATACATTGGATTCCAACCAGTAATCCACAATGTTTCACCATAGGCTGTAAATAGGGGTAAAATTTTATCCGGTGAGTCGTTTAGAGTGATTGTTGCTGTACGTAAAACATGTTTGTTTGTCATGATATAGTTACTCCTCTTCTGTTAGGTTATGGGCGGCACTCGAACCATAATTCATGCCATAGATTTGTTTGAACTGTTCAATGCGTTTGATTGCATCATCGTTAAATGGGCTTTTGCCCTCCATGGAATAAAGGATAATGCCCTCCATCAGGTCACCAAGCGATAGATCATGGTATTCCGCCATCGCTTTTAGCACCTTGACCAGCCGTTTTTCCATACGCACACCCAATTGAACACGTTCAACTTTTATTCTCTTACTATTGGGTTTCTTTGACATAATATCTTCTCCTCTTGATTGACTCATTGGGTCAACAACACCATTTGTTACATTGTTACCAATATAACATTGTAACAGAAGTTTGTCAACTATATCACGATGAGCGAATGGGGGAACTGAAATATTTCTTACAGCAGTGTGGCCAGATTCGAGAGATTTCTAAGATGATAATACAATATGCACCGTGTTCTTTTACGAGATACCTTCAATCTGATGGCTCATCCATCCTGGTGGCTATCGCCAGAACGTTTGGGAATACCCAATGTACGCACGACCGGCATGGCGATGATGATACCTTTATTTGGTTCTGAAAGGTCACCGAGCACCTGTTCCGTGGCCTCAAAAATACGGTCGATCGTCGCTTCATCGTGCACGACCGTAAAAATTGTACGGTGATGCTCTTCACGTGTTTGCATCAGGTTGCGCAGGCTGGGCATGAGCGGTAGATCATCTCGCATATGGTGACCTAATCGAACACGTCCCAGTCCGGTGCTTTCCAGGATCGTAATTCCTGATACACCGGCTTTTTCCCATGCATCCATGACCGATGAACATTGCTCAACTTCGTCAACAACAGCAAGGACCAGATAATTCATAACGCTTCCTCAGCTACTAGAAATAACGGATTGTTCCGCGATATTTTCCCTAAATGATAACCGCAGCAGCGGCGGCGTGACCAATGTCGCGATAATAACCATAAACACGGCAATTGAGAAATCATTTTGTGATAGATAGCCGTTGGCCAGCGCAAAGGCGGCGACAATCAATCCTACTTCCCCACGTGAAACCATGCCGATTCCTAACTGTAAGGATTCTAAGTTTGATAATCCGCTGATTCTAGCCCCCAGGCCACTGCCTAAAATTTTGCTGACAATAGCCACCAGTGTGAGGACAATGGCGAAAATCCAGGCGCTGCCACTGATTGCCCTTAAATTAACCTCCAGGCCGATACTCACAAAAAAGATGGGCACAAAGAAGCCATAAGCCATAGCACTCACCCCCGCTTCCAATTGGCCGCGAATCTGCGAGCGAGACAAGAATAAACCAACCAGAAAGGCGCCAGTGATCGCCGCGATACCACCGATAGCTTCGGCCGACCAGGCATATAACAAGGTCGCCACAAGAACAAAAGCAATCGCCCCTTGACTGATCGGCATATTGTTAACGCGGGATGCCAGGGGCGGGAGCAGCCAAAAGCCAAGCGCCGAAGCAATGACCAAGAAGAGCACAATGCGACCCACCGTAATGAGGACATCAATGTACCCTCCGGCAACCCCGCCGACAAAGATGGAGGTGACGGAAAGCAGCAAAATGACCAAAATATCATCAAAAACGGCCGCGCCCAAGAGCGCCAGTCCCACCCTGCTGCGCAGCACATTCAGCTCCATCAACGTTTGCGCCGAAATACTGACACTGGTTGCCGCCAGAGAAAGCGCCATGACAAAGGCTGCGCTGTTATCCAGGCCAAAAAAACGCGCGGTGATGAAACCTAAACCTAAAGGAATGATCACCCCCAATGTCCCCGCCAGGCCGGAAGTCTTGCTCGACCCCACCAATCCTCTCAAATCCAATTCCAGGCCGGCTAACATCATTAAGAGTAGAACGCCCAGCTCAGCCATGATCTCAATCGTTTCTAATAAATGCTCATCTTCACTAAACGCCGGCCAGACATGAAGCATATCTAAAATCGTTGGCCCTAATATGATGCCGGCCAGCAGTTCGCCCAGCACGGCCGGCTGGCCGATGCGGGTACTCAAATAACCGCTCGCTTTGGCCACGACAATGATGATAGAGATTGCCGCAATGAAGTTTAGGAATGGAGTTACCATATTGTTTGCATCCTTGGGTCATAATTATACGGTGTTTTCCGGCGGCCGCATAAATGGACCAGGATTCAGCTTAGCGGATAGCATATAAAAAACGGCCGCTGCTTCGATGAAGCTAACGGCCGTCTGAAAATGTCAAAATTTTTAGTGGCTAAATAATCAGACAGTTTGCATATCCTCAACCCCGTTACTCTCATTCATCTGCTCGACGAGGGCAATAATTTCATCATTCTCTGGAATATCCTTCATCGATTTACCATAGTGGACGAAGCGGGCGATACCGTCCTTATCCACCAAAACCTGGGCGGGCATGCGTCCAAACTTAAAGATTTTTATCTCTTGTCCATACTGCTTCAAAATCTTGTGTTTCGGATCAGGTATGCCGGTGAATGGAATAGCATGTTTGGAGAAATAAGCAGCGAATTTCTGAGCATCCTCCGGACCGAGAATCACAACAGCCACATCCCGAGCTTCAAACTGGTCATGGTCTTGGCGCAACTGCGCCATGTGCTCGCGGCAGAATGGTCACATAAAGCCACGATTGAAAACCAACAAGGCATGTTGCTTTCCCCGAAATTGGGAGAGAGTGATGGGGTTACCATGATAATCCTGCATCGTGAAATCAGGTGCAGGTTTATTTAGTTCTACTGTAGACATAATTGTGCTCCTTTCAAATCCGATATAGTTCCGTAACCTGAGGCGCAGACCCGGGGATTACAATCGAAAGTTTTAACTACGTTTCGTTCTACGTCGCAGAGCATATCCGGCAAGGGCATACATCGCCAAGGCCAATATCAGACAGGCGATAATTCCTTGCCAGAGGGAGTCGCTGCCCCAACCGACATTGATAATATCACGCATCCCTTCCAAGACATAGGTAATTGGATTAAGCTGAGCCGCCGTCTGCAGCCATCCGTTCAATAATTCAATAGGCACGAAACTGGCCGTCAAAAATGTGAGCGGGAAAAAGATTAATCCGGCGCTTTGCGTGACGGCCGCATTGCCGCTGCCCAGAGCAGCCGAAACCGTAAACCCGGCAAAGCCGGTGCCCAGTAAAATGGCCAATCCAATAACAGCCAATAACCCCGCAAAACCGGTAGCCGGCTGCAAACCCATCAATAGTCCAACACCCACGACGATAGCTGCCTGCATGCCCAAAATGACCGCTCCGGCCAAAATGGGGCCTAACAAAATTGCCGCCCGGCTGACCGGGGTTAACAGCAGCTTGTCAAAATAGCCATTTTCCATATCGCGCACTAAATTCTGTGAAGCAATGCCTGCCCCGGCCAATGCCGAACTAACAATAGATAACGGCAAAATAAAGCCAAGATAGCTATTGTCGCTCAAGCCGGGAACAAAGCCGGCAGCCTCACCCAACGTCGATTCATAAATTAGCAAAAAGAAAACACTGATAGCGATGGGTGGAATGAGCGCCTGAGGTGTGCGAAAAATGGCAACAAGGTGGCGTTTAGTTAAGAGCATGACTTGCTGCAAGAAACGTGACTTAGGAATTGAAAAAGAGCGGTAGGGTAAAGTACTCTGTTGTGTTGTCATATTTGGTTTCCTTTTCTCCGAGTAACTAGACCGATTCATTGTCTTGTTAGATGGTTGCACCGGCGCTTTCCTGGGCTTGCAAACTTTCCCCGGTCACTTGCAGAAATACATCATCAAGGGAGGGCTGGGTCAGTGTCAACGAATGTGGATTGATATTTATCTCTTGCAGGTGATTGACGACGCTCGGGACCGATTGTGCTGCTTGCTCCACGTACAACCGGACCATATCTCGGTCAACCTGGATAGATTCCGCCAGGGATTGTAACTGCCGGGCTGCTTCTTCGGCCGTATCCTCATCATCAAAAGAAACATTGATGGATTCCTGGCCAACCTCAGCCTTCAGCGCCTGCGGCGTACCAATAGTTGCGATCCGTCCTTCGTTGATAATCGCCACCTCTTGCGCCAATTCATCCGCCTCTTCAAGATATTGGGTCGTCAAGAATATAGTCATACCAAACTGTTGGTTCAATCGCCGGACCTCTTCCCACACCGCACGACGGCTGGCCGGGTCCAAGCCCGTTGTTGGTTCATCGAGAAAAAGGACCTGCGGCTGGTGCACCAGGGCCAGAGCTAAATCAAGCCTGCGGCGCATGCCGCCGCTGTAGGTGCCCACTCTGCGGTCGACCGCCTCAGTTAAATCAACCAGTTCGATTAGCTCATTGGCTCGTTCTTCCCCTTCGGCATAAGATGCACCAAATAACTGGCTTTGCAAGATGAGCAGTTCCTTGGGCTTCATCAACGGATCGAGACCAATATCCTGTAGGGCAACTCCCATAATGCGCCGCACCTGATCCGCCTCATTGACAACATCATAGCCGCCGACGGTGGCCTGGCCATTGCTGGGCAGCGCCAATGTGGTTAAAATCTTAATTGTCGTACTCTTACCTGCCCCATTGGGACCCAAAAAACCAAAGATTTGGCCGGACTCGACCTTGAATGAGATGCCATCAACGGCTTTCACATCTCCCGCATAATGTTTGCTTAAATTTTCAACGACAATTTCCCGGTTTCCTTTCATTATTGCTCCTTGAGTTACATGTCCAGGCAGTATATTAACAAATAATCGACTATTTGTCAAGGTATTGTAGATATATTGTAAAATTCTATCACCAACAGTGGACGATTTAACAAATCATCCTACAATTAACAATCTATGCCTGCCAGACCATTGATTATCATCAACAGCTCCGCCCCCACCCGCATCTGCGACAATGGCGGCTGGACCGACACCTGGTTCGCTGAATACGGCAAAGTGTTTAGCATCGCCATTCACCTTCGCTCCGATGCACCTCCTGGCGCCTCGTTGGGAACCAGTGCCGCCGTAACCGTCGCCCTGATCGGTGCGCTGGACTGTCTGACCCCCGGCCGCCTCTCCGCCCACGAAATTGCCCTGCAAGCCCAGCAAGTAGAAACCGTTCAGCTTGGCTGGCAGTGCGGCATCCAGGATCAAATTGCGGCCGCCTATGGGGGCATCAACTTCATCGACATGATACAGTATCCGCATGCCGCCGTTTCACCCATCCGGCCTGCGGAAGCCATCACCTGGGAGCTGCAAAATCGCCTACTCGTCGTCTACATGGGCCAACCGCATCAATCGTCGGAAGTGCATGAGAAGGTGATCGCGCACCTGGAAGATGCCGGACCACAAGAGGCGCGGCTGGAATATCTGAGGACCACGGCCGAACCCGCAAGAGACGCTCTCCTGGACGGTGACTTCGTTGCCCTGGGGCAGACTTTCATCGGCAACACCGAAGGTCAGCGCCGCTTGCATCCCGATCTGATCAACCCCAAAGCCGACCAGATAATTGAGATTGCCCGCAATCATCACACGCTGGGCTGGAAGGTCAACGGCGCCGGGGGAGCCGGGGGAGCCATCGCCCTGCTAATGGATGGCTCCATGCACCACCAGCGCCGCCTGGTAAAAGCTATCACCGCCATAGATGGCTGCCAGATCATCAAGCCACGTCTGGCCCGCCAGGGTGTCAGGCGCTGGATCAACCAAACGCCCGCGTAGCCTAGTGACTGTCACTTACCTATCTACTCAACAAAACTCCATTAACCATTTCTCTAGAATTTCATTAAATTCCTGCGGCTTGTCCATTTGCAGCCAATGGCCTGTCCCTTCAATCTTTTTGTGCTCAATCCTCGGCCGTAAAACTTGCAGGCTGTTGGGAAACTCGTTAAAACGCGTGATCAATGAGAAGATCGGCCCGTCGTAACGGTCCAGGGCTGGCAGCGGATTATAATTAAACAATTCCTCACTAACACTGCGCACGGTATGTTGCGATGTATGGCGCAAATCAGCCATCACCTGTTCCCTGGTTTCAGCGGTAGACCCCTCTAAAATGCCCTGCCAATACTCTTCAATCACCTGCTGATATGCCGGCGAATGCAGCGCGTCGAGATAACCCTGCACTTCCTCTTTGGGCATCTGCGTCGAATCACCGGATGGATCGACCAGAAACAATCCTGCTACATCCTCAGGATAGGCCCCAGCGTAGGCCGTAGCAACGCTGCCACCCATGCTGTGCCCAACTAGAACGAATCGTTTTAGGTCTAATTCGCTTATTGCTACACGAATCTTATGGGCCATTGACTCGAAACTGAATTGATCATCCGCTGCCGAACGGCCGTGCCCCAGCAAATCCAGGGCAATCGCTCGCCGGTCCGACCGTAAATGTGCTAATTGCGCTTCCCAGTGTCCGGTGTTTCCTGCCATTGAATGCAAAAAGACAACCGGCAGCCTTCCTGCACCCCCATCATCAATAAATAGACCTGAATTGGTATTTGTCATTGCTGAATTCATCTTTACACCTCATGAAAGAAATTGATTGAATAGATGCAGTATAATATGAACGACTGACACCTACTGTCAGCCATTATGCAGATAGAAACCAATTCTTTTTTAAATCCAACCAACAAGGACCTATGCGCGCCGATCGACTCATCTCCATTGTGATGCTCCTGCAAACCAGGGGTCAAATGACGGCCGAATCTCTGGCCCAGGAACTTTCCGTCTCCAAAAGAACCATTTATCGTGACATCGACGCCCTCAGCGCTTCCGGCATTCCCATCTATGCCGACGGCGGTCCCGGCGGCGGCTATGCGCTCCTCGACAGCTACCGTACCACCCTCAATGGCTTAACCCAGGAAGAAATCCGCGCCTTATTCCTGCTTATAACGCCTGATTCACTGGCTGGTTTAGGTATTGACCAATATTTAAAATCGGCCGTTCTCAAACTAACCAGCGCCCTTCCTGCTCGCCATTATAGCCAACCCGATTTCATACGCGGCCGGTTTTACATCGATCCCGGCGGCTGGTTTCAATCGACCGAACCCGTACCCCATCTTGACAGCTTACAACAAGTGGTCTGGTCTGACCGGCAGATCGAAATAAAATACCGGCCGTCTTCCGGTGAGACCAATTGGCGGCGTATTGCTCCCTTGGGTCTGGTAGCCAAAAGTAACATCTGGTATCTCGTCGCGGACACACAGCGCGGCCGTCGCGTTTACCGAGTTGCACGTATCTTAGAGGTAAAAGAACCGGCCGAAACTTTTCAAAGAGATCCGGCCTTTGATTTAACCACATTCTGGAAAGATTGGGTCCAGGATTACGAATTGGGCTTGCCGCAATACCCAGTAACTATACGAATTTCTCCAGATTTATTCGCTTTATTACCTCTCCTTTGGGGAGAAAAGATCCAAACCGCTCTCGACGAAAGCAGCCCGGATGCAGATGGTTGGCGCGTCATAATATTCACCTTTGAACGATTTGAAGAAGCGTTGGCCCGCACGTTGGCTCTCGGCGCGGCCGTTGAAGTGCTGGCTCCCCAAGAATTACGCACGGCTGTTTCATCGGCCGCGATCGATACGGCCGCCTTATACACATCACCTGGTAACCCGGCATTTTTACAAAGAGAAGATTAATTGGACGCTGATTCACGCTGATGACGCTGAATTTTTTATCTGCGCAAATCCGCTCTTGTCCGCGTTCTATTCCTAGTCGGGGATTTAGCACTACAATTAATGCATAATTATAACCGTTTTACAACCAAATCTTAACATTGAAATGACAAAGATGTGCTAAAATTATTGTGGTAGAAAAATAAATAAAGTTGGAAGCCCCAATAGTTATTCTCATCAACTCTCTCTTGCACTGACAACTCAGCCCAAGGCACATTCCAATTAATAAACAACTGTATAACGTTTTTATCGTGTGTAGATCGCCGATTCAGTGGGTCATTCCTTGACCCGCGGTTGATCTGTGCGTGTCAATTTTTCTGGAGGAAAAATGAACCGTCGTTTTAGTATTGCTTTTGTGACAACTTTAATCTTATTAGCTTTTCTTGCTGCCGTTTCCAATGCCGAACCTGCAGCCGTTCCCTTGCCGGTGACCAATGTCGACGGCACCTGGAGCAATCCCGACACAGGAAGTTCGATCGACTGCCTGACCACTGAAAATTCGCCTGGTGATGATACCAACGAAAACAAAATACATGCCGGCTCCGTTAATGGTGATTCATCAAATTGTTACACCGACTCGCCATACAATGCCGCTCCTTACAATGATGGGAGTGGTTACAGCGAAGGCAGCGGTTTCGGCTTTGACGGCTCCAACGGTACCCTGAATGTTCAACCGTCAACCCCCTTCTTGGTCGGTCTGATCACCCATTACAACCGCCGCATCAGTAGTAATTCCGGTATCAGTGGTGCAGATTTGGACGTGACTATTGACATCAGCGGCGCTACTCCTGGCACCAACAATTTTGAATGGGATGTACTCCTTGATGAAACGCCCAACACCCCCGGCAGCAATTCCGGCGACATCTGCCCTTACCCGGAAAATTCATTTTATAGCAGCGAATATCTTGCCTTTAATGGCGGATACGACAACAGTACGAATTATCCCTTCACTTTTGGTACGCCGAAGGATCACCCCAATGTAAACGGCAATCCACCATCCGGCATCCGGCAGGATAATTGGCTTTGTGGCGACAAACTGACCGCCCAGTTGACGTCACCGAACCAGACAACTTTTCAATTTGACGGGCAAGAATATACCCTGGTGCTGCTGGGGGTTTCCTATCCGGCGCAAAACGTCGCCTTGAATAAGCTTAATGATGTTCCGGCCGATGTTTGCGGCACTTTCCCCGGTGTTAACGGAGTCGATCCGGACTTGGAAACAAAAGAGCTCGAAGTGACCCATGGATGTCTTTGGGCCCAATTTTCCGAACCTTCAACAACGGCCATCACCCTCAGCGGGATACCTCAAGCCAACCAAACCGGGCTTCCCCTACAAACGTTGTTCATCATCCTGGTCTTGGGCGGCTTGATTCTGAGCGGCTTATTCTATCGCCAACGCTCAGTGGGCTAAACTTCCTGATCTTAAAGTAGTTTATCCGCGAATTTCCTCAAGACGTGACAGTCACTTGAACTTCCGTTAGTTCTCTAAGTCATCAATGAAGTGACTGTCACGTTCATTTCCTGAAAAAACCTCGCAAGCCTGCGAGGTTTTTTCCCTTTTACATAGACGTCCTTACCCCTGTCGGCCAGGTAAGAGATATTGCCGATTTCCGCTAATGAGTGAAAATTGCAGGAATATCCGATGCAACTTTTATTGAATCTTTACAAAATTTCAGAATACCTTAGTAAGTGCGCATCCTCCGATGCGCAGGTTTTAGACCGGCATCCGAGGATGCCAACTTACACAATATTATTTTGCAAATCGCCAAAAAGATGACACCTTTTAGCGAGTATTAAGAGAAATTATGTCCCTAAGAACCCGGCGCATGGGCCGCCAATATGAAAAGGACGACGATGTGCCCCGGCCGCGCATCACCCGCCAGCAGGTCAACACCTACCGGCGGCTGCTGCGCTACATCCGACCCTACCGGAAATGGATGGCCATCTCCATCATCGCCCTGCTCTTCAGCGTGGGGCTTGGCCTGATTTTGCCGCTGGTCGTGCGTAATCTGATCGATCTCATTTTTGTCGATAACGATTTCATGCAGCTCAACCAGCTAATTGTCGGTCTTTTCATCGTTTTCATCTTGCAAGCCATCGCCAGTTTTGTGCACCGTCTCTCCCTGGCCTACGTCGGTGAAAATGCGGTGGCCGACATTCGTGTGCAAATATTTAGCCATTTGCAGAAGCTATCCCTGCGCTTCTTCAGCGAATACCGCACCGGCGAAGTTGTTTCGCGCATCACCAACGACACGTCGCTCTTGCAAGCGGCCCTCTCCGATGACCTGGTCGCCCTGCTAAGACAGGCGATCACATTGGTAGGCGCGGCCGTTCTCCTCTTCTGGCTGGACTGGCGGCTGACGCTGATCATCTTCCTTGGCCTGCCCTTCATCACCCTGGCTATGGTCTGGTTAGGGCGCAAGATCCGCCGTGAATCCAAAGCCGTCCAGGATGCCCTGGCCGGTTCTTCCAGTGTCGTCGAAGAATCAGTATCCGGTGTGCGTATCGTCAAATCCTTCTCCCGCGAAGCGTTTGAAATCGGCCGTTTCGCTCATGAAGTCGACAAAACCTACGCCGCGGCCATGCGAAAGGCCAGGATCAGCGCCGTCTTAGGCCCGCTGATCGGCTTTATGGCCTTCACCTCGATCACCGTCACCCTCTGGTTTGGCGCGTATGAAGTGATCCAGGGCCGGTTGACCGCCGGCGACCTGGTCGCCTACCTGATCTATACCATGATGGTCGCCGTCCCCATCGCCACATTGGCCGGCCTCTATTCCAGCTTTCAGGCCGCCTTGGGTGCGACTGAACGACTGTTTACGTTGCTAGACGAACAGCCGGATATCGTCAGCCCGCCCGGCGCGGCCGTTCTCCCAGCCCTACGCGGCGAAGTACAGTTCCAGGATGTGAATTTCACCTACACGGCCGATACGCCCATCCTGCATGACGTCTCGTTCACCGCCCAACCGGGACAGGTCATTGCCCTTGTCGGACCCAGCGGGGCCGGAAAATCAACCCTGATCAGCCTCATCCCCCGCTTCTGGGATGTCAATGATGGCCTGATCACCATCGACGGGCATGACATTCGCCAGGTCGATCTCCAGAGCCTGCGTGAACAAATCGGCATCGTCCCCCAGGAAACCATCCTTTTCTCCGATACCGTATTTGCTAATATCCAATACGGAAAATTGGGAGCCTCCCCTGAGCAGGTCGAAGCGGCGGCCAAAGCAGCCAACGCTCATGACTTCATCCTCTCCGACCTTCCGCATGGTTATGATACCGAAGTCGGCGAACGGGGCGTCAAATTGAGCGGCGGGCAGCGCCAGCGTGTGGCCATCGCCCGCGCCATTCTAAAAGACCCGCGCATCCTGATCCTTGACGAAGCCACCTCCTCCCTGGACAGTGAAAGCGAAAGCCTGGTGCAAGAAGCCCTGGATCATCTGATGCAAGGGCGCACCTCCTTCGTCATCGCCCATCGCTTGAGTACCATCGTCAACGCGGACTGGGTATTGGTGTTAAATGATGGGCGGCTTGTCGAGCAAGGAACGCATGAATCATTATTAGAGAAAACCGGCGGTTTATATGCTCATCTGTATGAAATGCAGTTTGGCATGCTGGAAGGTGAGGAAGTACCCTTGCTTGCTGATCAGGGATTGTAAAAAGGGCCGACTTTACAAAAGTTGCTTTTTTCGTTAATTTCCAAAAGGATTTATTACCCGAACGGTTGCATATGCCTGACCATCATTTAAATCTTCGGAAAATAAAATTTTACACTTTAGCTGTGCAGCACTTTGAATGATCATTGCATCCCAAAAAGAGATTCGATACCTTTCTTGAAATTGCACGGCGCTTAGAATGTCCTCAACATATGGCTGATGGACCCGCCATGTTCCCAATTCGGCCACAATTTGAGCTGCTTCATGAACAGGTATGGGCACAGGCACTTTTCTGGTCATCGTGACAAAAAGTTCCTGCAACACCTGAATGCTCAAGCATCCAGTTTTTGTTTCCCACAAATTTTGCATCAAAGCCTTTGCTTTTTCATGCTTAATCCCGGCCGAAGGATCGTGAGCATAAACCAAAACATTGGTGTCAACAAACTGATAATTAAGCATCTCGCTGGTGTAAACCATCCCGCGTC
Organism: Anaerolineae bacterium; assembly: GCA_028277515.1. The sequence goes on from JANQGC010000280.1 coordinate 132,500, forward strand.
CAGATCGCCTGTCCTTTCGTACCGAAATCAACCCCTTTTTCTAACAACGCCAAATGATTCTTCTTGGCGATTTCATATTGATCGGCCTGGTTGACAATTTCTGTCAGGACGTCCGTCAACAAACCCGACAGAGAAGTTTCTCGCTCAATAGAAAGGATTTTAGCTTTACGCAAGATATCTTTAGGGAGTGAAAGAGTTACATTCTGTTTTTCCATTTTATTCCTCCACGTAAAATAGTGTAGCACCTATTTACGTGCCGGTCAATAATAAAAAACCTGTGGCTCTGAACCTACAAAACCCTCGCAGTGCCAAATTCACTGCATTCAATTCTTCTGAGGGTCGGGAAAGCCAGGAGGAGATAAGACCATTATTTGCCGCTAATCATACGCAAAATTTCGCCATTAGTAAGTCGAAAAATTCTTCAATATTTTTCCCAAACGCCTTATCAAAAAAATGGGATTAACTGTTACAACACCTTTGGTTACATGTAAAATGCACTGAATTGCACGAAGATATTTGGGATTCCAGTGAGTGCCAACAAATGAGCGGTTTGTTGATTCAACACCATATAGGGGTATAAATTTCATTGGAAATGAATAGACGCTAGATTCTAACTCCCTGTCCACTAAACCCTGGTCAGGTCATCTGGTTAGACTTTAGCTTATTTGACGTTGCCATATTGCTGATTAACTCAACCTCCATGTTCAGCATCGTGACTTGAATTTTAGCAATTGCCAAGTTTTCAAAAGGTTTTTCAGGGTTGTCCTTGAGGCGATATTTAAGTACTTGTCCAATGGAAATTTATTAGGCTTGTTCTTGGGTATTCTGATTTTGGGGATTTCTTTGGCGATTGTGTCAAATTCACTCCCCATGCGGTCAGGTATAGCCAGCACATTATCACGCCAAAGGTGATATTTTTTCAATCGTTTATTATCTCATCGGCAAACGGCCGTGCCAATTTGTCCAGCAACAATGGGTAAAGATTTACCGTCAGTTGAACCGAAATCTACAACTTTGTAAGTGCGTCTCGCTCCATCCAAAAAGTATTTGAAAAGTGAAGGCACAGAACTACTACCTACCTCAATCTGGATATTTCCCCCTTTTCTGTTATCTGTTTCAAAAATCTTGCTCTTACTGAAAACCTCACCCGCATCCTGATATTCTGGCAAAACAACATGATCCAGAGAAAATCTTTCTGTTTGATAGCAAGTGCCACCACTAAGTAGTTCAATAGCTTGTAGAATTTCTCCCATCTACATTTCCTGCTGATTTAAGATTTTTGAACATGCTGCTTATAAAGTTCACTGTCAATTCGTTCCCGTAGAAAAACCTTAATAAGCGACTGATAAGGTATGTCCCGCTTGTTTGCTAAAAGCCTAATCTCATTTAACATTGACTCTGACAACCGTAATGAGATCGTTTTTGTAGACGGTTTTAATTTTGGAAACACAGCAGGTTCTGCCTTGCTCCAATCGAGATAATTAGTGGAATCATGGGTTGCCCAAAATTCTCGTTCTTCATCTTCATTTTCAAATTTAGGTATTTTCTTTGGCATAAACTTGTCACTCCTTGCGGCTCATATCACGAGCAGAAATCACACGAATTCTATTCGTGCGAATGGTGAATGAGATAAAAAGTTTTCGCTCTGCATTTGTTTGTCCTAATACGTAAAATCGTTTCTCCTCTTGTGAATGCTGCACATCATCTGCCAGTAAAAGAGGCAAGTTAAAGAATACTTCTTCGCATTCGGACGTTGAGACTTGGTGCTTAATCCAGTTCTTGGTTTGATTGCCTTCGTCCCATTCAAACCCATTAGGATTACTCAAATCAATCATTTGTGTATATTATCATCATGCACATGCATCGTCAAGCTCTGTTACTTAACGTGCAAATAGCTTACTGAGTGACAGACAAACTATTTCTTCCCACCAGATAAAACTACTTGTGAGCATGTCTGTATCGGATGCGGCCGCTCGAACCTGTGGCAGCAGTTCAAGTCCGACACCTCATTGGGAAATACGCGAATGAATCCCAAGATCGCAGGTTAGCTTCATTATAATACAATTACATTGGCCGACCACGGCCAGGTCAAGTATGAACTCATCTTTTTTGCCTGGAAGAAACGGCCGCCAACGAATGTGGACATGCCACTTGACCTAATCATTAGTGACTAGTATAATTGTGACTAATGAGTACCGTCAAAGACAAACGTCTGTTGTTATTGGGCATTCTGAGCGCGCACAGCCTTCATGGTTACCAACTGAACGAACTGCTCAAATCTCCTTCCACGGCAATTCGCATCGGCAAAGCAAACGCCTATCAATTATTGGCAAAGCTGGAGAAAGAGAGGTTGGTTAAAGGGCATGAAGAGCGAATTGCCAAGCGTCCACCGCGTACAATCTACACCATCACAGAGGTTGGTCGGGCAGAATTCAGACGGCTGTTACAGGAGCGGCTGGCTGAATTTCAACCGATTGAATATCCCGATGGCATCTCATTAAACTTTATTGACGTACTCCCTCCTGAAACTGTTGTTCCGCTGCTGGAACAGCGTGCATCGCGCCTCGCCGCTCGTTGTGCAACCCTTGCTGGTTTCTCAGACGACATCCGCGCATCCCATCCCGGGTTGGATTTTCTGGTTCGGCTATCCGAGCTGGAGCAATCCTTTTTGCAAGAATTGATTGAGAAACTGAGTAAGGAGTAAAAAGATGTTAGAGAGTGGACAATTTACAGTTTTTGCCACCTTCCTGGCACAAGAGGGGAAGGTTGAGCAGATGGAGGCGATCTGTCGTGAGTCATTCACGCTGACTAAAGCATCACCCGGCTTGCAGCAAGTGATTTGTCTGGAGTCACCAAAACCTGACAAGCCGTTTATTTTCCTGTCTATTTGGCGCGACAAAGCTGATTTTCAGGCGTTTTTGCAGACCACCGCCATGCGTGAATTTCACAGCAAAGCGGCCGTTCAAAAAATGTTTGATACAGCTATGCAAGAGGCAACGGCCGATTTTTACAGCGTCATGGATGCCTGGAACCCCACCCACTAATATAAGGAGCCAATAAAATGAATCGAATTAAAAAAATTGCCAAATGGGCAGGAATTGTGATGCTTGTCTCCTTGTTTTTAGCAGCGATTTTACCGTTTTTAATCCCGATTACCCCACTGGAAAACTTGCACACACCACAATCTAGGGCACAGGAAGAAAGTCAGTTTGTGACCATCCCCTTTGAGGGTACTGATGGAATCGACATTCATTATCTCGCTGATGAAGCTGAATCAGGGGATGAACCGACTTTTGTATTGCTGCATGGCTCTCTTTTCAATTCATTTACATGGAATGAACTGTTTGACTTTTTTGACGAACGCGGGCGTGTCATCGCTTATGATCAAATTCCCTATGGCCTGAGCGAAAAGTTGGTAGAGGGTAATTGGACAGGCAGTAATCCTTATTCGGGTGAAGCCGCGATTGAGCAGCTCATTAGCTTGCTCGACAAACTCGGCATAGAAAAGGCGGTTCTGGTTGGTAACTCCTATGGTTCCGTGCTGGCCCTCCAAACGGCACACACTCACCCTGACCGGGTCGAAGCGCTGATTCTTGCTGATTCGGCAGTCTTTATTCAGGAGAGCGTACCTGCCGGTATAATCAAATTGCCACAAGTACAAAAGCTTGGTCCGTTGTTTGGACGAATGATTGGCAGTAGTGAATCCTTCGTTCGCCAAACTTATCTCGATCCATCGGCAATTGATGAAAAACGGATGCGTTTGACACTCATTCATACTGAAGTGGATGGATGGGACGAAGCAATGTGGGAGTATTTGCAAGAGTGGGGTGAGTCTCCTATCGACGTGACTGGGAAACTATTCGCCATCTCGCAACCTGCACTTGTGATCACAGGCGGCAATGATACAGTTGTTCCGGTTGCCGACAGTGAGCGGTTGGCGAACACGCTGCCCAATGCTGATTACGCTGTCTTGCCTTCCTGTGGGCATGCTCCACAAGAGGAATGCCCAGAAAGGTTTGAGGATGCTGTTAATACCTGGTTGATGGAACGCGACCAATAATCACACAATCAATAATGTAGAGCCTAAATAGTTTAGATGTGGTTGAGATCCTATAAGAAGAAGCGCATCTCATTTTACTGTTGTCAACTGTAGTCATGATACGTTTGGAACAGCCGATGGGCGGTTAGGTATGGTAAACTTACTATGTGATGGCAGACACTAAGGAAACTCAAACATCAGTCAACGGCATTGAGGATGTAAAAACGTATATTCATCAGCACACCGCCCTATTGCTAAATCGTGAACGATTAGCCGACATGGCAGGCTTCTCCGTACCCCATTTCCACCGCATTTTTACCGCCGAGATAGGTGAGAATATTGCCGCTTACGTGCGGCGGGTGCGCTTAGAACGCGCTGCAAATAAGCTCATTATGGGTGCTGTTGATATTACGGAAGTTTCCCTGGCCGCAGGGTATAAGAGTCATGCAGCTTTTAGTAAGGCATTTAAACAACACTATGGGTTTACACCTAGTCAATTTAGAGAACTGGATTTTCTAACTGCATTGCAGACGATTCGCAATGCAAAACCAAAAAAATCAGATTAAAAGGAGATTTTGATATGTTAAAGATCAAATTGACCAGTGTATCAATTGATGATTATGAAAAAGCCCTGCACTTTTATACTGAGATTTTGGGCTTCGTAAAGAAACACGATATTGCGCTTGCAAACGGTGATCGTTGGATAACCGTTGTCTCTCCGGCCGAACCGAATGGCACAGAATTACTGTTGGAACCGAACGCCGGATACCCGGCAATGAAGGCATTAAAAAAGTCATTGGTTGCCGATAGCATCCCATTTACGGCATTTGAAGTTGATGATATACAGGCTGAATATCAACGCCTGAGACAATTGGGCGTGAAATTTACCATGGAACCAACGAATGTGGGTCAGTCTACCATCGCTGCATTCGATGATACATGCGGCAATCTAATTCAGATTTATCAGATAAATGATTAGACTATGAAGCAAGGAGTAAACACTGATATGATGACGCTCGAAGAAACGCTTACGCAGCTTGAAGCCCTGGGCAGTGAGAAAATGCGTGCCCAGAACAGAAAGAATGGTGCCGGTGACAATCAATTCGGTGTCCGTCTTGGCGAGATTCGGAAGCTGGCGAAGCAGATCAAGACCAACCGCGCGTTGGGTTTGGCTCTTTGGGAAACCGAGAACATTGACGCCAGGCTCCTGGCAATTCTCCTGATTAAACCAAAGACCTTGTCAGCAGATCAGGTGGATGAGATGGTACGATCTGTCACCTTTGTGCAAGTGGCGGACTGGCTCAACGCCTATATCGTGAAACATCATCCCCACAGAGAGACGCTTCGCCAAGAGTGGATGAACAGTGACGACCCGATGGTTGCCCGTGCCGGATGGAACCTAACTAGCATAAGGGTTGTCAAAAGCCCAGAAGGGATCGACATCCCATTGCTTTTGGGTCGCATTGAGTCTGAAATGGGAGATGCTGCTCCAGAAGCGCAATGGACGATGAACAATTGTCTTGCGGAAATCGGAATTCACTTTCCTGAGCATCGTGAGCAAGCCATTGCCATTGGGGAGACATTGGGTGTATTTCGCGATTATCCTGTATCCAGGGGATGCACATCACCTTTTGCCCCAATCTGGATCAAGGAAATGGTAGGCCGACAAGGATAAACTATCTTATCCCAACTATTTATTCAGTCGATAACCCTTGCAACGCCAAATTCACCGCTCCCCATGTTGGCGCATCGGAATCAGCGGGCAGCACGCTAATCTTGCTTGCCAACAGCATTTCACTCGCCAGATCCGATTCCTTCCGAATATGGAAAAGGGCACAATTTAACGGATCTAAAAATGACGAACCTGCCCGTGTCACGCCCCCGCCTAATACCAGTCTCTCCACATCATAAAGCATGACGAGCATTTGGATGGACCGGGCCAGATATCTGCTGGCCCGTTTGATGATCGAAACGGCCGTTTCCTCTCCCCGATCGGCCGCATCATAAACATCCCTGGCCGAAACCGCTCTTTCAAGCGCCGGCCGGTGAGCCACCTGCCATTCACGAGCAATTGCCGGACCTGAGGCAACCGCCTCCAAACAGCCGCGCGCCCCGCATCTGCAAACAGCCCCTTCCGGCTCAAAAAGCACATGGCCGATTTCACCCGCCATGCCATTGCTTCCCCGGTAAATTTGTCCATTCAACACCAACCCCGCCGAAATGCCGGTGCCGACACTGAGATAACCAAACTGGTAAATTTTTTCATGGTCGGGTTGGGCGATGAAAGCGCCGAGAGCGGCCGTGCGCACATCATTCTCTACAAAGATAGGCACGTCAAAAGCGGATGAAAGCTGCTCACCAAATGGAAAAGAAACCAGGTTCAAGTTGACCGCCATTTTAATCTCACCACTGTTAAGATTAACCCTTCCCGGCAGTCCCGCGCCAATAGCGGTAAGCTGCTGCGGCCCAACTCTCGCTTCCCGGAGCGCATAGTGGATCGTTTGCACAACCCCCTCCATCAATTTGGTCGGATCGGACACGTCGGTTTTGGAAACAGCACGGGAGCGGATTGTCAAATCCTGATCGACGACCAAGACGGCCGTTTTAGTGCCTCCGATATCCAATCCAACAAACATAGGGGTATTCATCTCAACTTTGTTAGTTAATTTAACTTACTAAAAAGTATACAATGGACAACGACCGTCGTCAAGCCATTCACCCATGACCCTGACCGGCCAAACCATCGACAGTTACCGGTAAACGGCCACGAAAGGGAATGCGCCCCCACAAAGCCCCCGCCAAGGCCTGCATTGATGGATCTAGAATGGAGTAAGTGCAGATTTGCGTCTGCGCCTGGTTGTAAGCCGCCAGGTCATAAGGCGTGCGCAGGGCAATTGTCACCAACGGCACATCCAGCTTGAGTAGCTCATTTGCCAACAGCGCCTGCCCTTCATCCATCCCGGCATCAATCGTGCCCAACAACAGCAGATCATATTCGGCAGCCTTTTCTCGCAGCGACGCCACCTCTCCAGCCGGCAGCCCTTGATCGAACAATATTTCTTCGACATGGGAATGGTAAGCTCTTATCGCCGCCGCCAAAGACGGCCGTACAAAGGAGGATGTATCAGCAGGCGTCAAATTTCGCGGGCAGGGCATGAACAGCCCAATGCGCGCCTGGTCATCCAGCTTTAATGGCAGCAGCCCGCGTTCATCCCGCACAAGGGTCAACGAACGTTCGGCCACCTCGCGTGCCAATTCCCGGTGCGCCAAACAGCTAATCACATCCAGATCGGGCTGATCCTGTTCGCCTAGCCACGCCTTAAACCCCTAAATTCGTCCCACCGACGGTTGTATATGTTGATCCCCAATCAATCCTCGCCCATAAGCCAGTTCCAACCCGGCGTACAATCGTTCCTGCACATCACCATCGGCCGTCAGCAGCAATAGATCCACACCGGCGCGGGCGGCAGCGATCACATCAACAATCTGACCGGCCCCTTGTGTAATCGCTCCCATATCCAGGGCATCGCTAATCGTCACCCCCGCAAAACCCAATTCATGGCGCAATAAATCATCCATGACCACCTTCGACAGCGTCGCCGGCGTTTCCCGGTCACCGGTTAAGGCGGGAATGGCAAAGTGTCCGCTCATGGCCAGCTTCACCCCGGAGCGAATGGCCGCCCGAAACGGCCGTAATTCCACTTCTTCCAGCTCATTCCTGCTGCGCTCGATCAGCGGCATCTGGTAATGGGGATCCACCGCCGCCTGTCCGCTGCCCGGAAAATGCTTCATCGTCGCCGCCACACCGGCCGATTGCAAACCTTGAACCATGGCCGCTACCATTTCTTCAGCCGGTGCCGGGTCATCGCCAAAGGTGCGTACCCCGGCGACCGGATTGCGGGGGTTGCTGTTCAAATCGCAATTGGGTACATAGTTGACCTGCACCCCCATGGCAGCCATTTCCAGGCCCATCGCTCGACCCACCCGGCGCGTCAGGTCCGCATCCTGAGCGGCGGCCAGGGCCATACTTCCGGGAAAAGGGGTCGTGCCCTCGCCCAGAGCCATCAGTTGTCCCCCCTCTTGATCGGCGGCGATAATCAACGGCGGCCGTCCAGCCTGAACCGCCGCCCGCTGCAAACCCTGGACCAGTTCCCTGACCTGCCCCGGACTGCGTACATTCAAATGGCGAAACAGCGTGAACCCGGCCACCGGCCGTTCCGCCAGCCAGCGCAATATCCTTTCCGGCGGCTCATCCCCCGCAAACGCCAGCATCAGTTTATGACCAATCATCAATCACATTCATCCTATTTTTGCGATTGCCCTGTAGCGCAAAAAGCCTTTTTTACGCAAAGAACAAATTAGGCAATTTGTTCTACATCACGCTCAAATCACCCCTAACTCGCGCGATAAAACCAGCGCCGCTGCGCCGAGGATAATAATATCCGCTCCCAAATCACTGAGCGCAATTTGCGTATTTTCGGCGATGCGCTTGAGCACACGGCGCTCTACCTCTGCACCAATTGCCCCTAGCAAAAAATCGCCAAATCGCGCCGTGCGCCCACAAATGATCACATGCTCGATATCCAACAAAGAGACGGTAAAGGCCACGGCCGTTCCCAAATAGCGCCCAACCTGGGCGATCAATGCCTCCACCTGCGCATCACCCGCTGCAAATGCCCCCAGTACCACATCCGTTGTAACCGTCTCATTAGCCGCCGCCAGCCGACCCATAATCGAATCCGGCTCTTTTTCGGCGATGATCCGGCCCTCTTCAATAATCGCCCGGCTGCTGGCCACCGTTTCCAGGCAGCCACGACGACCGCAGGTGCACAACCGCCCGCCATCAACCACCGTCACGTGGCCAATCTCCCCCTGGCTGGCATGATCGCCGGCAAAAACACGGCCGTCGAGCACAATCCCCGCGCTGATCCCGATGCCAGCCTTGATCACCACCAGGTTGGAGATTTTATCTCCCCG